>JBFGGA010000175.1:0-7311 GCA_041579295.1 Myxococcota bacterium | reverse complement strand
CGTTGGACGACGCGCCCGCCGGTTACCGGTAGGAGTGCCGGGCGTCCGGGAACTTCAGGTTCGCGACCTCTTCGGCGAAGTTTCGCGCGGCCTGGGAGGCGAGCGCGCCGAGGTTCACGTACTGCTTGACGAAGCTCGGTGCCCAGTCCGTCAGGCCGAGCATGTCGTGCATCACGAGCACCTGGCCGTCGCAGTGCACCCCCGCGCCGATGCCGATGGTCGGAATCGTCAGGCGCTGCGTGATCTCGAGCGCGAGGTCCGCGGGCACGCCCTCGAGCACCACCGCGAACGCTCCCGCGTCCTCGACGCTCTGCGCGTCGCGGATCACGCGCGCGCGGCTCGCGGCGTCGCGCCCTTGCACGCGGTGGCCTCCCATGCGGTGGATCGCCTGCGGGGTGAGGCCGACGTGCGCCATCACCGGAATCTCGGCCGCGACGAGGCGCCCGATGGTCGCCGCGATGGGCTCGCCGCCCTCGAGCTTCACCGCGTGCGCGCCGCCCTCCTTCACGCAGCGGCACGCGTTGCGGACCGCCTCCACCGCGGAGATCTGGTAGCTGCCGAACGGCATGTCGGAGACCACCATCGCGCGCCGGGCCGCCCGCGCGACCATGCGCGTGTGGTAGACGACCTCGTCGAGGGTGACGGGCAGCGTCGTGTCCTGGCCCTGCATGACGTTGCCGAGCGAATCCCCGATGAGCAGGATGTCGATTCCCGCCGCGTCGAAGATGCTCGCGAACGTGAAGTCGTAGGCGGTGAGCATCGCGATGCGCTCGCCGCGCTGCTTGCGCGCGACGAGGGACGGAACGGTGATGCGGTGCTCGCTGGCGGCCTTGGCGGTTACGCTGGACACGGGCGCCTCCCATCGGGCCTGCGGTCTGCGCGCCGTGCCTCGAAAACAAAAACGCGCCGGCCGGAGAATTCCGGAGGCGCGGTGTCGGCCTGGCGGCGGGAGCCGCCGGGCACCCCTCAACCACCCCCGTCTCGGTCCCTCGGCGGGGATCCAAGCGTCGCTCTGGGCGTTTGCGGCGTCGTCTCTGTCGACCCGAAGCGCGTGCGCGCCGGCCGTACAGATCCCTTCTATTTCTCTTCGGCGTCGTGATGGAGTTCGCGACCTGCGAGACCCCTCTCGACCCGGAAAGCTTGGGATAGCCGGGCGGCCCTTGTCAAGCGGCCCGCGCCTCGTCGCCGGAAGCCGCGCGGCGGCGAGCTTTCCGCTGAAAACGGGGTTTGCCGAGGGAGCGATCCCGCCGCGGTGCCAGCCATCAGCGGAGCGCCCGCGCGAGCGCGAGCAGCTGCGCGGGCTCGAGGCGCTCCGCGCGCGCGCGCGGCTCGATCGCGCAGCGCGCCAGCGCGGCCTCGAGCTCCTCGCGCGAGCGCTGCGGGCCTAGCGCCCCGGCCCGCAGCGAATTGACGAGCGTCTTGCGCCGCTTCGCGAACGCGGCGCGCACCACCCGCTCCACGTCGCGCAGCTCGCCCGCCTCGACGAGCGGCGCGTCGAGTGGCGCAATCCGCACGAACGTCGAGCTCACCTTCGGGACCGGAAAGAAGCAGTTGGGCGACAGCTCCATCGCCTTCGAGAACGTCACCGTCAGCGCGTGCAGCACGGCGAGTGATCCGTAGTCGCGCGACCCGGGCCGCGCGAGCAGGCGCGCCGCGACCTCCGACTGGAGCATGACCGACCAGCCGGTCAGCTGCTCGCGCAGATCGAGACAGCGGCGCAGCAATGGGGCCGACACCGAGTAGGGTAGATTGGCGACCAGCCGCACGGGCCCGCCCAGGCCGCGGATGCACGCCGCGAGGTCGAAATCGAGCGCGTCGGCGTGCACCAGCTCGACGCTTTCGGGCAGCGCGGCATCGGCGCGCAGTGCGCGCACGACGCCCGCGTCGATCTCGATCGTCACGACGCGCTGTGCCCGATTGGCGAGCGCGCGCGTGAGCACACCGAGCCCGGTGCCGATCTCGATCACCCGATCGCCCGGCTCGACGCCGGCGAGCGCGACGAGCCGCGCCGCGAGCGATGCGTCGACGAGGAAGTTCTGGCCGAGGTCACGCCGCGCGAGCAGGCCGTGGCTCGCGAGGAACGCCTTGACCTCGGCCGCGCTCACAGCGATCCGCTGCCGCGCGAGAACGAGTTGAGGTCGAGGCCGTGGCGATCGCCGCGCGCGAGCAGCCGCGCGCCCGCAGCTGCGATCATCGCGGCGTTGTCGGTGCACAGCTCCGGCGGCGGAAACGACACCGCGAAGCCGTCCTCGGCGGCGGCCCGCTCCATCTGGGCGCGCAGGCGACGGTTGGCGGCGACGCCGCCCACGACGGCGAGGCGCTTCACGCCTGTGTCGCGCAGCGCCTGGCACGCGCGGCCCACGAGCACGTCGATCGCGGCCGCCTCGAACGACGCCGCGATGTCGGCGACGTCCGGCTCCGCGAGCGCGCCGCCGCGCGCGCGGCGCTCGACCTCCAGCGCGACCGCGGTCTTCAGGCCGCTGAACGAGAAATCGAGGCCTTCGCGGTCGAGCATCGGGCGCGGGAAGCGGATCGCGCGCGCGTCTCCGCTGCGCGCGGCCGCCGAGATCGCGGGGCCGCCCGGGAAGCCCAGCCCGAGCAGCTTGGCGACCTTGTCGAACGCCTCGCCGGCCGCGTCGTCGCGCGTCTCGCCGAGCCGCTGCGGCGGCGCGCCGTCCTCGATGCGAAACAGCGCGGTGTGACCGCCCGACGTGAGCAGGCCGACGTAGGGCGCGCGCAGCGAGGCGTCCGCGAGCTCCGCGGATGCGAGGTGCCCGCTCAGGTGGTGCACCCCGACCAGCGGCACGCCCAGCCGGTAGGCCAGCGCCTTGCCAAACGACAGGCCCACCAGCAGCGAGCCGATCAAGCCGGGTCCGGCGGTCACCGCCACCGCGGCGAGCTCGGCCGAGCTCACGCACGCGCGCGCGAGCGCCGCCTCGACCACCGCAGACACGCTTCGCACGTGATCGCGCGAGGCGAGCTCGGGAACCACGCCGCCGTAGGGCTCGTGGATCTCGGTCTGGCCGCGCACGACGTTCGAGAGGATCTGCGCGCCGCCGCGCACGACCGCCGCGGCCATCTCGTCGCAAGAGCTCTCGATACCCAGGACGAGATCGGAGCTCAGCCGGTCCGCCGCTCGAGCTTCTCCTGCTCGGATTTGCAATCGATGCACAACTCGGCCACCGGCCGCGCCCGAAGCCGCTTCACGCCGATGTCCTCACCACAGTTCACGCACTCGCCGTACTCGCCGTCTTCGATCTTGCGCAGCGCGGTGTCCACCTTGGAGAGCAGCCCCTGCTCGCGCTCGCGCAGCCGCCCCGTGAACTGCAGGTTGATCTCGGAGGATGCGGTGTCGATCTCGTCTGGAAAATCGTCGGGGTCGAGGTGGATGTCGCCCCCGAGCGCCTTGCGCTGATTGCCCTGGAGCTGCTCGCGCTGCTCCAGGAGGATCTTCTTGAATCGTTCGAGATCGCGTTTGTTCAAGCCAGTCTCCTGCTACCTGCAAACGTGTCAGAGCAATTCGAGTTGTTGACTCGCTTCCGCTGCTCGGTCCGAATCCGGATACTCGGCGATCACGCGTTGGAATGCCTTGCGCGCGGCTTCGTTGTACGCCGGACCCAGGCGGAGCAGCGCCTCTCCTTCCCGGTAGAGTGCGTCGGCTGCCTTGTTCCCGTTCGGGTAGCGCACGACCACATCGTCGAACCGCAGCACCGCCTTCTTGTAGTTTCCCTGTTGGAAGTAGCAATCCGCCCGCCAGTACGCGGCGTCATCCGCGTATACGGAGGACGGATAAGTCTGCAGAAACTCGCCGAGCCGGTCAACACAAGCCTCCCACTCGCCGTTGCTCCAGGTAGCGCGAGCGGCCTTGTAGGCGGCGAGCTCCTCGCTGAGCGCCGCGTCGCCGCTCGTGGCATCGCCGCTGGCCGGAACCGAATCGTCCCCCGGGGCGCCGGGAGCCGGTTCGCGCGACTGGCTCGCCCCTGCCTGCCGGGCCGCGCGCGCCTCGCGCATCGCCTCGCTGGCGCGGTGCTCCGCGACCTCCAGCCGTCCGCGCAGCAACTCGTTCTCCTGCTCGAGCGCGTCGATGCGCGCCGCGAGTTCCGCGAGGCGCTCGCGCGGCGCGGCGCCTCCGCTGCGCGCCACGTTGCGCTTCAGATCGATCACGTCCCGCTGGACCTTCCGAAAATCCGCGACCGTCACGCAGCCGGTCGCCAACGGAAGGGCCAGGAACAGCGCCGCGGTTCCGCGTTTCATCCGATTTCCCCCCTCTGTTCCCCGGCGTCCGTCGGCCCGCCCCGCGCCCCCGCGCGCGGGTCCGCCGACTAGCGCGGATAGGGCCCCCACGACGGGCTCGTGTCATCGCCGGGGCCGTCGGTCAGCCGCCGGAGATGGTCCCCGCTGGAGTCGATCAGATAGATATCGGCGCTCCCCCGGCGCGTCGAGCTGAAGGCGATCTTTCTCGCATCCGGCGACCAACTCGGCGCCTCGTCGTTTCGATGGTGCGTGACCAGCGGAAGGTTCACACTTCCGTCTGGATCGATCAACCAGATGTCGAACTGGCCCCCGACGCGGCTCTGGTAGGCGATCCAGCGCCCGTCCGGTGACCACGCGGGGCTCGTGTTGTAATCGCCGTCGAAGGTCAGCCGCCGGACGTTCGAGCCGTCCGCATCCATCACGTAGATCTGCGGCGAGCCCGCGCGGTCGGAGGCGAACGCGAGCTGGCGCCCGTCCGGCGACCACGACGGCGAGACGTCGATCGCGCGGTTCTCGGTGAGTCGGCGCTGGCGCCGCCCGTCGAGGCTCACCCGGTAGATCTCCGTCGAGCCGCTCGGGCTCATCACGACGGCGAGCTCCCGTCCGTCCGGCCGGAAGACCGCGCGGTACTGAGGAAAGTCGCCGAGCTCGGAGAGCACGCGCCCGGGCTTGCCGCGGCCGCGCGTCGAGAGGAACAGCAGCGGGCGGTTTTCGCTGCGGTAGGAGGTGTAGAGGATCGAATCTCCCGTCGGCGACCACGCGGGAAAGTTGTTGATCGAGCGATTGGCGGTGGCCGGGCGCTGGTTGCCGCCGTCCGCGTCCATCACGTAGATCTCGGGGTTCCCGCCGCGCTTCGAGACGAAGGCGAGCTCCGTGCTCGCGACGCCGCGCACCCCGGTGAGCACCTCCACGATGTCGTCCGCGATGCGCTTGGCGAGGACGATCGGGTCGGCACTCGACGCCTGGCGGTAGCGACGGCGGAGCTTGCGCTGGCAGCCGACCAGATCCCAGACGCCGAACTCGGCCGAGAACTGACCCTCGGCGAGCTCCAGCAGGCCCTCGACGAAGACGTCCGCTCCGATCGTCGTCCACTCCAGGCACTCCAGCGAGGCGCTGGCGTCGAGCGCCTCCGTGGTCGTGGGGCCGAGGAAGGCCCTGCGATCGATCGCGCGGAAGAGGCTCGAGAACTCGAGCGCGGTCTCGAGGCCCTCGCGAAAACCCTCCGCGTCGGGCCCGCCCGCGAACTTCTGCAGCGCGACGGCGAACTTCTGCTCCTGGCCGCTGGTCACGACGACGGCCGGGCGGTCCGCGGCGCGAGCGCCCGCGGCCGTCGCCAGCACGGCGCATGCGGCGGCGCACGTCGCGGCGAACGCGGCGGCGCGCATCAATAGCTGTCCTCGGGCCGGAAGATGAACGGCCACTTGCCGGCCTCGGGCGGCGCCGGCAGCGGGCTCGACTTCTGGATCGCGTGGATCACGCCCTCGTCGTACCAGGGGTTGCCCGACGGGCGGATCAGCTTCGGCTCGCCGCGCACGCCGCCCGACGCGTCGAGCTCGACCTCGACGCGCGCCTCGAGGGCCTGGGTGCGAAACCCCGCCGGCAGCACCCAGTTCTTGCGCACGTGGATCTTGGCGCGCTTGAGCCAGGCGGCGACCTCGGGCGAGATCGCGACGCCGTCCGGAGCGCCCGGCGTGCCGATCGCGGCGGCCTGCGCCTCGGCAACCTCGACCGGCGGCGCGGCCTCGTCGTCCTGGGCGCGCAGCTGGGCCAGCACGTCCTCGTACTGCTTCGCGGGCTCGGGCTTCGGCGGCGCGGGCGGCGGCTTCTCGACCACCTTGGGTTCGACCTTCGGCGTGGTGGGCTCCGCGGGCAGCACGATCTTCTTTGGCTTCGGCTTGGGGATGGGCTTGGGTGGCGCGGGCTTCGCGGCAGGCGCGGGCGCCGCGGGGCGCGCGGGCGCGGGCGCGGTCACGAGCTCGACCGCGACCACGCCGCGCGGCACGCTGATCTTCGGCTCGGGCGAGAACCCGAAGGCCGCGATCAGCACGAGGTGCGCGGCGGCCGAGATCGCCAGCAGCCGGCGCATCTCCCGGCGCTGCAGGTGGCCGAAATCAAACGAGATCTGGTGGCTTTCCGTCACGCTACGGCCCGCTCCACGCTCAGCTCTCGGGCTCGGTCACCATCCCGAGCTTGGTGGCGCCCGCCTGCCTGGCGGCCGCCAGGGCTTTGACGACGTAACGGTAGGCAACGTTCTCGTCGGCGCGAAGAAAGATCTCCTTGCTGTCGCGGCCGTTGAAGATCGCCACCAGCTTCTCGCCGAGCTCGGCCTCGGCGATCTCCCGCCTTCCGAGGTGGTACTTGCCCGCCTTGTCGACCGTCAGGATCAGCGGTTCGTCCCGGATGCGCAGCTGCTGGGTCGTGGTCTCCGGCAGGTCGACGTCGATCCCCTGCTGCATCAGCGGAGCCGTGACCATGAAGATGATCAGCAGCACGAGCATCACGTCGACGAAGGGCGTCACGTTGATCTCGGATCGAGGCTGCAGCACCGTCAACGCAGAGGCCCCCTCACTCCGACGCCAGCGGGGGGGTCGCCTGCTTGGCGTTGGCCATGTGGCGCAGGTCCGCCTCGTACTCGTCCCCGAAGAGGTCGATCGCAGCGGCGATGCGGCGCAGCTCGCCGACGAAGTAGTTGTAGAAGACCGTGGCGGGAATCGCGGCGAACAGCCCGACCGCGGTGGCGATCAACGCCTCCGCGATGCCGGGCGCCACCACCGCGAGGCTCGCCGTGCCCGCGCGGCCGATGCCCTGGAACGCGTTGATGATCCCGATCACCGTTCCGAACAGCCCGATGAACGGCGCCGCGCTGCCCGTGGTCGCGAGAAACGAGAGGCCGCGCTCCAGGCGCAGCGCCTCGCGCGAGCCCGTCCAGGCGATCTTCTGCGCGAGCGCCTGCAGGTGGCCCTCCTCGAGCCCCTCCAGCGCGGCCCTCCCGCTGAAGCGCGCCATGCGATTGATCTCGCCGTAGGCGTCGAGAAAGACCGCCGAGAGCGGGCCGCG
>JBFGGA010000174.1:0-7414 GCA_041579295.1 Myxococcota bacterium | reverse complement strand
GTCACCGCGTAGCGCGCGATCGCGTTCTCGAGGATCGCGACCTGCGCGTCGAGCATGCTCACGTCGACGCGCTGGCCCGCCCCGCTGCGCGCGCGCTCGACGAGCGCCGCCTGGATGCCGATCGCGGTGAACAGGCCCGCCGCGATGTCGCCGATCGACGTCCCCACCCGGGTGGGCTCGCCGCCCGGCTGCCCGGTGATGCTCATGATCCCGCCCATCGCCTGCGCGATCACGTCGTAAGCCGGGCGCTGCGCGTAGGGTCCGGTCTGGCCGAAGCCCGACGTGCACGCGGCGATCAGGCGCGGGAAGCGCGCGTGGATCTCGTCCCAGCCGTAACCCAGGCGCTCCATCGCGCCGGGGCGGAAGTTCTCCACCAGCACGTCGGCGCGCTCGAGCAGCCGCTCGAAGACGCGGCGGTCGTCGCCGTCCTTGAGGTCGAGCGCGATGCTCTGCTTCCCGCGGTTGAGTGACGCGAAGTAGGCGGAGCGATCGCCGACGAAGGGCCCGATCGCGCGCGCGTCGTCTCCGCGCCCGGGCACTTCGACCTTGATCACCCGAGCGCCGAGGTCCGCCAACACCATCGTGCAATAGGGGCCCGCGAGCACGCGGGTGAGGTCGACGACGAGCACACCCGAGAGCGGTCCGGCGACGGTCACGGACGCTGCGATCGCCCGCCCGTCAGCTCTTCGCCGCTTCGAGCCGATCCTTCATCGCGCGAAGCTCGTCGCGCAGCCCCTTCGGCAGGTGATCGCCGAACTGCGCGTAGTACTCCTCGATCAGCGGAAGCTCCGCGAGCCAGCCGTCGATGTCGACGCGCAGCAGCTCGTTGATGTCGTCGCGTGACACCCCGTCGAGCCCGTCGAGGTCGAGGGCGCCCTCCGTGGGGACGTTTCCGATCGGCGTCTCGATGGCCTTGGCGGTTCCCTCGCAGCGCTCGAAGATCCACTTGAGCACGCGGCCGTTCTCGCCGAAGCCCGGCCAGAGGAAATCGCCCCCGGTGCCCTTCCGGAACCAGTTCACGTAGTAGATCTTCGGCAGCCGCGCGCCCGCGCGCCCTGCGATCTCCAGCCAGTGGCCCCAGTAGTCGGCCATGTTGTACCCGCAGAACGGCAGCATGGCCATCGGATCGCGGCGCAGCTCGCCGACCTTTCCCGCGGCCGCGGCGGTCTTCTCGCTGCTGATGATCGAGCCCAGGAAGGTGCCGTGCCGCCAGTCGCGCGCCTCGTTGACGAGCGGCACGACCGTGGCGCGGCGCCCGCCGAAGAGAATGGCGCTGATCGGCACGCCCTTCGGGTCCTCCCACTCCGGCGCGATCACCGGGCACTGGCTCGCGGGCGCCGTGAAGCGCGCGTTGGGGTGCGCGGCGGGCGTGCCGT
Organism: Myxococcota bacterium; assembly: GCA_041579295.1. Lineage (GTDB taxonomy): Bacteria > Myxococcota_A > UBA9160 > UBA9160 > SMWR01 > JACZVU01. The sequence continues at coordinate 6,038 of JBFGGA010000174.1, read as the reverse complement.
TGCGCGGCGTCCACTCGTTGCCGTGCCAGTCGATGAGCTTCGCGGGCGGCTCGTCGGTCATCTCCTCCCACCAGACGTCGCCGTCGGGCGTGAGCGCGCAGTTGGTGAAGAACGCGTTCTCGGTGAAGCTGCGCATCGCGTTCGGATTCGACTTCATGCTCGTGCCCGGCGCCACGCCGAAGAATCCCGCCTCGGGATTGATGGCGTGGAGCCGGCCGTCGTCGCCGAACTTCATCCACGCGATGTCGTCACCGATGGTCTCGACCTTCCAACCGTCGATCGTCGGATTCATCATCGCGAGGTTGGTCTTGCCGCACGCGCTCGGGAACGCCGCGCAGATGTAGTGGACGGCTCCCTCGGGCGAGGTAAGCTTGAGGATGAGCATGTGCTCCGCCAGCCAGCCCTCGTCGCGCGCCATCACGGAGGCGATGCGCAGCGCGAAGCACTTCTTGCCGAGCAGCGCGTTGCCCCCGTAGCCCGAGCCGTACGACCAGATCTCGCGCGTCTCGGGAAAGTGCACGATGTACTTGTTGTCCCCGTTGCAGGGCCAGGGTACGTCGGGCGCGCCGTCTTCGAGCGGAGCCCCGACGGAGTGCAGGCAGGGGACGAACGCGCCGTCGCCGAGGGTGTCGAGCACCTTCCGGCCGATCCGCGTCATGATCCGCATGCTGGCCACCACGTAGGGCGAGTCGGTGATCTGGACGCCGATGTGGGCGATCGGCGAGCCGATCGGCCCCATGCTGAACGGGATCACGTACATCCTGCGGCCCTTCATCGCGCCGTCGAACAGGCCCCGCAGCTCCGCCTTCATCTCGGCGGGATCGGCCCAGTTGTTGGTCGGCCCGGCATCCTCTTCGCGCGCGGAGCAGATGAAGGTGCGGTCTTCGACGCGCGCGACGTCGGCGGGATCCGAGAGCACCAGGTAGCTGTTGGGGCGCTTGCGCTCGTTGAGCTTGCGGGCGGTGCCCGCGGCGAGCATGCGTCGGATCAGCTCGTCGTTCTCGGCGTCGGAGCCGTCGCACCAGTGCACGGCGTCCGGCTTGCACAGGTCCTCGATCTCACGAACCCATGTGTTCAGCTTGTCGTTTTTGCTCATGGAGATTCCCTTGGTCTTCTAATTGCTGGTGGCTTCGAATCAGGCGCCGAAAGCATCCGAATTCTAGCCGCTCAGAAAATCCGCGCTGCCGCCGCCGTCTGGATTTGTCCGCGATCGAGCGGAAGGGCGGTTGGCGAGCAGCGGGCCGGTGCGTCGGTCCGCTCGCCGCGCGTCGACGCGCGCCGGCTCAGCGCCGCACCGGACGGAGCAGGCCCTCCTGGACGACCGACACCACCAATCGGCCCTCTCGGCTGAACATGCGTCCCGTGCTGAAGCTCCGCGCGCCGCCCGCGGTGGGGCTCTGCTGATCGTAGAGCAGCCACTCGTCGGCTCGCAGCGGCCGATGGAACCACATCGCGTGGTCGAGGCTCGCGACCATGTGCGCGCCGTCCGACCACGAGATGCCGTGGGGCAGGGCCGCCGCCTTCAGCAGCGTCATGTCGGACGCGTACGCGGCGACGCACTGGTGGACGAGCGTCGAATCCGGGAGGCGGCCGTCGGCCCGCACCCAGACCTGGAGCCGGGGCGGGAGCTTCTCGGGCTCGATCGGGTCGAATTCCGTGACGTGGCGCAGATCGATCGGGCGATCCGCCGCGAGCCAGTGCTTCAGCCGATCGGGCGCGCGCGCCCTGAGCTGTTCGACGAGTTCGGGCCGCGAGGCCAGCGGCGCCATGCGCTGCTGCCAGGTCGGCAGCGATTCGGGATCCGGCGCGTCGGGCATCTCGTCCTGGTGCTCGGGGCCGGACTCCTCGCGCTGGAACGACGCCTCGAGGTGAAAGATCGCCTCGCCGTGCTGGACGGCCGTCACGCGCCGGGTCGTGAAGCTGCGGCCGTCGCGCGTGCGGTCCACCTGATACAGGATGGGGACGCTCGAATCGCCGGGCCGCAGGAAGTAGGCGTGGAGCGAGTGGGCGGCGCGCTCGTCGACCGTCCGGCCCGCGGCCACCAGGGCCTGCGCGAGGACCTGCCCGCCGAACACGCGCTGCCAGCCCTCCGTGCAGCGGCCCCGGAAGAGGTTGACCTCGAGCTCCTCGAGGTCGAGCAGCGCGATCAGCTTGTCGAGTGATTTCTGCACGGGCTTGCGCTCGCAAAACGCGTAGCACGCGCACCCCGGCGCGGCGAATCCGGCGCGGATACACTCTGCGGTCGGCGGGGAGGCGCTGCATGCTGCGGGCATTGGCCGAAGACCTCGAAGCGGTCGTCCAGAACGACCCCGCGGCGACGAGCCGCCTGGAGACGGCCCTCTGCCACCTGCCGCTCCACGCCGTCTGGGTCTACCGGATCGCGCACCCGCTGCGCGAGCGCTGGAGAATTCCGCTGCTGCCCCGCCTGCTCTCCGCGCTGGCGCGCGTCTGGACGGGCGTCGAGATCCACCCGGGCGCGCGCATCGGGCGCGCCTTCTTCATCGACCACGGGGCGGGCGTGGTGATCGGCGAGACCGCGGAGATCGGCGATCACTGCGTGATGTTCCACAACGTCACGCTCGGCGGCACGGGCAAGCACCGCGGCAAGCGGCATCCCACGGTCGGCGACAACGTGCTGATCGGAACCGGCGCCACCCTGCTCGGGCCGATCACGATCGGCGCGAACTCGAAGGTCGGCGCGGGCTCGTTCATCCACATGCACGACGTTCCGCCCGACTGCACGGCGGTGGGCACGCCCGCGCGCGTGGTCAAGCGCGGCGGGGTGCGCGTCGACGAAGAGCTGCCCAGCACCCGGCTCTCGGAGCGCTCGATCCCGATCGCCGCGCAGGGGGAGTAGATCGCGCTTCGGTGGGTCCGCTCGCGGCGTCGCGCGCCCCCATTCCCGGGGCCGCGCCGCGCGCTCAGCCGTCGCGCGGCTGCCAGCGGTAGAGGGCGAGGTCGAGCCGATCCGCGGCGTCGAAGCGCACGCCCTCGCGCTCGAGCAACGTGCGCTGCAGCCGGTCGTCGCCGGGCTCGGCGCGCGGGCTGACCTGGCCGCGCGCGTTGACGACCCGATGCCAGGGCACGGCTTCCTGCGTCGCGAGCGCGTGCAGCGCGTAGCCGACCTGGCGCGCGTGGCCGCCGAGGCCCGCGAGCGCGGCGATCTGCCCGTAGGTGGCGACCTGCCCGGGCGGAATGCGCCGAACCACCGCGTAGATCCGCTCGTAGAGCTTCTCGTTCGCTGCCACGCCCGCGAGTTTTGCGAACCTCGCGCGCGCCGGCGACCCCGCGCACCGTTCGCACCGCGCGCAGTGGCGCTACGCTGGGCCGACCGTGAAGCGCGAAGCCAAGGCCCGCCGGATCCAGCGGCAGCTCGACGAGTGCTACCCGGAGCTCGCCGTGCCGCTCGCGCACGAAGATCCCTACACGCTGCTGATCGCGGTGCTGCTCTCCGCGCAGTGCACCGACGTTCGCGTCAACCAGGTCACGCCGAAGCTGTTTGCGCGCGCGTCCACACCCGAGGCGATGCTGGAGCTCTCGGTCGACGAGATCCTCGAGATCATCCGGCCCTGCGGGCTCGCGCCCTCCAAGGCGCGGGCGATCGCGGAGCTCTCGCGCGTGCTCGTCGACGACCACGGCGGGCGCGTGCCCAGGACCTTCGAGGAGCTCGAGGCGCTGCGCGGCGTGGGCCACAAGACGGCGAGCGTCGTGCTCGTGCAGGGGTTCGGGATCCCCGCGTTTCCGGTCGACACGCACATCCATCGCCTCGCCGGGCGCTGGGGGCTCTCGGCGGCGAAGAACGTGGCGCAGACCGAGCGCGATCTGAAGCAGCTCTTCGCGCGCGAGAGCTGGGGGCGGGTGCACCTGCAGATGATCTACTTCGGGCGCGAGCACTGCCCCGCGCGCGGCCACGACCTGACCGCTTGCCCGATCTGCTCGTGGGCGGCGTCGAAGGCGCGCATCGCGCGCGAGATGCGCGGCCGGCGCCACTCCCGTTGAGCGGCACGCCTGCGGCGTGCCTTCGCGTTGAACGGCACGCCTGCGGCGTGCCTTCGCGTTGAACGGCACGCCTGCGGCGCGCCTTGCGTTGAACGGGGCGCCGCTCCCGTCAAACGAAACATCTGCAGCGTGCCTCGCGCATTCCGGTTCGGTGACGCGCTTTGCGGCGCGGATTTCCGGCGCGTCGGAGCTCAGGTGCCGATGCGGCGGATCCGCACGAACGGGCCCTCGGGGTCGCGCTGCTTCGAGAGGTCGATCGCGCCCTCGATCGCCCAGAAGTTGTCGCCCTCGGGATCGACGAGCACCTGCGCGACGTCCCAGCGGCGCGGACCGCTGGCCTTCAGCAGCGTGCGCCTCGCGTTGCGCGCGTCCGGCGTGAACAGGATCTCCGCGTACTCCTCGTGGTACGGCTCGAGGGCGCGCTCGAATCTCGGCGCGTCCCAGGGGTCGTCCGGGTCCTGCCGGACGCACGCGGCGGCGGCCGCGTAGTCGCGCTTCGCGAGCGCGCGCACCAGCGCGTGCAGCTCCGCGCGCGCGCGCGCGGCGAGCAGCGCGGGCTGCTGGGCGAGGTCGAACGGGCGGGCCTCGGGCTGCGCGCCCTCCGCGGGCGGAGCCGGGTCGACGAGCGTCTCCCAGGCGTCGAGCAGGCTCGAGTCGACGCGTCGGATCAGCGTGCGGAAGTACGCGATCGCGTCGTAGACCGCGTCGGTCCTCGCGCCCTCGGGAACGTTCTTCACGAGCGTGCCGAGCACCTGCCCGAGGTAGCGCAGCAGCAGGCCCTCGCTGCGCGCGATCCCGTACTCGCGGGTGTAGTCGTCGAAGCCGCGCAGGCCCTCGAACATCTCCCGCGCGATCGACTTCAGGTGGATGCTCTCCTCACCGAACCAGGGATGCGTCTCGACGAAGATGCGAAACGCCGCGTAGACGAAGTCCGCGTCCGGCTTGGGGTGGGTGACGCGCTCGAGCTTGGCGATGCGCTCTTCGTAGGGGACGCGCTCCGCCTTGAGCTTCGCGACCAGCTCCGCCTTGCGCTTGCGGACCTGCGCGTACAGGATCGCGTTCGGGTCCTCCAGAATGGCTTCGACGAGGGTCAGCAGCTCGAGCGCGTAGGCGGGCGACTCCGGATCGAGCACCGCGACCGCGTCGACCAAGAAAGGCGAGAGCGCGTGGTGCAGCGAGAAGTCGAACTGGAGGTCTTCCGCGACGCTTACCCCGGGCCGTCCGTCACTGCGCCTGCGGACCTCGACGATCTCCGCGCGCCGCAGCGAGCGAAACAGCTGTGCGGCGCGCCGGCGCAGGCGCGCCTTGGCGGCCGGGCGCTCGTGGCAGCGCTCGATCAATTCGATCACGCCGCGGTAGCCGCGCTCGCACGCCGCCGCCGCCGCGCCGCGCTGCAGCACGCTCACGACCATCCCGTGGTCGACGTCGAAGCGCGAGACCAGCGTCTCGGGCGGCTGGTGGATGAGTCGCTGGAAGGTGTCGCGGTTCCACGGCACGAAGTTCTGCCGGGGCGGCTGCTTCTTCCGGACGGCCTTGCGCTTCGCGCCCGACCTGGCGGCCTTCAGCGCGGCGCGCTTGTTCTCGATCGCGTACTCGGGCGCCTGACAGACCACGCTGCCGCGCTCGTCGAAGCCCTTGCGGCCCGCGCGGCCCGCGATCTGCTTGAACTCGCGCACGCTCAGGATGCCGAGCTTCTCACCGTCGAACTTGAAGAGCTGCGAGAAGAGCACCGTGCGGATCGGGATGTTCACGCCGACGCCGAGCGTGTCGGTGCCGCAGATCACCTTGAGCAGGCTGCGCTGCGCGAACCGCTCGACGAGCAGGCGGTACTTGGGTAGCAGCCCCGCGTGGTGCAGGCCGATGCCGTGGCGCACGAAGCGCTTCACGTCCTTGCCGTAGGGGGAGTCGAACGCGAAGCCGCCGAGCGCGTCGTCGATCCGCTCGCGCTCTGCGCGCGTCGCGATGCGCGCGCTCGTCAGGCCCTGCGCCTGCTCGGCGCACTGGCGCTGGGTGAAGTTCACGACGTAGATCGGCGCGAG
>JBFGGA010000173.1:0-7456 GCA_041579295.1 Myxococcota bacterium | reverse complement strand
CTCGCTGCGCCGCGCGCACGAGGCCGGTTTTCCGCTGATCGGGCTCGTGGAGAACTTCGGCACCTCGATCTGCTCGAAATGCGGAGCGGAGGGGCCATTATTTCGCGAGACTCTCGGTGCCGGAGACGTGGAGGGCCTCGGATTGGAGGTGCTGGCGCGGATTCCGTTCGACGCGGAGCTGGCGGCGTCGGCCGACCGGGGGCGCCCGTTTCTCGAAGGGGATGGGACGGAGTCGATGGCGGGTCGCGCAATCGCGCAGCTCGCCGCCCGGGTCGACGCCTATCGGCTGCCCGGACCGGAGGGGGAATCGTGGTGAACGCGCGTTCTTCGATGCCGCTTCTCGCGGGGATCGCGGCCGCCGCTCTGCTCGGCGTCGCGAGCGCGGCGCAGGGCGAGGCGGTCGCCGAGCCCGAGGGCTGGGCGTACAAGCTCCCGAACCGACTGATGAGCCCGTTCTGCCCCGGGCGGACGCTGTCCGCGTGCACCAGTCCGCAGGCCGACGAGCTCCGGATGTGGCTGATCGTCCAGGAGGCGGCCGGTCGCAGCCGGGAAGACGTCGAGGCCGAGCTGTTCGAACGCTACGGCGACATCTTGCGCCCGGCCCCGCGCGCCGAGGGGTTCGGGTTGACGGCCTACGTGTTTCCGGTGGTCGCCTTTCTCGTCGGCGGCGTGATCGTGTTCGCATTCCTGAGGCGGCAGACGCGCGCCGCCCGGCCGCCCGGGCCCTCCCCGGGCGAGCCCGATCCGGAGCTCGAGAAGATCATCGATCGGGAGCTGGCGGGCTGACGCGCGCCGAGCGCTGGTGAAGATCTACACCAAACGCGGAGACCGGGGCGAGACCGACCTGCTGGGCGGTGGTCGCGTCTCCAAGGACTGCGCGCGGGTCGAGGCCTACGGCGCGGTCGACGAGCTCAACGCCGCGCTGGGCCGCTGCGCGGCCGGGTCGAGCTGCGAAGACCTGCGCGGGATCGTCCGGGAAATCCAGGTGTCGCTGTTCGAGCTCGGCGGCTACCTGGCGTCTCCCGACGACGAGCGCCGAGAGCGGGCTTCGCTTCCGCGCCTCGGCGATTCCGACGTCGAACGCCTCGAAGCGCGGATCGACGCGCTCGAAGGCGAGCTCGAGCCGTTGAAGCGCTTCATCCTGCCCGGCGGAACGCCGGCCGCGGCGTCCCTGCACCTGGCGCGCACCGTCTGCCGCCGCGCCGAGCGGCGCGTGGTCGCGCTCCACCGCGCGGAGCCGCTCAGCGATGGCGCCATCCGGTATCTGAACCGGCTCTCGGACCTGCTCTTCGTGATGGCGCGCGTCGAGAACCGACGCGCGGGTGTCGCCGACGTCGAGTGGGAGGGGCGCGGCCGCTGAGCCGACGTCGCCGGCGCTCGGCGCTCAGGCGAGCAGCGCGAGCAGGTCCTCGCGCGTCAGCGCGCCCGCCACGCCGCCCAGCGCGGCCTCGCTCAGCGCGCGCTTCCTTTCCTGCAGCGCGAGGATGCGCTCCTCGACGGTGTCCTCGGCGACCAGTCGGTACACGATGACCGGGCGGTTCTGGCCGATGCGGTGCGCGCGGTCCGCGGCCTGGTCCTCGGCGGCGGGATTCCACCAGGGGTCGAGGATGAACACGTGGTCCGCGGCCGTGAGGTTGAGCCCGAGGCCGCCCGCCTTGAGGGAGGCCAGCAGCACGGGCGGTCCGTCCGGATCCTGAAAGCCCGCGACCACACCCGCGCGGTCGCGCGTCGCTCCGTCGAGCCGCGTGTACGGGGTCTGCACGCGCTCGAGGTGCGGCTCGACGAGGTCGAGCAGCGAGGTCCACTGGGAGAACACCAGCGCCTTGTGGCCCTCGGCGAGCACCTCGTCGAGAAACTCCAGCAGCAGCTCGATCTTCGAGGACGAGTCCGCGATCTGGCCCGGCACGAGCGCCGAGTGGCAGGCCGCCTGTCGGAGTCGGAGCAGGACTTCCAGCGCCTGCATGACGTTTGCGCCGGACGACAGCTGGGCGACCACGCTCTCGAGCGACGCGGCGCGAATCGCGTCGTAGGTGTCGCGCTCGCTCTCGGTGAGCGTGGTGTGCAGCACGACGTCCGTGCGCGGCGGCAGCTCGGGTGCGACCTCGCGCTTGAGTCGGCGCAGCACGAACGGGCGGATCCGCTCGCGCAGCCGCGCGGCCACTTCGTCGTCGCCCATTCCGATGGGTTTGGCGTAGCGCTCTTCGAAATCGCCCCGCGATCCGAGCAGCCCGCGATTGATGAAGTGGAACTGGCTCCAGAGCTCGTCGAGCCGGTTTTCGACGGGCGTGCCGCTCAACGTCATCCGAAAATCGCCCCGCAGCTGGTAGGCGGCCCTCGTGACCTTGCTGTCGGGGTTCTTGATGGCCTGCGCTTCGTCGAGGATCAGCGTGTCCCAGTGCTCGGCGGCGAGCACGTCGGCGTCGATGCGCAGGATCGCGTAGGTGGTCAGCGTGACGTCCCGACCGCGATCCAGTCGTCGGCCCGGGCCGTGATAGACGTCGAAGCTCAGGCCCGGGCGGAATCGCGCGATCTCGTCGCGCCAGTTGTGGAGCACGCTCGTCGGTGCGACGACGAGCGTGCGCCCGCGCAGCGCGCACAGCGCCTGCAGCGTCTTGCCCAGGCCCATGTCGTCCGCGAGCAGCGCGCCGAGGTTCGCGTCGCGCAGCGCGCAGAGCCAGTCGATGCCCGCCTCCTGGTAGCTGCGCAGCGTCGCCGTGAGGTCGGTCGGCAGCTCGGCGGCGGGGATGCCCTCCGCTCCGCCGACGAGCTCGCGCAGCCACTCGAAGGCCCGTGGCGCTGGGATCTCCAGCTCACCGCAGAGCCGCGCGAGGTCCGGCAGCGCGCAGCGCGGCAGTGCGCCCGCGGCTTCGCGAGCCGCGAGCAGGTCCGCCACCCGGGCCCCGAAACGGCGCAGCCAATCCTCGGGAAGCGGCGCCATGCCGCCACCGGTCAGCGGAACCAGCGAGACGCCCTCCCGAAAGGCCGAGAGCACCTCGGAGGGGTCGGCGCTTCGCGCCCGGGCCGCGCCGCCGACGGACGCCGCGGTCGATTCGAAGAAGACCTCGAAGCCGGCCTCGCCGATCTCGACGCGCGCCTCGACGGCCGGCGCGAGATAGAAGTCCTCGTGCCCGCGGCCGCGGATCTCGCCGTCCCAATGCTCGAGCCGGCTCGCGAAGTCGACCGCCTCTCGCCCCTTGAGGCGCAGCTTTCGGCCCGGGACGAGCTCGAGCTCGTTCTGCAGTCGGCGCATCAAACGGCGCTCCTCGACTTCGTCTCGCAGCGGCACCTTCCCACCCGTGATCTTGAGCCGCCCGCCGTCCACGCGCGCGACGGTCGGATCGCCATACACGAGCGTCGGTAGGACGGTGAGGGCGTCGCGCTCTTTCTGCACGTCGAGCACCACGCGAGGCGCCGCCTCGACGGTGCGGGGCAGGCGCCTGGTCTCGATCGCGACCGGGATGCGCTTGCGCAGCGAGGGCAGGATCTCCGTCACCAGCTCGGAGACCGCGTCGGCGCTGAAGATGCGCCCGCGCGTCAACTGCTCGAGCTCCCTCCCCGTGAGGTTCGACTCGCCGACGGGGCGCAGTGTGTCGCCGCAGAGCACCACGCCGTTGTGGAATACCTCGGAGATCGTGGGATCGCGCTCGATGAGCAGTCGGAGATCGTCGCCCTCGTCGACGACCTTTCCCTGCGGCACGACGGGCTCCGACGAGGTCTTGACCGGGCGCCCTTCGAGCAGGATGTCGGTCGCCCCCTCGAGGGCCTTCAGCAAGCTCTTCGTGAGCCCCCGTGGTATCGGGCCGTGCACGCGCGAGCCGAGCAGCTGCTCGACGGCGAGGTCGGCTTCGGTGGCGAGGAACTCGGGGCCGTCCGCGGCCCCGGAGGCCACCGTGGCGAGCGCGACGCGAAGCGGCGGAGAGTCTTCGCCGGCGTTGACCACGCGGTCGAGCGCGAGCCCGGCGTTGTGTCGGCTGAAGCGGTAGCCGATGCGCCCGCGCCTTTCGCCGTTGATCGGCAGCTCGAGCCCCTTCTGCCGCGCCCCGCGAAGCGCGATCACGGCCGCGGCGACGTGCTCACAGGCGTCCTCGCGGCTCGCGCACTCGCAGTCCCACTCGTCGTCGCTCGGGTACAGGGTGACCAGCGGGCAGTCGAGGCCGCCGCGCGTCGAGATCCGGATCGCGATCTCCGCGGCGTCGGCGCGCTCCCCGGTCGCGCAGTCCGAGCGCGAGAGCTCCACGCCCCGCGACCACGCGCTCGACGAGCAGGCCTCGCGAACCGCTTCGAAGAGCGACTGGACCGACCGGGCCGTGGGGATCAGCGGCATTTTCGCAGCGCCTCTTCGATCTCGCGGCCGAGTCGATCCTGCAGCGCGAAGGGCGAGACCCGCGCGTCCTCGCGCAGGCGCTCGAGAATGCCGTGTCGACCGCCCAGCTTTTCGATGCCGAAGGCCCCGTAGCGGCGCTCGAGCGCGTCGAGCAGCAGCGTCCTGCGGCCGCGCAGTCGCCTTTCCCGGAGCGCGTCCGCGTCGATCAGCTGCTGGCGGTGTGCGTCGAGCGCGTCGACCAGCTCGCCGATCCCGTCGCGATCGCGCGCGGAGGTGAGGATCACGGGCGCCTCCGCTCGTCCGGCCTCGCGTTCGCCCAGCGCCATCGTGCCCTTCAGCTCGCTCGCGGTGCGCGCGGCCGCGGCGCCGAGATCGGCCTTGTTGACCACGAAGACGTCCGGATGCTCGAGCACGCCGGCCTTCATGAACTGCAGCGCGTCTCCGGCTCCCGGCGTGGCGACATACACGAGCGTATCGACGAGGGCGGCGATGTCGCTCTCGCTCTGCCCCACGCCCACGGTCTCGACGAACACCCGGTCGAACGCCGCGGCCAGGATGACCACCGCGGGCCACGCGCTCTCGGCCAGCCCACCGAGCTGGCTGCGGGCCGCCATCGAGCGGATGAAGACGCCGGGGTCCGCGGCGCCGGACCGCACGCGGATGCGGTCGCCGAGCAGCGCGCCGCCCGTGGTCCGGCTCGAGGGGTCGACGGCGACGATCGCCACCGTGTCTCCGTTGGGCCGCAGCTCTCGGACGAGCGCGTCGAGCAGCGTCGATTTTCCGGCGCCCGGCGCGCCCGTCAGTCCGATGCGGGCCGCGCCCGGGAATGGCGACTCCCGCTCGAGCGCGTCGAGCAGCTCGAGCGCCTCTTCGCGGCGATCGGCACGGCGGTCGTCGGCGAGATTGAGCGCCTCGGGTACCGCGTCTCGGTCATGGTCCAGCAATCGCTGGGCGAGATCACGCGGCAGAACCGAACTCCTCCACGACATCGACGATGTCGCTCATGATGCGGGTCAGGTCGAAGTCCTTGGGAGTGTAGACCCGGCGCACTCCGGCCTTGCGGAGCTTGGCCGCGTCTTCCTCCGGGATGATGCCTCCGAGGACGACGGGCAGATGGCCGAGGCCGGCGTCGCGCAGCTTCTCGAGCACGTCGACGACGAGCACGCAGTGCGAGCCGGACAGGATCGAGAGGCCGACGAGGTGGACGCCCTCGTCGCGCGCGGACGCGGCGATCTCTCCGGGCGAAAGCCGGATGCCGTCGTAGACGACCTCCATGCCGACGTCGCGCGCCTTCACGGCGATCTGCTCGGCGCCGTTGCTGTGGCCGTCCAGGCCGGGCTTGCCGACGAGGATCTTGAGTGGGCGCCCCAGCGCGTCCGCCAGGCGGTGCACGCGTTCGCGCGTCTGCGCGGTCGCCTGGTTGCCGTCGGACCCCTCGCGCGCCACGACGCCGGTCGGGGCGCGGTATTCACCGTAGAGGCCGCGCAGCAGGTCCGACCACTCGCCGGTGGTCACGCCCGCGTGCGCGGCGCGGATCGAGGCCGGCATCACGTTGTCGCCGTTGCGCAGCGAATCTTCGAGATTCCGCGTCGCGGCCTCGACGTCGGCTCGATTCCGCCGGCTCCGGAAAGCCACGAGGCGCTCGATCTGTTCGCGCTCGGCCGATTCGTCGACCTTCAGGATCGATCGCCCGCCGTCCATCAGCGGAGAACGCTCGCCGGTGGTGTACGCGTTCACGCCGACGACCGTGATGTCGCCGCTTTCGATCGCCCGCGCCCGGGCGGTCTGCGACTCGACGAGCCGTTGCTTCATGTAGGCGTTCTCGATCGCCGCGACGGTTCCCCCCATCGCGAGCACGCGGTCGAGCTCTTCGCGGGCCGCCTCCATCAGCTCGCGGGTCTTGCGCTCGACGACCGGAGAGCCGTCGAAGAGATCCTCGTATTCGAGCAGGTCCGTCTCGTAGGCGAGGATCTGCTGGATCCGCAGCGACCACTGTTGATCCCAGGGCCGCGGCAGGCCGAGGGCCTCGTTCCAGGCCGGCAGCTGCAGGGCCCGGCAGCGCGCCTTCTTCGAGAGCGTGACGCCGAGCGACTCGAGCACGATGCGGATTGCGTTGTTCTCGGGCTGGGCTTCGGTGAGCCCGAGGCTGTTCACCTGCACGCCGTAGCGAAAGCGGCGCAGCTTCGAGTCCTCGACGCCGTAGCGCTCGCGCGCGATCTGGTCCCAGAGCTCCGCCATCGCGCGGACCTTGCAGGTCTCCTCCACGAAGCGGATCCCCGCGTTGAGGAAGAACGAGATGCGACCCACGACCCGCGGCATCGCGTCTTTGGAAACGTCCCCGCGGTCGCGCACCGCGTCGAGCACCGCGATCGCGGTGGCCATCGCGTAGGCGATCTCCTGCACGGGCGTGGCTCCGGCCTCCTGCAGGTGATAGGAGCAGACGTTGGTTGGGTTCCACATCGGGATCGCGTCGACCGTGTAGGCGACGATGTCGCTGATCAGCTTGAGCGACGCCTCCGGCGGGAAGATGTAGGTGCCGCGGGACAGGTACTCCTTGACGATGTCGTTCTGGGTCGTGCCCTGGAGCCTCTTGGGGTCCGCGCCGGTGCGCTCGGCGGTCGCCACGTAGAGGGCGAGCAACCACGCCGCGTTGGCGTTGATCGTCATCGAGGTGTTCATCTTCTCGAGCGGCAGCGCCTCGAACAGCGCCGTCATGTCGTCGATGTGGCAGATCGGTACGCCGACCTTCCCGACCTCGCCGCGCGCCAGCGGGTGGTCGGAGTCGTATCCGGTCTGGGTCGGCAGGTCGAAGGCGACCGAGAGGCCGGTCTGGCCCTTGGCGAGGTTCGCGCGGTACAGCTCGTTACTCGCCCGCGCCGAGGAGTGGCCCGAGTAGGTCCGGAACACCCACGGGCGATCTCGTCTCGCGTGCTCGGGGGCCGCCATGGGGCTGTCTCCTGAAGCGCAAGTAGCCGGGAATGTTAACGAAACGACCAACCTGCGGCAATTGCCGGGCGTCGATTCAGTACCATCGGCAGCCGTGACCGATTTCTTTTTCGAATTGACGCCCGATCGCGTGCTGCGGGCGGTCGAGGATGCGGGGTTTTTCCCCACCGGTCACTGCACGCCGCT
>JBFGGA010000172.1:0-7475 GCA_041579295.1 Myxococcota bacterium | reverse complement strand
CGAAGCCGGGCGGGTTCCAGAGTAGATAGAAGGTCGCTCCCATTGGCAGAATCGAGGCGTACAGCCAGGGGTGGCGCCGCCCCCACCGCGAGCGGGTGCTGTCGGACAGGTAGCCGACGAGCGGGTCGGTGATGGCGTCGACCACCAGGCCGACACCCACCGCCAGGCCGGCCAGGCCCGCATCCAGCCCCAGCACCTGGCTGTAGTAGATCAGGACGAAGTAGTGGGAGTTGTACACGACGCCATATCCGGCGCCGCCACCGCTGTAAGCCCAGCGCGTGCCCGTCGTTATTCTGGGTGTACTCTGTGCCACTTGTTCTCCTGCGAGCTGCGGCATCGTGTGCCTGGAGTTGCCCGGGTTTCGTGGACACCTGCGGGCTGCGGAGCGACGGAGTCTAGGATGCCGAGGAGTCGACCGCCCGATCCGCCGGGGCACCGGCGGAGGCTGGTGGAGGTGCTTCGGGCCGGGCATCGCCCGGCCGAGCTGGCGGAGGGGTTCGAGCCGTCAGAGCAGCGCGTTCGCAATCGGGTGAAGTAGACCGAGTGCGTCGGTGAAGCATGATCGGTGCTTCCCGAAGCGGGACGAGTTCATGCACTGCCCTCCGCGAGGCGATCCGCGATCAGGCAGATCTGCTCGAAGAGGATCACGGAGGCGTTGATCGAGGTGATGTGGTTGGGGTTGTCCTTCGTCGGCATCAGGCAGACGACGTCGGCGCCAACGATGTTCAGGCCGCGCAATCCCTGGAGCACCCGCATCGCCTCGATCATCGTCATGCCCGGATAGCCGGGCTCGAGGTTCGCGACGCCCGGCGCCACCGCGGTGTCGAGCACGTCGAGGTCGAAGGTGATGTAGGCCGGTGCGCCGCCGATCCGCTCGCGAACCTCGGCGACGACCGCATCCACGCCCCGCTCGTCGAACTCGCGCTTGTCGATCACGCGGTAGCCGAGCCGCTCGCTCTCGATCCCGTCGTTCGCGCCCATCTGGTGACCGCGCATTCCGATCTGGGTGACCCGCCGCGGGTCGACGAGGCCCTCTTCGGCCATGATCCGACCCCAGGCGCCCGCCCACTCGTCGTTTCCGAGGTAATGGGTCGCGCCGAGCTCGTCTGCGCCGTAGGTGTCGTGGTGCGCGTCGAAGTGGACGACCGCCACGGGCTCGCCCGCGAGCGTCGAGTCGGGTCCCGCAATCGCGCGCAGGATCGGCAGGGTGATCGAGTGGTCTCCGCCGACGGAAACGGGCCGGGTTCGCGCCGCGTCGAGCGCGCGGTACCAGGCCTCGATGTCGCCCATCGTGTCGTCGTTGTCCATCGCGCGCGGCAGCGGCACGTCTCCGAAGTCCGCGATGCGGCAGCACTCCCAGGGCGCGAAGCCGAACTCGCAGTGGAAGCGCCGGTACTCGGGCGAGACGTTGCGCACCGCGCGCGGGCCGAGGTGCTGGTCGCGCTCCGTGGTGCCGTTGCCGCTGGAATGCGGCACGCCCACGAGCGCGATGTCCGCGCGCTCGGGGTCGCTCTCGATCGCGCAGCGGAAGAAGCTCGCGATGCCCCACCAATTGGTCAAGCCCAGCTGCAGCTCCGCCGCTTCGTACAGCGCCGCTCTCTCGTCGGGTCGAATCGTCGCCATCGTGTGGCCTCCTTCGTCCAGTTCGGCGCCGGCCACTCTAACACCCGGGTGCCCCAAGCCGTCAATTGCGAAGCGCCCCCGGGCGCGTGACAATGGCGCGGCGGCGGGGGCCGGGCGACGCCGGAGCCGCAGCGCCGCGCGCCGAGGGCTCGAGGATTCCCGGGGAGGTTGCGATGAAGGCCGAGGAGTGCGTGTTGTTCAGCGGCGCCGCGAACGGCGCCGAGTCCGCGTTCGGGGCGGCCGCGGAGCGGCGCGGCATCGACGAGGTCAACTTCACCTTCGAGGGGCACAAGGACGCGCGCAGCCGCGGCATTCGCGTGCTGACCCACGAGGAGCTCAAGCACGGCGACGTGAGCCTCGCCTACGTGAGCCGGCTGATGCACCGGCGCTATCCCGACACCCAGCTGTTCAAGAAGGTGCTGCAGAGCATCTGGCATCAGGTGAACAGCGGCCAGGAGATCTACGTGATCGGCAAGATCCTCGACGACGGCACCGTCAAGGGCGGCACCGGTTGGGGGGCCGAGTTCGCGAAGCTCTGCAACAAGCCGCTCTACGTCTTCGACCAGGGCCAGAGCGGCTGGTTCCACTGGACGGGCGACGGCTGGGATCCGGACGCAGCGCCCGTCATCACCCATCCGCACTTCACGGGCACCGGGACGCGCTTTCTCGAGCAGGGCGGCCGCGACGCGATCGAGGCTCTGTTCGACCGATCCTTTCGGTAGGATCGCGCGCCGCGCCTAGAACAGCCGGCGTTCGATGGACTGGTCGACCGTGATGCCGAGCTTCGCGGCCTCCCGGAGGAAGTAGGCGCGCGAGTCGGCTTCGAGGGCCTCCGGTGGAAACACGCCCTTCTGGCTGATCTCCCCGTGGACCAGCATCTTCGTGAACAGCCACGCGCACTGGCCGGTGAAGTAGGACTCGTGGCTGATGCCGGCCCTCGCGAACGAGTCGAGCAGGCCCGGCGTGTTCACGTAGCTGTCGACGCGCACCCGCTCGCCGTCCTTCTGGCCGTCGATCCGCACCAGCATCGCGCCCTCCTCGAGCTCGATGCCGGCGTCGATCACCTCCTTGATCTCCTGCTCGTACTTCGGCGCGGGCGGGGCGAGCTTCGAGATCAACCGCATCGGCACGACCTGCACGCCGTCGACCTCGACGGGCTCGCTCGAGAGCAGCCCCATCTCCCAGAAGCGCTTGGCGAGGTCGCAGCCCGGCCCGCCGTAGCGGAAGTAGATGTTCTTCGCGCCCTTCAGATGTCGATCGGCGAGCAGTCCCATCGTCACGGTCTCTTCGTGGTGGTGGTCGCACATCAGGCGTTTGCCGAGCCCGCGGAATTCCACCCACTCGGGGCGATTGAACGGCGGCACGAGCTTGAACTCGCCGTTCTCGTAGACGACCGGCTCGTCGGCCATGTCCTGGAAGGCCGTGTCCGGCGACCACCAGAACGGGATGAAGCGCTTGGTCCAGATGCCCTCGTAGACGTTGATCTCGATCGTGTCGACGCTGTCGAGCCGTTCGCAGCCCTCGCGGGTGACCACGTTCGCGATGCCCGGCGCGGAGCCGCAGTGGATCAGCGCGGTGAGTCCGGCCTTCTTGAAGTCCTCGTCTCGCGCGAGCACGATCCGCACGCCGTTGACCCAGTCGTCGTTCTCGTCGGCGAACGAGGCCATGTCGAGGTAGCTCGCGCCCGCCTCGAGCGCGGCGTCCATCACGCGCATGTTGAAATCGGGCGGCAGGCCATTGACGATCAGGTCGCACCCCTTCGCGGCCGCGACGATGTTCGAGACCTCGCGCGCGTCGACCTGAACGGCCGTCGCCTTCGAGAGCGACTTCTCGAGCTCTTCCGCGGCGCGCTTGTCGTGGTCCGCGCAGACGATTTCCTCGACGCGCGGGTCCTCCTCCATGCGCTTCGCGATGGTGCTTCCCTGAGCGCCCGCGCCCATGATCATGATCTTCCGCATACCTGGCTCCTCGAGCTGCTGTGGTTGGTCGCCGTCAGGAGCGGGGAGCATACAGCGGGGGCCACCCAGTGTCTGCAGCCGCGGGCGACGCGCGGCCGCCGTCGTAGGGTTTGGGCGGCGCCCGATCTCGGGCGGTTCCAACGACGGCCCGCTTCAGTTGCACCCGGCGCGCACCGATGCCACCCCCATGCAGCGGCGAACCCTGCAGCGCGCGATCGCGACACTGGCCTGCCTGATCGGCGGCGCGGGCTGCATCTCGAACGACGGGACCCCGGTCTTCGTCGACTACGCGGCCCTCGAGGTCTGGTCCGGCGAGGGCATGCTCCTCGAGGTCTCTCCAGACCAGACCCGGTGCCGCGTGGTCGTGCGCGACGAGTACCTGATCCCGCGCGATCGCTGGGTGCCGTGCATCCACGTCCACCCGCGCCGGGAGCGCTGAGGCGCCGGCTCGCGCGCGGCTGCACGGCTCCCGCCCAGCGGCTCGCGCGGCCAAAAACGCCAACGGGCACTGGACGATCCGGGTGCGGACGTCTAGCCTTCCGCCGCCCGATTCGCCCCGATCACTCGCTTTGCGCACCCCTCGGGGACACCCCCGTCAGCGTGCGCCCGCGTCCTCCGGCGCAGCCCGGAAAGCGCGTGTCCGCTCAATGGAGACATCCAAAATGGTGGTTCTGATCGCCTTCGTGGCCTCGATTCTCGCCCTCGGGATGGGAGCCTGGCTCTACCGCGCCGTGATCTCGGCGCCGACTTCGACCCCGCGCGCGGACGACATCGCGGCCGCGATCCGCGCGGGTGCGTCCGCGTTCCTGAACCGCCAGTACCGCACCGTGGCGATGGTCGGGGTGCCCATCCTCTTCCTGGTCGGCCTGCTGCTCAACTGGTGGTACGCGGGCGGCTTCGCGCTCGGCGCGCTCGCGAGCGCGGGGGCCGGCTTCGTGGGAATGAACGTCTCGGTGCGCGCGAACGTGCGCGTCGCGCAGTCCGCGAAGAGCGGCTTCACCCAGGCCTTCCACCTCGCCTTCCAGGGCGGGGCCGTGACGGGGCTGATGGTGATCGGCGCCGGCCTGTTGTCGATGGTCCTGATCGTCTGGCTGATGCACGCGCGCGGCTACGAGGCCCCGGACGCGCTGATCGGGCTCGCGTTCGGCGGCTCGCTGATCTCGGTCTTCGCGCGGCTCGGCGGTGGGATCTTCACCAAGGGCGCCGACGTCGACGCCGACCTGGTCGGCAAGGTGGAGGCCAACATCCCGGAGGACGACCCGCGCAACCCCGCGGTGATCGCCGACAACGTCGGCGACAACGTCGGCGATTGCGCGGGGATGGCGGCCGACCTCTTCGAGACCTTCTGCGTGACCGCCGCGGCCGCGATGCTGCTCGCGCACATCATCTTCCCCGGCAACGAGGGCATGTTCCTCTACCCGCTGGTGGTGGGCGCGGCCGGGATCATCGGAACCCTCGTCTCGCTGCGCTTCGTGAAGATCGAGGAGCCCGCGCCCGGCCAGCAGCCCGCGGTGATGCTCGCGATGTACCGCGGGCTCGGCATCGCGACGGCCGCGATGATGGGCGTGCTGCTGATCGCAAACCTGATCGTCGATTTTCCCGAGGTGGACGCGCACGGCGTCTCGCTCGACGGAGTCAGCCTCTGGGTCTGCGCGGCGCTCGGCGGCGTGGTCACGGGCGCGATGATGTGGATCACCGACGTCTACACGGGCGACGGGTCGAGGTTCGTCGACCGCATCGCCAAGGCCAGCGAGGGCGGCCACGCCACCAACGTGATCAGCGGGCTCGCGGTCGGCATGCAGGCGACGGTCTGGCCGGTGCTCGTGATCGTCGCGGCGATCGTTGCGACCTATTCGTTATCGGGCCTCTACGGCGTCTCGATCGCGGCGATGAGCATGCTCTCGCTCGCGGGCATCGTGGTCTCGATCGACGCCTACGGGCCGATCACGGACAACGCGGGCGGCATCGCCGAGATGGCCGAGCTCGGCGACGAGGTGCGCAGGGTCACCGATCCGCTCGACGCGTTCGGCAACACCACCAAGGCCGTCACCAAGGGCTACGCGATCGCGTCCGCGGGGCTCGCGGCGGTGGTGCTGTTCGCAACCTACATCGCAGACCTCCGGGCGGTGGGCGTCGTCGCGAACTTCGACCTCTCGAGCACGAAGGTGCTCGCGGGGCTCTTCATCGGATCGATGATCCCGTTCATCTTCGCGTCGCTCGCGATGAACGCGGTCAGCGTGGCGGGCGGAAGGGTCGTCGACGAGGTGCGCCGGCAGTTCCGCGAGATCGCCGGGATCATGGAGGGCACCGGCAAGCCCGACTACCGCACCTGCGTGGACATCGTCACCCAGGAAGCGCTGCGGCAGATGATCGCTCCCGCGCTGATTCCCGCGGTGATTCCGATCCTCGTCGGGCTGTTGCTCGGGCCCGCGGCGCTCGGCGGGCTGCTGATCGGTTCGATCGCCACCGGCGTCTGCGTGGCGCTGTCGATGACGACGGGCGGCGCGGCCTGGGACAACGCCAAGAAGTTGATCGAGGCGGGCCAGTACGGCGGCAAGGGTTCGGAGGCCCACAAGGCCGCCGTCACGGGCGACACGGTCGGTGACCCCTACAAGGACACCGCGGGGCCGGCGATCAATCCGATGCTCAAGCTCGTCAACGTGGTCGCGCTGCTGATGATTCCGTTTCTCGGCTAGCCATTTCGAAGGGGGCGGGCGCTGGCGGGAGATTCCGGCCGAGCGTTACGAAGACCGCGGCGCGCGAGCGCGCTCGTCGCGCCGCTCGTCGCCCTCGCGCTGTCGCTCGCGCTGCTCGCGCCGAGCGCCGATCGCGGCGCGCTCGTCGCGCTGGCGCTCGGACATCTGCTCGGCGACGACCTCGCGAAGGCCTTCCCGGAGGCGGCCGAGCCCGCCGATCCGTCGGCCACGCTGTTCGGCGCGCTCGACGCGCTGCTCGCCGAGGCGCGCGAGCCCACGCTCGCCGCGACCGTGCGCGTTGACGGCGCTGCCACCTGGAGCTCCGCATTCGAGCGCGCACTCTCCTCCCAGCTGAATCGCTACAGCGAGCGTCGTCGCGCGGATCGGCCGCGCGTCCGGGAGCGGCCGGCTCCCGACGCGGCGCTGCAGCTGGTGCTGGATCTGCGGGTCGCCGACGGGCGCGTGTCGCTGGCGGCGAGCCTCTCGGACGGCGCCCGCGTGCTTTCGATCGAGCGCTCTCCGGCACGCGCGCTGCCCGGGCGCGGCGCGCTGCTCCCGCCGCTGCTGGCCATCGCGCTCGCGCTCGCGCTGCGCCGCACGCTGCTCGCGCTGTTCCTCGGCATCTACGCGGGCGCGGTGCTCGGCGCGCTCGCGCGCGGCTCGGGCTTCGCGGGCTCGCTCGCGCTGGGGCTCTGGGACGTCTTCGCGGTCTACTTTCGCGCGGAGCTCCTCGACACCTTCCGCACCGAGATCATCGGCTTCGTGGTCGCGCTGATCGCGATGGTCGGGGTGATCACGCGCGCCGGTGGTGTGCATGGGCTCGTGGAGCGCTGCACGTCGATCGTGCGCAGCGCGCGATCTGCGCTCTTCCTCACCTGGGGCATGGGCATCCTGATCTTCTTCGACGATTATGCGAACTGCATGCTCGTGGGCTCGACGATGCGCCCGCTGACCGACCGCCTGCGGATCTCGCGCGAGAAGCTCGCCTACATCGTCGACAGCACGGCGGCGCCGATTGCGGGCATCTCGCTGCTCTCGACGTGGATCGCGTTCGAGGTCTCGGTCTTCAGCGCGCAGCTGCCCGACGTCGGAATCGCCGAGAGCGGCTACGCGTTCTTCGTGCGCGCGCTGCCGTACCGCTACTACTGCATCCTGACGCTGCTGTTCGTGGCGGCGGTGATCGCGAGCGGGCGCGACT
>JBFGGA010000171.1:0-7594 GCA_041579295.1 Myxococcota bacterium | reverse complement strand
CGAGCAGGTAGTGGCTCATCACGAAATCCCGGATGTAGGCGATCGCGAACGTGAGCTCGTAGCCGCGCTTGCCGTTTTCGGCGCCGGCCGCGAGGCCGCCGTGCTTGCGCGCGATCCGAAACAGCGCCGACTCCTGCGCGGCGACCTCTTCGCGGCTGCCCTCGAACAGCAGCGTGCAGGCCACCATCCGAGCGGGATCGAAGTTCCGGACGCGCGTCACGTAGAACTTCTCGAGCCGGCTCTTCAGCCGCTTCAGGCCGACCGATGCGGGCTTGAGGGTCAGGCTCAGCTGGAGCTGGAGGTTGTCGGTCAAGCGGACGCTCGCGGGCGGATCGCCGCGCTGCGCGAGCTCGTAGAGGAAGGCGAAGCCCGCTTCGAAGCTCCGGAACACGACGCTCTGGTAGCGCTTCACTTCCGGCAGCGGAAAGAGCTTCACGGTCGCCTCGGTGATGATGCCCAGGTTTCCCTCGGACCCGTAGAGCCAGCGGCGCAGGTCGATGCCGACCGATTCGCGCGGACACACGCTCGACCGATTCAGCACGCCCGCCGCGGTGACGGCGGAGACGTCGAGCACCAGATCCTCGATGTTCCCGTAGCGGTTCTTCTTCATCCCGCTCGCGTGGGTCGCGATCCAACCGCCGAGGGTCGAGAACTCGATGCTGTCGGGCTCGTGCCCCATCGTGAAGCCGTGGCGCTCGAGCACCTCGGCGATCTCCCGCCCGACCGCGCCGGCTTCGATGCGCGCCATCCGGTTGTCGGGGTCGATCCAGAGCACCCGGTTCATGCGAGACAGATCGACGGAGGCGATCGTCCGCTCCTCGTCCGGGGGGCACGCGAGCGCCCGCGTGACGTTGGTGCCTCCGCCGTAGGGGATCAGGCAGGCGCCGTGCCGCAGCGCCGCGGCGACCAGCGCCTCCACCTGCTCGGACCCGCTCGGGTAGACGACGAGGTCCGGGATGCGCGCGAGCTGCCCGTAGCGGATCGCGTAGATCTCCTCCTGGGTGTGCCCGTGACCGTGCCGCAAGCGATCGCGCGGATCCGCGGAGATCGCGTGATCGGGCAGGAACTTGCGCAGCTCGTCGAGCAACGCGGCATGCTCGCGCGGCTCGGGGATCGTGCGCGGATACTGCGACGGGTTCTCGTCGCGCGGATCGAGCGGAACGCCGATCGTTCGGCTCACCCAGGGCAACAGGTCCGGCAGCTCGATGCCCGCGAGGTCGTAGCGATCGCCGGTCAGCTCGACGCTGCCGTTCGCGCGGATCCGAAAGCCGCTGTCCTCGAATCCCCAGCCGTCGAATCGCTCGCGGTCCTCGGGGCGGCGCCGGGGGGCCTCGGGGTAGATCCGCCGGCCGTCGTCGCCTTGACTCATCGCATCGGTCCTCGTGAGCCGCTCGCGGCCGGCTTCAGTTTGCGGTGCGATTCCGGGGCACGTAGTGGCCGTCGCGCGTCTCGAAGTACTCGTCCACGAGCGGGTGACGACACGGCAGCCCGGACTCGTCGGCGAGCAGATTCTGCTCCGACACGTAGGCCTCGTAGGTGGTCTCTTCGTTCTCGGCCAGCAGGTGGTAGTAGGGCTGCTCCTTGATGGGTCGAACAGCCTCGGGAATCGAGTGCCACCACTCTTCGGAGTTGGCGAACTGTGGATCGACGTCGAAGATCACCCCGCGGAACGGATACAATCGGTGGCAGACGACGTCGCCGATCGAAAACTTCGCGATTCGATCTCGCATGCTCTCGCTCTCCCTCCCTCCCGAGCGCCAAAGATAGGGCATCTCGACCGCGGCGCGGGCAAGAGAAGCTCCGCACGTGGTGGTTCGAGCCGAAGCGGCGTCACTCGGGTGGGGTGACGGGGGCCTGAGGGCGAAATGGGGTTGGAGCCGAGACGGGCCGATGGGCCCGTCGCAGCAAGCGAATCCGCAGGATTCGCCGCGGAAGGCCCCCCGTCACCCCGCCCCAGCAACCAACCCGCGCAAGAGGTTTCCGGCAGCCGCGCGCCGCGAAGCGAATCGGGAACGATTCGCCGGCTAGTAGCCCGCGTGCAGGCGCACGGGGAGGCGGCGCGATCCCCAGGCTCCGGGGGTGGGATCGAAGACGCCCGCGCAGGGGGCTCCACATCCCGCGCAGCGACCGTCCGCGGCCAGGCGCCAATCGGTGAGCACGTAACCGTCCCGCCCGATCAGCAGCTCGCCGCACGCGTGACAGCGCGTGCTGCCGCCCTCGCGATCGCGAACGTTTCCGGTGTAGACGTACCGGATGCCGTGGCCCCGAGCGATCTCCCGCGCCCGGCGCAGCACCGCGACGGGCGTGTGATCGCGGTCGAGCATGCGGTAGTCGGGGTGGAACGCGGTGAAGTGCCACGGGACATCGAGCCCGAGGTTCTCGGCGATCCAGCCGCTGGCCGCGTGGATCTCCGCCTCGGAGTCGTTCTCACCCGGGATGAGCAGCGTCGTGATCTCGAACCACACCGCCGTCTCGTGTTTGAGGTAGCGCAGCGTCTCCAGCACGGGATCGAGCCTCCCCCCGCAAATCTTTCGATAGAACTCGTCGCTGAATGCCTTGAGATCGACGTTGGCCGCATCCATGGCCGCGAAGAGCTCCCGGCGCGGCTCGTCGCAGACGTACCCGGCGGTGACGGCGACCGACCGGATATCCAGCGCGCGGCACGCCTGCGCGACGTCGACCGCGTACTCGAGAAAGATCACCGGATCGTTGTACGTATAGGCGACGCTTCGGCAGCCGTGCGCCGCCGCGGCGCGCGCGATCTCCTCCGGCGATGCCGCATCGGCCAGCGTGTCGAACTCCCGGGATTTCGAGATGTCCCAGTTCTGGCAGAAGCGACAGGAGAGGTTGCAGCCCGCGGTGCCGAACGAGAGCACCGGCGTGCCGGGCAGAAAGTGGTTGAGCGGCTTCTTCTCGATCGGGTCGACGCAGAAGCCGCTGGAGCGGCCGTAGGTGGTGAGGACGATCTCGTCGCCGCGTCGGGCGCGCACGAAGCACAGGCCCCGCTGGCGATCCTGCAGCCGGCACGCCCGGGGGCAGAGGTCGCACTGCAGCTGGCCGTCGTCGAGGCGCCGCCAGTAGCGACCGGGCACCTCCGAGTCTGCGCGCGCGAGCTCTCCCACGGCCTCGATGACCTCCACAGAAAGGATGCAATGAGCCACGAGCGTGTCAAACTAGAGGCGTTCGCCGCAGCTCGCGGCGAGTACGCGAGAGCCGAGATGGGTCCGACGCGCGCGCCCGCCGTGGCGGGTTTTTTCTATCCCGAAGACCGCGAGGAGCTCGAGGGCGCGGTGGCGAGCTACCTCGCCGCGGTCGCGCAGCCGGCGCGTGGCGGCCCGCCCCCAAAGGCGCTGATCGTCCCCCACGCGGGCTACGTCTATTCCGGCCCGGTCGCCGCGAGCGGTTACGCGCGCATCGCGGGCGAGCGGCGCGAGATTCGGCGGGTCGTGCTGCTCGGCCCATCCCATCGCGTCCCGCTGCGCGGCCTGGCGGCGTCGAGCTCGGAGGGCTTCGCGACGCCGCTCGGCCTGGTGCCGGTCGACCGCGAGGCCGTCGACGCGATCCTGGAGCTACCCCAGGTGCAGGTCTTCGAAGCCGCGCATCGGGAAGAGCACAGCCTGGAGGTGCAGCTGCCGTTCCTGCAGTACCTGCTCGAGGACTTCTCGCTCGTGCCGCTGTCGGTCGGCGACGCGGAGCCCGAGGAGGTCGGCGAGGTGATCGAACGGCTGTGGGGCGGGCCGGAGACGCTGCTCGTCGTGAGCTCGGATCTGAGCCACTACCACGACTACGAGTCCGCCCGGCAGCTCGACGCCGCCACCACGCGCGCGATCGAAGCCCTCGACCCCGAGGCGCTCGATCCCGAGTCGGCGTGCGGTCGCGTTCCCGCGCGCGGCCTGCTCGTCGCCGCGAAGCGCCACGGGCTGTCGGTGGAAACCGTCGACCTGCGCAGCTCGGGCGACACCGCGGGCGACAAGCGGCGGGTCGTCGGATACGGCTCCTATGTCTTCTGCTGATCGATCGGAGGCGCCGAAGGGCGCGAGCCACGGCAAGGCGGCGCTGCTGGACATCGCCCGGCAGTCGATCCAGTGCGGGCTGCGCGGCGGCCGACCCCTGGTCGTCGATCCCGAAGCGTACCCGCCCGAGCTGACGGAGCGCCGCGCGAGCTTCGTCACGCTCCACCGCGCGGGCGAGCTTCGCGGCTGCCTCGGAGGTCTCGTGGCGAGCCGCCCGCTGGTCGCGGACGTCGCCCACAGCGCGTTCGGAGCCGCGTTTCGCGACAGCCGCTTCCCGGCTGTCGAAGCCCACGAGCTCGACGACCTGGAGATTTGCGTGTCGATCCTGAGCCCGCTGGAGCCGCTCCCAGCCGCGGACGAGGCGGCGCTGCTCGAAGCGATCCGCCCGGGCGTCGACGGCCTCGTCGTCCGCGCCGGCTCCCGCCAGGGAACCTTTCTGCCCTCCGTCTGGGAGAGCCTCCCCGAGCCGTTCGCCTTCTGGCGCGAGCTCAAGCGCAAGGCCGGGCTTCCGGTCGACAGCTGGTCGGACCGCTGGGAGATCTTCCGCTACACCGTCGAATCCGTGCTATGACGCCGGCGTCGGGCGCGAAAATCCCGCTCCGGCGCCTTCCGGGAGCCGAGCGCGTCGGTTAGGATCGGCCCATTCGACTCGCGGAAGGCGTGTTGACGCATCCGGATTGCCCAGCGATGACGACCCCCACCAAGATCACCGACGGCAACTTCTTCGAGGATTTCGCGCGCGGCCAGGTGTTCCACCACGCGATTCCGCGGACCGTCACCGAAGGCGACCTCGCGCTCTACATCGCACTGACGGGCGACCGCCGACCGCTGCACTGCTCGAGCGAGTTCGCGCGCACACTGGGCTTCGAGCGGGAGGTGGCTCACGATCTGCTGGTCTTCCACATCGTCTTCGGAAGGGCGGTGCCGGACGTCTCGCTCAATTCACCCGCAAACCTCGGCTACGCGGACGTGCGCTTCGGCGCGCCCGTGTTCCCCGGCGACACCCTGCGCTCCGAGACCGAGGTCATCGCGAAGCGCGAGACCTCGAAGGGCGACGTCGGCATCGTCTGGGTGCGCACGCGGGGGGTGAACCAGCGCGAAGAAGTCGTGCTGCACTTCTACCGCTGGGCGATGCTCAACAAGCGCAAGCCCGACGAGCGCACCGGCGACGACGATTCCCCGGAGCTGCCCGCGCAGGTCGCCGTCGAAGACCTCTCGATCCCCAAACAGCTCGACGTCTCGAAGTTCGATTCCGTGGTGACGGGGGGCGCGGCGTTCTGGGAGGACTACGAGCCCGGAGAGCGCATCCTCCACCCCCAGGGCATGACGATCGAAGACGCCGAACACCAGATGGCGACGCGCCTCTATCAGAACACGGCTCGGGTGCACTTCAACCACCACACCCAGAAGGACACCCGGCTCGGCGCGCGAATCGTCTACGGCGGCCACATCATCTCGCTCGCCCACATGCTCTCCTATGACGGGCTCGAGAACGCGCTGCGGATCCTGGCCTTCAACGCGGGCACCCACGCCAACCCGACCGTGGCGGGCGACACCCTCTACGCGTTCACCGACGTCGTCGAGCGGCTCGAGCTCGGCCGGGACGACCTCGGCGCGCTGCGCCTGCGACTGCTCGCGGTCAAGAACCAGGATCCGAGCCTCGGGAGCCTCGAGATCAAGACGCGCGACGAGAAGAGCGGTCGCGAACGCTACATGTCGAACCTCGTCCTGGACCTCGACTACACGGTCCTGATCCCGAAGCGGCCCTGAGCGCGCGCGGCGCGGTCCGCGCGCAGCGGCGAATGGCTGGGCGCGGCGCTTGCCGAGGCCGCATCTTTCGGGTGGATTTCCGCGACGCGGACTGCCAGAGTGAGCGGGCTGCGGGAGAGCCGCGAACGAGGAGCGAGAGATGTCGGAGGGAAGGCGCAAGTCAGCGGGACGCCGCGGCCGCGCAGCCCGATTGACCGTCCGCGAGCGGGCTCAATTCGAGCGGGCCCGGGTCGTCTGGCCGGGGATCGAGGGCGGCGCCATCAAGCCGCTCGGCGAGCGAGACCTCGAGCGAATCCACGAGGGGGCGCTGCAGATCCTCGAGCGCGTCGGCATGGCCGACGCGGGCCCCGAGGTGACCGAGATCGCGCGCCGGAAGGGCCTCTCGATCAGCGAGGACGGCCGCATCCTGTTCTCGCGTTCCTACATCGACGACCTGATCGCCGGCGCCGCGCGCAACTTCACGCTCTACGGGCGCGAGCGACGACACGACCTCGAGCTCACGGGGACGAAGGTGCACTTCGGAACCGCCGGCGCCGCGGTCTCCGTGCCCGATCCGAAGACCGGGAAGTACCGGCCCTCGACGCTGCTCGACGAGTACGACTTCGCGCGCCTCGCCGACCGCCTGCCGAACATCCACTGGTTCGGGCGCACCGTGGTGCCGACCGAGATGGAGGGCGGCGTCGGCATGGACGTCAACATCACCTACGCGCTGGCGTCCGGAACCACCAAGCACGTGGGAGCGGGCTTCACCTGTGGAGAGGGCGTCGAGGCGGCCGCGAAGATCTTCGACCTGATCCTCGGCGGCGAGGGGCGCTTCGCCGAACAGCCCTGCTGCACGCTCTACTGCACCGGCATCGTGCCGCCGCTGCGCTACGGCGAGCTGAGCGTCGAGGTCGCGACCGCGGCCGTGCGCGTCGGCATGCCGGTCGACATGATCATCGCCGCGCAGGCCGGCGCCACCGCGCCGGCCGCGCTCGCGGGCGCGCTCGTGCAGACCACCGCCGAGGGCCTCGGGGGCATCGCGCTGGTGAACCTGCTGAAGCCCGGGCATCCCACCATCTTCAGCAACTGGCCCTTCACCTCCGACCTGCGGACCGGCGCGTTCTCGGGGGGCGGCCCCGAAGAGGCGCTGCTCAACGCGGCCTCCGCGCAGATCTCGAACTACTACGACCTGCCGAGCGGCTGCGCGGCGAGCATGACCGACTCGAAGATCCCGGACAATCAAGCCGGCGTCGAGAAGGCCATCAACGCGCTGATGACCGGCCTCGCGGGCGCGAACATGATCCACGAGTCGGC
Organism: Myxococcota bacterium; assembly: GCA_041579295.1. GTDB lineage: Bacteria > Myxococcota_A > UBA9160 > UBA9160 > SMWR01 > JACZVU01. Next base: position 515 of record JBFGGA010000171.1, on the reverse strand, counting down.
GGGCATGCAGGCGAGCCTGCTCGGCTGCTGCTTCGAGGCGATGGCGATCGACTCCGAGATGCTCGGCTTCGTGCTGCGCGTGCTGCGCGGCATCGAGGTGAGCGACGCGACGCTCTCGGTCGAGCTGATCGAGGAGGTCGTCCGGGGCCCGGGGCACTACCTCGGCAGCGAGCAGACGCTCGGGCTGATGGAGAGCGAGTACATCTACCCGGAGCTCGGGGACCGGCTCCAGCCGTCCGTCTGGGAGGAGCTCGGAGGCCGGGACATCCGCGAGCGCGCCCGGGCGGCCGTCGAGCAGATCCTCTCGACCCACTACCCGAACTACATCGATCCGGCCGTCGACGCGAAGATCCGCGACGCCTACCCCATTGCGCTCGATCCCGAGGACATGAAGCCCGGAAACGGACGCTGGTAGCAGGTGGAGGGGTCGGCCCCGACCCCGAGACCCCACACTTTGCCGATCTGTCCGCCGCGGACCCTTTGCCCGGGTGGGGTGGGGGGGGGGGGGGGGGGGG
>JBFGGA010000170.1:0-7622 GCA_041579295.1 Myxococcota bacterium | reverse complement strand
TCGGCGCCGAGCGCTCGGCGCGACTGCTCGCCGCGGCCCGCGAGCTCGGCGCGGCGTCCGACGCCCCGGCCCTCTACCAGGTAGTCGCCTCGGCGCTCTTTGCCTGGCTGCACCGCGCGAGTGGCAATCGCCGGCTCGCGGTCGGGTCACCGCTGTTGAATCGCTCCGGTCCGCGCGACAAGGCCACCGCGGGCCTCTTCATGAACGTGGTGCCCCTGGCGATCACGGTCGATCCAGAAGACACGTTTCGGTCTCTTGCCGGAAAGGTGGCGCGCGAGCTGAAGGCGGCGATGCGCCATCAGTTCTATGCCGTCGTCAACCCGTCCGAACGCCCGTTCTACGAGGTGGGCCTCAACGTACACCTGACGCGTGCTGCACCGTTCGACGGCAAGCCGATTCGCGGCGAATGGCGTCACCCGGGCCACGAGCACGAGGCGCTCGCGGTGCAGGTTCGCAACTTCGTAGGATCCGGCGAGCTGACGCTCGAATTCGACACGCGCGAGGATCGCTTCGACGTCGCCGAGGCACGGCGCAGCGCTCACGCGTTGGTCGCCGTGCTCGATGCGTGGATCGCCGATCCCGATCTCTCCATCGCTGCACTCGAGATACCAGATGCGGCGGAGCGGCGACACCTGATCGAGGAATTGAACCGGACTGCGTCGGTGCAGGCCGCGGACGTGATCGAAGCCTTCCATCGCGCGGTCGATCGGTTTCCGAGCCAGGTAGCAGTCGTCGGTGGAGACGACGAGATTTCGTACCGGGCACTCGAGGCCCGGGTCAACCGGCTCGCGAATTTTCTGGCCGAGCGCGGTGTCGGACCCGACGACCACGTCGCGGTGCTCGCCGCGCGGTCCGCGGATTTCGTCGTCGGCGTGCTCGGCGCGCTGTCTGCGGGCGCGGCCTACGTCCCGATCGATGCCGCGCACCCCGAGCAGCGGATCGCCGAGATGATCGAGCGGTCTGGCGCGCGCGTCGTACTCGTCCAGCAGGCCTGCGCCGAGCGCCTGCGCGACGGCGCCGCGCAGCTCGTCGCGCTCGATGGCTCCGACTGCCCCTGGGCCGCGTCTTCGGCGGAGCGCCTGTCGCACCGCGGCGATCGCGAGCGCAGCGGCTACGTGATCTTTACCTCTGGTTCGACGGGCTCACCCCACGCGGTGGTGGTGTCGGCGGCTTCGCTCGCCCACTACGCGGCGACGGCGGCGCAGCTCTTCGGCCTCGAGCCGTCGGACCGCGTGCTGCAATTTGCCGCGCTTTCCTTCGACACCGCCGTGGAAGAGATCTTCCCGACGCTGATCTCCGGCGCGACGCTGGTGCTGCGGGACGACGCGATGCTGGCGGTGCCCGGGGATTTCCTCGCGCGCTGCGGCGAGCGCAGCATCAGCGTGGTGAACCTGCCGACCTCCTACTGGAATGCGGTCGTCGATCGCACGCCCGCGCAGCGGCGCGCGCCGGCTTCGATCCGTCTGGTGGTGGTCGGCGGGGAGCGCATGCTGCCCGAGCGCTTGCGCGCCTGGCGGCGTGGGCCGGGCCGCGGGCTGCGCCTGTTGAATGGATACGGCCCGACGGAGACGACCGTCGTCGCGACGTTCGCCGACCTGAGCGACGCCGATCCCCCCGCGTCGGCGCGCACACCCGACGTTTGCGGATCGGCGGAACGTCCGAGCGTCGCCGAGCCGCCAGGCACGGTCGGGTTGCCTGCGCCGGTCGAGTCGCCGGACCGGGTGGAGGCGCCGGATCGGGTCGATCTTGCGGCCGCGGTCGAGTCGCCGAGCTCGCCCGAAGAGCCGGTTTCGATCGGCCGCCCGATCGCCGGCGCTCGCGTCTACATCCTGGACGAGCGCATGCGGCCGCTCCCGAGAGGCATGGCCGGCGAGCTGTGGATCGGCGGCGCCGGTGTCGCGCGCGGCTATCTGGGCGAGCCGGCGCTGACCGCGGAGCGCTTCCGGCCCGATCCCTTCGGGCCACCGGGTGCGCGCCTCTACCGCAGCGGCGATTGGTGTCGCTGGGGGGAGGATGGAGAGCTTCGATTCCTGGGGCGCATCGACGGCCAGCTCAAGGTCGGCGGCTTCCGCGTCGAGCCCGGCGAGGTCGAGGCGGCGCTCCTCTGTGAGGATGAAGTGCGCGACGCGGCGGTGGGAGTGGTCGAAGACGGGCCCCTCGCGCGGCTGGTCGCCTGGGTCGTTGCTTCGGGCGCGGAGCTCGACCGGGTCGAACTGCGCGCCCGACTTCGCGCGCGGCTCCCCGACTTCATGGTTCCGTCCTCGATCGTCGCGGTCGCCTCCCTGCCGCGGCTTCCCAATGGAAAGGTCGACCGCGATGCATTGCACGCGCTCGCCGACGACCGTGCCGAAACCTTCGTGGCACCTCGCGATGAGCGCGAGCGGAAGCTCGCCGCAATCTGGTGTCAGGCTCTCGGGCTCGACTTCGTGTCGGTCCACGCGGATTTCTTCGAGCTCGGGGGGGACTCGCTGCTCGCGATCCGCGTCACGCTCCTCGCCGAGCGTGCCGGCATCCGGTTTGCGCCGCGTCAGCTCTTCGAGCGCCGCACGATCGCTGCGCTCGCGGCCCTGCGCGAGGGTTCGAGCGACGCCGCTGCGCCGCAGCTCGGGGCGTTGGATCGGGCGGTCGAGCAGCGCTGTGGTTTGGTGACCCTCGCGGCGGGCCCGCGGCCGCTCGAGGCGCAACGAGCAGACGAGCCCCGTGCCGGCGCAGCGCCGCTGTTCATCTTTCACGGGGCCGGCGGGGACCTCCGGCCCTACCGCTTTCTCGCCCGCGAGCTGGCGTCCGTCGCTCCGCTGATCGGGATCGAGTCGTCGCTTTCGGCCGGCCCCGGCACGACGCACGACTCGATCGAATCGATGGCGCTCGCCTACTGCGACCTCGTGCGTGGCCGACAGGCACGCGGACCCTATCGGCTGCTCGGCTGGTCGATGGGCGGCCTGCTGGCATTGGAGGTCGCGCGTCGCATCGAAGCGCAGGGCGAGCCGGTGTGCTTCCTTGGCTTGCTCGACGACAGCGCCAGCGCGGCACCGGATCAGACAGACTTCGACGCCGCGACGCTCGCCGGCCGTATCGGGGAACTGATGTACGTAGCCGATACCGCGCCCGATGCAGCAACTGATCCGATGCTCGGCGCCGCAACATCATCGACCGCACTCGAAGCGCAGGCCGCGCAGCTGATCGAGAACCTCGCCGCGCTTTCCGCGGCGGATCGCGCCAAGGCCGCGGCGGCCTGGCTCGCGGATCGGGGGCTGGTGTCGCCCGGCGTGCCGGCGATCGCGATCGAGGAGCGACTGCGGCGCTTCGAGGAGCACGGTGCACTCTGCGCCAATTACCGGCCGAAGCCGATCGAAGCCCCGATCCATCGCTGGTGTACCGCAGATTCGAGCCGCCGCGAGCCACCTTCGGCGCTGGTCGGCGCGACGCTCGAGGCCGTCGAGGGCAATCACTACACCATGTTGTTCCCGCCCCACGTCGCCGATCTCGCGGCCAGGATTCGCCGGGCCCTCGAAACCACCACGGACCATTAGCCGCCAAGGCGGCAATTTCCCCATCAGGCCATCGGTCTCACCGCGGGAGGAAATCGACGCGCTCAGTTCGTTCGCTGGGTCGAGTCCGCATCGTCCAGGACTTTGACGGGAGTCGGAAGCTCGCAGGATCGGCGCGCATGGCGCGCCCGGAGGATTTGTCGTCCATTCGGCGTCGAGCGTAGCAGCACGATCCAGCTCATTCGCGCGTCGGGCTTCACCACGACTGGGACGCCGTGATCTCCAGGCCCAATATTGGCTGAAGGCAAGCAATTCAGATGTAACTCTCGATATTTCGCGTAATCAACGCGGTCAGCGTGGGGATATCGTCCACGAAGTCGATTCCCGGGCGTTCGTGCGCCCAGCCCACGACCGAAAGAGCGCGCACCAGGTAGAGCATCGGAAGAAGCTCCAGCCATTCGTCTTCGAGATTGCGCTCCGAGCGGTATCCGGCGACCAGCGCGTCGCGAAATGCGTCGTGTTGCGGGCCGTCCGCGTAGTCGGTCAAAGCCACGGCCACGTCGAAGATGAACCAGCCGAAGCCGGCGTCGTCGAAGTCGATCGCGTGGAGCTCGTCTCCGTTGATCAGCACGTTCGAAGGGACCAGATCGGCGTGAATCATTCCGTAGTGCTTCGAATCCTTGGTGAGCGCCGACAACTTCGCGTGGAACGCGGTGCGCGCGTCGAGCGCGATTCGACGCTGGCTTGGCGTGAACACCGAAGACTCCCAGAACGGCCCCCAGAACGGAGCGGGACCCATCAATCCGTCCGCATCGAGTGCGTGCCGCTCGAACCAGGCGGGCGGCTTCCATCGCCCCGTCACGTTGTGCATGCGTGCGATCAGGCGGCCCAGTCGCTCGAAGTGCGCCGCCTGGATCCCGCCGTCGGCCTCGGCCTGGATCAGCTCGAACATCGTGACGCCCTCGAACCAGTCGACGACGCTCACGTGACGCGACTCTGCCGTTCCGGGCACGCCGACGCTGGGGTAGTGCTCGCCCGCGCGAGTCCGGCGCGAGTGTGGGACACTGATCCCGTCCGAACGAAGCGCGGCGTTCCAGACCTGTTCAGAGTTGAGCTCGGCCAGCGTGTGGTAGCCCGGGCGGTGCACCCGCAGCACGAAGGTCTCGCCGCAATCGTTGTCGACGCGGAAGACCACGTTCTCAGAGCGCGAGACCAACTCGAGCCGGGCAGCGCCCAGATCCCACCGCTCGAGCGCGCACTCCGCCACGGCGCGGATGATGTCGTCGGGGTATTCGGACACGCTAGTGAAGCTCTCGCACCCTCTGTTCGAAGCCCGCCAAGGGGCGCGCGATCACGCGCGACCTCCCGAGCGTGGGACTCTAGCATCCGGTGAGGGAGGTGGGTCGCGCGCGATGTTGTAGAGGTCGCCAGATCATTTCGGATGAAAGTCGCGGCCGAGCAAAGACTCGGCTCTGTGCGCCACCGGTCGATCGCCGGGTCGAGGCTTACCTCAAAGGGGTGGATTTCTCCATCCTCTGAACCCGGTAGGCTTCGGGTGGTGTGGGGCCAAATACGTATGGAAGCGGTCCCCAGAGTGAGGTGTACAAGCCGGCGCCGGTCTGCGGTGACATCGTACTCACCCACGACCGCACCGGAAGACTGAACGTCTCGATCGTCGTGGAGAGCCCCCAGGCGTCCGGAATCGTGTATACGTTCGTGTTGTTCTTTGGCGAGATCAATATGTCGTTCGGATCGAGGATCGTCTTGCCCGTGTAGATCCGGCGGCCACCGTTCGCTTCCATGTAATACTGGAACCCCCAGGCTCCCTGAAACCAGAGCTTTCCGGATTCCGATCCGTATTTGGCGGCGAGCCTCGATGCGGCCACTCTCGCGTTGTCGGCCAGCTGCCAGTCGCCCCACGCGACAGCTGCGGCGACCGCAAGCGACGCCGTGATTGGAGCGATCGATCGCCTCGCCGTCAGAGCACTCGACTCGGCTCCGAATCTCAGTGAAATACGACGCCAGATCAAGATGGCGACGGCCGGTGCGGCGGGCAGGACCGCGCGGGCATTGACGGTCCAGTTCGCGAAGGCCGCAAATGCGAAGACGCCGCCGACCCAGAGTGCCAACAGCCAGCCACTGGCGCTGCGGTCTCTCGTCAAATCCGAAGCGGCGAGTGCGAGGATGGACACTCCGGAGACGAAGAAGAGCGCTCCCTGCACCACCAGGCCCCATCGGAATCCGCCATTCATCTCGAGCGCGACCGCTTCGAACGCCGTTGAGTTGGACAGCGCGATACCCCCCACTGCGGCGATCGCGACGCCGACGAGGATCTGATATCGCTTCCACAGCAACGGCGAAAACAGGAGAGCTGGCAGAAGACATCCCCCGAGAAAGACGAGCCCCGTGAGCAACTCTGCGTTCTTTCCGAATTCGATTGCGTAATCGGAGGCGTCAATGAATGGACGGTGATCGTAGAGATTGACCATCAGGATTTCGTAGCCCACGATGAAGCCGATCGGGATGATCAGATAGAAGGGCCAACGCCCGAGGCGGCGCTCGCTGATCAACGAGAATGCGACCAGCAGCGGCAGGAGGCTGACGCCGAGATACTTCACCAGCGGGCACAGCCCTGCGAGGATCGCGCCTGAAACCAGTGCGATGTCGCGCTGATTTCGCAAGCCCCAGATCCACAGGGTCAAGGAGCCGCACCAAAACGCCAGCATCAAGACGTCCGACATCAGCGTCGTGCTCGACACGAACATGGCCGGCATGAAGAGCGTGGTCAACGCCGCGCCGATCGGTGACGCGCCGAGAAATCGGGCCAGGAACGTGACGGAGACGACGACCGCAATGGCGGGGAGGAGCATCGCCAGGTGCAGCGCCCACTCGCTCCAGCCGAGCAACGCCGCACTGAACGCGAGATAATAGGAAACCAACGGCGGGTTCTTGTTCACCTCCACCATGGGTGTCTCGAAGCCATACCAGTTCACGTCGAATCCGTAGAAATCGAACGGATCTTCCTGGATCTGCTGGGCCGCCCAGAGATACAGCGGGTCATCGATGTGGACGGCCTTGCCGGCGAACGGCGCGAGGCAGAGCAGGGCAATGGCCGACGTCACGATGGCGTCGCGTAGATCGCCCCGCCGCGGTCGCCGTTCGGGCGGAGCTCTTCGAGGCGACGAAGTATTCACCGGTTCCACGATCGACCGCCTCATCAGCTTGTGGATACGAATCGGCCGCGCCTCGGAATTTCACCGCGCTCTGCGGGCGGGCGAGCCGCCATACCCCGCGCTTGCTCAGCTTAACCGAAGCTCGGCTTTCGCGAACGAGCTCGTGCGGCCAGAGCCGCGCAAGATCATGTCGTCGAGACTCGGGTCCGCCACCCGCCCCCGCGGCCGTGACGGGGTATGCGCTCGGACCGTCAACCTGCTCGAAAACGCGAGCTCGGGTGGGCCAAGGAGGGGAGAGAAGGCTCCAAACGAGGAGACAGGCTCATCACCCGCCAGGATCCTAACATTCCGGTCGGCTCGGCTTGCGGGGTTTACGTGAATTCCCCGCGGCCCCGCGCGAAATGTATCGTTCCGGCGTGGAAATGATCGAAATGGCCAGCCGTGACGCGAGAGCTCCGAGGAGCTGCTCTTGGCTAGCGTTCGCCCTTCTATTCTTCCTCTCGTGTGGTGGCAACAACGATGAACCGGCCATCCGCATCGTTCTCATCACGCTCGATACGCTTCGGTACGACAGCTTCGCGGGCGGCGAGAATCGGCCGAGCTCCATGGTCATCACACAGGCAATCGCCAAGCGTGGCGCAGTTTTTCCGAACAGCTACTCCGCGACGTCCACGACGCAACCGACCCACGCCACGATGTTCACCGGGCTGCATCCGTGGCAGCATGGCGTGACCCGGAATGGCATGGTTCTGGCAGACAGGTACTTCACGCTCGCCGAGCGGATGCAGGAAGCGGGGTTCGAAACGGCTGCCGTCGTTGCATCCTTTCCGCTCAGCAGAAGGTTTGGCTTCCAGCAGGGGTTTGGGTCATACGAGGACGAATTCTCGGTGCGCAATGAACCGAGCTGGGAGGGTGTGGATGTCCCGGAGTCGGGCTTCTATTCCTTCGCCGATGAGATTAC
>JBFGGA010000169.1:0-7633 GCA_041579295.1 Myxococcota bacterium | reverse complement strand
GATCATGCGCACGCGATTGTGCATCCATCCCGTTGCGCGCAGCTGGCGCATGCCCGCGTCGACGATCGGAAAACCCGTCCGCCCCGCGCACCAGGCCTCGAAACCCTCGGCGTCGTCGTTCCACACCAGGGCATCGTACTCCCTTCGGTGGTTCTCGCGCAGCACGCGCGGTTGCTCCTCGAGGATCTGGTGGTAGAACTCGCGCCAGATCAGCTCGTCGATCCACTTCGCGACGCCGGCTTCGAGCGCGGGATCGGCCGCACACGCGTCCTCGGCGCGCGCGATGCACTCGCGCACCGAGATGGCCCCAAAGCGCAGATAGGCGGAGAGCCGCGAGGTGCCGTCGCGGTCCGGCCGATCGCGGTCGACGTCGTAGCGCGCAACCGCGGTGGCGAGAAAGCGCTCCAGGCGTTGGCTCGCGGCCTCCTCGCCGCCGGGCGGCAGCTCGACGCCCAGCGCGTCGAGCCCGAACTCCCGCTGGTCCGGCACGCGATCGGGCGCGAAGCCCGGGATCGGCTTGGGCAAGCGATCCAGACGCACGGGGCGGCGCGGCTCCGCGAGCCAGCGCCGGGTCCAGGCGCGCCGGTAGGGGGAGTACACCCGATAGGACTTGCCGGCCGCGGTGCGGATCTCGCCCGCGCGGAACACCACGTGGTCGAGCCGCTCGATCACCTCGACGCCGAGCTTCTCGGCCGCGCGGCACACCGCCGCGTCGCGGCTGCGCGCAAACGGCGTCGCGGCCTCGTTGAACGAGAGCAGCCGCGCGCCCGTCTCGTGCAGGAGCGCCGGCAGCACCTGCTCGGGCCGACCGCGCCGGATCAGCAGCGGCACACCGCGCTTCTCGAGATCGCGCTCGAGCTGCGCGAGGCAGTCGAGCAGAAAGCGCAGCCGCGGCACACCCGCGCGCGCGCCCTCGAGGATCCGCGGGTCGAACACGAATACCGGCAGCCACTGCTCGGCGCGCTCGGCGAGCGCCGCGAGCGCCGAGTTGTCGGCGAGCCGCAGGTCGTTGCGAAACCAGTGAAGCCCTCTCGCCATCGTGCGCACCCCCATGCGAGACTTTCGTCGCGGCCCGGCGAACACCGGCCGCGCATCGCCGCACCTCCCCCGTCAGCTCGGAAACGCAAACAGCGCGGGCCAGACGAGCGCGTCGAGCACCGCGGTCTGCAGGCAGAAGGGCAGCAGCCCGACGATCGCGAGCGCGCGGCCGCGCGGCCGCGGCCCATCCAGCGTCAGCAGCGCGGCCAGCAACCCGATCGAGCCGAGCCCGACGAGCGCGAGGTCAAGTCGAATTGCGACCCACATCCACGCGCTCGGCTGCGCGATCATGCGCTGCGTGAGCTCGAGCCAGAGCGCGGAGGGCAGGAGCACCAGCGCGTACAACAGGTGGAACGACGCGTAGCCGAAGCGCCCCGCGATCCGAGTCTGGCCGGGCTGCAGCCGCAGCGCGATGTACGGCGTGAACAGGAAGTAGCCCGCGGCTGCGAGGACCATGTTCGCGGTGTAGACGGGGCGCAGGCCCGCGGGCACACCCCCCCAGAGCGCCTCGGCGTCCGATGCCGCCGAGCCGAGCCCGATCGCGTAGCTCGCGAGCACCGCGGCGCCGCCGATCAGGTTGAGCGTGAGCAGCGAGCGCTGCTGCCGGTGCATCGACGCGTCCCCCGAGACTTCGGCCCGAATGGTAACCGGATCGGTCATCGCTGAGCCAGCAGCATGCGACGCAGGTCGTCGTCGAGCGGGTTGGGCCCGAGCCAGATCGCGAAGAGCGCGGACGCAAAATCGGAGCCTTCGACGCTGCCCTTGGCCTCGCCGTTGAGCGATAGCTCGGTGCCCCGGCCCGGAATGTAGGTGATCGCGTAGCGGTCGCCGGGCTCGACGTCTTCGTAGAGCTCGTTGAACGCGGCGATGCGCCGCTCGAGCGCCTGGAACGTGGCCACGTCGACGTTGCGCGAAATGCCGTCCGTGGTGGCCTCCGCGAAGCGGTGCGCCGGCACCGACCAGAAGTACTCGATCTCCAGTCGTCTCGGCCGATCTCCGAGCACGTCCTCCCGTTCCGCGCTCGGGTCGACGTAGAGCGCGGCCACGTAGGCCTTGATGAAAGTGCGGTACCTCAGGAGCCCGGTCCCCCGGAGCTGCAACTGAGCCTCCCCCATTTGCAGCTCGTCGGGGAACCGGACTCCCTCGATCTCGGCGGCGCGCGCGACAGAGAGGGGGACGAGGACAGCTGCGAACAAGATCGGCAGAATTCGCAGCTTTCTCTGGCAGCGCGCGTTCGAGATCGATGAACGCATCAGAGGTGAACCTCCACGGCTTCTCGCGCCGCGACGTCTTCGCGCGTTTCGATCTGGACGCGCTCGGATGCATTCGTGAAGCTCTCGCGCAGGTACACGTACGCGCCCGCAAACGCGATCAGCGTGACCCCGCAGCCGAAGATCAGCAGCAGTCCGTCATTCATTGCGCTCCCTCCCCAGCAGCAGCGCTCCCGCAGAGAGGATCGAGGGAACCCAGATGCCCACGAAGATCCCGCGCTCCTGGTCACCGCTGAAGAAGAGGTAGACGGACATCAGGAACGACAGGCCGGCCGCGAGCAGGAAATAGACCTTCGGCCGGCTCACGCCCGGAAACACCTCGTAGCGCTGGATTGCGCTCGCAACGCTGTGACTCGTCTCGGTTCGTCGATCCTTCATCTTCCCCTTCCTCCGTGTCTTCGCTCCGTGTCTTCGCTGCCCACGCGACCGGATCGCGGCTCACCCGCGGTCCGGCGACAGCCCTCCGATCCTCGCGACGGGTCGCAGACCAGGCCGGCGGGCGGTCACCGAGCGGACGATCCCGTCGAGCATTCCGCGAAACACCATCGCGTGCAGTGGGTGGACGCCGTACCAGTAGAGCACGCCCGCCAGGCCCGACGGCTCGAAGATCACCGACTGTCGGATGCGCGAAACGCCGCCGCGGCTCGAGACCTCGAACTCGAGCCAGGCCTGACCGGGCAGGCGCATCTCCGCGGCCAGCCGCAGTCGGCGGCCGGACTCGATTCCGACCACGCGCCAGCAGTCGAGCACATCGCCGACGCGCAGTTCGTCGGGGTGGGCGCGCCCGCGGCGCATGCCGACTCCGCCGAGCCGCAGGTCGATCCAGCCGCGCAGCCACCACAGCCAGTCGTACGCGTACCAGCCGTTCTGGCCGCCGATGCGGCGCACGGCCGCGAACAGCTCGTGCGCCGTGGCGCGCACCGCAACCTCGCGCGAGTCGATCAGGCGCCGCCCGACGCGCGTGCCGCGCGACGGAGGGCGCCTGGAAGCGGCCGCCGCGCGCGCATCCGACCAGCGGGCTGCCGAGAACGCGCGCTGCGCGTCGTCGAGCGCGCGCTCCTCGTCCTCGAGCGCGCGCGCCATCGCGCTGCGGATGTCCTGCGGCACCACGCGAAAGTCCTCGCGCGCCGAGGCGTCGCGCACGACCGTCGGGTTGCGGATGCTGTCGATCAGCTTGCGCCCGATGCGCGCGTAGAGCGGGGTCACGAGCCCCAGCCAGAGGCTGCTCAGCCACGGCGTGAGCACCGGAACCCGGATCATCGCGCGCCGCAGCCCGCGCTGGCGCGCGTACTCGCGCATCAGGTCGCCGTACGACATGCGGTCGGAGCCGCCGATCTCGTAGATGGGATCGTCGGTCGGTTCGACGTCGAGCGCCTCCAGCAGGTAGGCGATCAGATCGTCGATGCCGATCGGCTGCGCGGGCACCGAGACCCAGCGCGGTGTCACGAGCAGCGGCAGATTCTCGACGAGCGAGCGAATCATTTCGAAGGAGAGGCTGCCGGCACCGATCACGATCGACGCGCGAAACTCGATCACCGGAACGCCGAACTTGCGCAGCAGGCGCCCGACCTCGAGCCGGCTGCGCAGGTGGGGCGAGAGCTTCTGCGTCTCGTCCGCGAGCCCGCCCAGGTAGACGATGCGCCGCACGCCCGCCTTGCGCGCCGCGGCGCCAAAGCGCAGCGCCGCTTCGCGATCGGCGCTCTCGAAATCCTTCGACGCGCCCATCGAGTGGATCAGGTAGTAGGCGGTGTCGACGCCGCGCAGCGCGGCTTCGAGCCCCGCGCCGGAGACCGCGTCGGCGCGCACGAGCTCGGTCCCGGCGGCCACGCGCCCCGCGAGCCGCTCCGGGTTGCGGGCGAGGCAGCGCACCGCCACGCCCCGGTCTTCGAGCGCGCTTACCAGCCGACCGCCCACGTAGCCGGTCGCCCCGGCCACCAGCACCCGCCGCGCCTCGCCGCAATGCTCGCTGGTTCCGTTCACCCGCACGTTCCTCCCAAGCCGTTTCACGCGGCGTTTGATCCGCGCGCCGCGAAGCTCGATATCGGATAATCTATACGAATCTTGATATTTGTCAATATCAAATCTGAACTCGCCAGATCTCTTCTAGATCGATAATTATCCATGATATTCAATAATTTATGATCTAAACTGCCGATCTCGGTAGAAATAAATCTATACGTAATCGAAAAATTGTCGAGATCTTCTCGAGATCCGAGCGCGCTCGGGCGCAGGCCGCGGCGAGCGTCAACGCCCGCCGCGAGCGCCAGCGCCCGCGGCTCGGGCAGGAGCCCGGCCCCCCGCCACGACCCATCATCCCCCGAAGTGCGACGAGCGGAGGGCCGGACTCCCTCGGTCCCGGCGGGCCTGTCGCCAGGAGGGGGGCCGGTAGGAGAGTCCGCGATTCCCGGGCGAGGATTCGCGGTTGCCCCAATTGGGTATACGTCCCGGACCGCGAAAGGGAACGCGCGCAGCCGCCCCGATTACCTGGACAAACGCGGGTACCGAGCGCTTCGATTTTTCGACGCGAAGCGGGGGCCTTGGCGCCTACTTGCCGATCGGCAGCCTGGTTTGTCGAAAATAAATCTGGACAACGTGACCAAATCGTATACGGTTGCCGGATGGCTGGCGCCCGATCGGATTCCACTGCCGAGACCACCTACGCGCTCGGCGCGGTCTCGCGTCTCACCGGGCTGAGCGCCGAGGTGCTGCGCGCCTGGGAGCGACGCTACGGTGCCGTGCGGCCCGCGCGCACGCCGGGCGGCACGCGCCGCTACCGCGCGCGCGATCTCGAGCGCCTGCGCCTGCTCAAGGCGGCCGTGGACGCGGGCCACCGCATCGGCGAGGTCGTGGGGCTCGAAGACGAGGAGCTCGCGCGGCGCGCCCATCCCAAGGCCAGCGCCGCGGACGATCCGATCCGGCACGCCCTCGCGGCCATCGCGCGCTTCGACGCCGCCGAGGCGCAGCGCCTGCTCGCGCTCCAGCTCTCGGCGCTCGGTCCGACGCACTTCGCGACGCAGGTCGCGGCGCCGCTCGTGCGCGAGGTCGGCGAGCGCTGGGCGGACGGAACCCTGTCGATCGCCGGCGAGCACCTCGCGTCGGGCGTCTTGCGCGCGATGCTCGGCTCCGCGCTGCAGCCCGGCGCGGCGGCGCTGATCGGCCCGCGGATCGTCTTCGCGACGCCCGCGGGCGAGCGCCACGAGCTCGGCCTGCAGATGGCCGCGCTCACCGCGATGGGTGCGGGCGCCGCGCCGATCTACCTCGGCGCCGATCTGCCCGACGCAGAGCTGCTGCTCGCCGTCGAGCGCACGAAGGCCGCCGCGCTCGCGCTCAGCCTCGTCAGCTGCGACGGCGCCGCGCGCTCGCTGGCCGCGCTGCGCGCGAAGCTCCCGTCCGAAGTGCAGCTGTGGATCGGCGGCGCTCGCGCGGCGAGCCTGCCGCCGATCGGCGGCGTCGAGTGCATCCCCTCGCTCGAGGCGCTCGAGGCGCGCGTCGTGCGCCTGGGCTTCGAGAAGAACTGAGCGCCGCGGTGCTCTCGCAGCCAGCCAGATCGGCGCGCGCCCTCGCCGCCAGGCTGCGACGCGCCCCGCGCGCGCTCGCGCTCGCGCTCGCCGACGGTTCGCAACGCACCCAGAGCGCGCTCGCAACCGCCGCGATGCTGCGCCGCGCCGCGCTCGCGCCCGCCGCGCTGCTCGCGGCGTGCAGCTCCGCGCACGCTCCGCTGCGAGTCGTGGACGACGTCGACCTCGACCGCTACACCGGAAAGTGGTACGAGATCGCGAGCTACCCGCAGCGCTTCCAGCGCGGCTGCGTGGCCACCTCGGCCACCTACACGCGGCGCGCGGACGGCCGGATCGACGTGCTCAACGAGTGCCGTAACCAGTCTCTTGATGGCGAGCTGCGGCGCGCCGAGGGCGTCGCCTGGATCGCGGACCCGGGCGAGAGCAACGCGAAGCTGCTCGTCCAGTTCTTCTGGCCGTTTCGCGGCGACTACTGGATCATCGAGCTCGACGACGACTACCACTACGCGGTGATCGGACACCCGTCGCGCGAGTACCTCTGGATCCTCGCGCGCACGCCTTCGCTCGAGCCGGCGCTCTACGCGCGCCTGCTCGAGCGCATCGAGGCGCACGGCTACGCGCTCGAGCCGCTCGAGCGCACCCTGCAACCGAGCGGCCCCTGAAGCGCTGCGCGCGAAGCGCGCGTTTCGCTCAGCGCGTTGCGGCTGTGGCCCCGGGTGCGGCGCCTTCGATCCAGCGGCGGTAGGGCGCCGGCGGGAAGAAGGCCAGCCAGAGCAGCGAGATCGGGACGATCTCGAGCAGGCCGTTGGCGATGCCGAGCGCGCCCGACCAATCGCCGACGTTGATGTAGATGAAGTCCTGCGCGACGATCACGAGTTCGAGCGCGGCCCAGAGCGCGCCCGCGAGCCCCAGTAGAAGGATGCGGTGGCGCGGGAACGGCTCGAGGACGCCGAGCAACTCCCGCTTGCGCGCGCGGCGGCTCCGGCCGAGCCCCTCGATGCCGAGCCAGAGCGAGGGCAGGGTCGCGGCGAGCGTCTGCGGCCAGTAGCCGAAGTTCTCGAACGGATCGACCTGCTCCCAGTCGCCCGTCCACGCCGAGCCCGCGGATCCGAGCAGCACGCAGACCGCGATCGCCACCACGAGCCAGCCCGCCCAGTTCTCGTTCCGGCGAAAGACCTCCTGGGTGAACATCGCGAGCACCACGTTGCCCAGACCGAAGACCAGCATCGAGGTGTAGGAGAAGAACGGCGGGATCAGCTCGTCGGACTCGACGAACGCGTAGGGGATGTCGTAGAGCGCGTAGCCGAGCGCCCAGGTCAGCAGCGCGAGCCCGATGAAGTTGTCGGAGAGCTCGACCGATCGCCGACTGCGCCAGTAGAGGCGCACGCCGAGCAGCAGGCAGATGGTGCCCGCGATCGCTTCCATCAGGTAGGCGTTCTGATCCATCGCGCGGCCGCTCGGCCCCGTCCTCCCAGTCCGACTTCGTCAGATCAGGGCAAGATCCCCCGCCTTGAATCGGGGTGTGCCGGAGGCCACTTGAGCGACGAGGTTGCGAGCGCGCGTTCGAGCCCGTCGGATGGGAAGTGGCGAAGGTTTCCGGAGCGGGTGCGCTCGCGCAGCCGCGGGAGCACCCGCGTCCGCGTTCGAGCCCGCCGGATCGGAACTCATGAGAATTACTGAGACAGTGCGCTCAGGCGGAGCTTCCGCGTTCGACCCAGCGCGCGTAGCGGGCGGGCGCGAAGAAGACCAGCCACATCAACGCGATCGGCACGATTTCGAGCAGGCCGTTTGCGACGCCGAGCGCGT
>JBFGGA010000168.1:0-7684 GCA_041579295.1 Myxococcota bacterium | reverse complement strand
CTGATCACCGCGCCGTCGTCGACGCGCACGTTCGAGAAGCCGTAGCCCTGGGTGCCGATCACGCGCCCCTCGCGCACGTGGAGCACCTGCACCTCGACCTCGCCGCCGCTGCGCGCCAGTCCGAATACGTCGCGATCGATCGGCTGCTCGGAGACGATGCGCTGGCGCTCGACGCTGCTCTTCACGGCCGCGATCTGGTCGCGCAGCCGGGCCGCCTCCTCGAAGCGCTGCCGCTCGCCGGCCTCGCGCATGCGCTCGCTCAGCTGCGCGACGAGCTCGTCGGAGCGGCCGCGCAGGAACAGCGCGGTGCCGCGCACCAGCTCCGCGTAGTCGGCCTCGCCGATCAGCTCGCAGCACGGCCCGAGGCAGCGCTTCATCTCGAACTCGATGCACGGCCGCCCGCGGCGCGCGTAGTCCTTGAACACCGCGTCGCTGCACGAGCGCAGCGGAAAGATCCGGCGCAGCGTGGACACCGCGGACTTCACCGCGAGACTCGAGGTGAACGGCCCGAAGTACTGGGCGCCGTCGTCGCGAAAGCGGCGCACCTGGGTGACGCGCGGCCACTGCTCGCTCGGGTCGAGGCGCAGCGCGAGGTACTGCTTGTCGTCGCGCAGCCGCACGTTGAACGGCGGCTTGTGGCGCTTGATCAGCTCGTTTTCGAGCAGCAGCGCGTCCTTCACGGACGGCGTGACCACCACGTCGACGCCGCGTATCCTCTCCAGGAGTTGCGGGATCTGATAGCGCCCGTCGCCGCCGCTCAGGTAGGTGCGCACGCGCGCGCGCAGGTTCTGGGCCTTGCCGACGTAGAGGACGCGGTCGTTCTCGCCCTTGAACAGGTAGACGCCCGGCAGGGTGGGCAGGGATTCCGCGGTCTCCTCGACCCGCACCCCTCAGCCCACCCGCAGGCGCTCCGACTCGAGCTCCTCGATCTGGTCGCGGAGCTCGGCCGCGCGCTCGAATTCCAGCGCCTGCGCGGCCTCGCGCATCTCGCGCTTGAGGCCCTCGATCAGCGCGGGGATCTCGTGGGCCGGGATGCGCGGTGGCTCGCTCGCGGCCTCCACGTGGTCCCGCACCCAGATCGAGTCGCGCAGGTTCGCGATGCGCTTGACGATCGTCTTCGGCGTGATCCCGTGCGTCTCGTTGAAGCGCTCCTGGTGCTCCCGCCGCCGGTTCGTCTCCGCCACCGTCTCGCGGATCGAATTGGTCTGCTCGTCGGCAAAGAGAATCACGCGCCCGTCGACGTTGCGCGCGGCGCGCCCGATCGTCTGGATCAGCGAGCGGGTCGAGCGCAGGAAGCCCTCCTTGTCGGCGTCGAGGATGGCCACGAGCGACACCTCCGGGATGTCCAGCCCTTCGCGCAGCAGGTTGATGCCGATCAGCACGTCGAAGACACCCTCGCGCAGCTCGCGGATGATCTCCATGCGCTCGAAGGTGCGGACGTCGCTGTGCAGGTAGCGGACCCGCAGCCCGAGCTCGTCGTAGTACTCGGTCAATTCCTCGGCCATGCGCTTGGTGAGCGTGGTCACGAGCACCCGGCCGCCCGCCGCCACGCAGCTGCGGATCTCGGCGAGCAGATCGTCGACCTGTCCCGCGGCGGGGCGCACCTCGACCTTCGGGTCCATCAACCCGGTCGGGCGGATGATCTGCTCGACCACCACGCCCTTCGACTTCTCGAGCTCGTAGTCGGCCGGCGTCGCCGAGACGTAGATGCGCTGCGGGGCGCGCGATTCCCACTCGTCGAAGCGCAGCGGGCGGTTGTCGAGCGCCGAGGGCAGCCGGAAACCGAACTCGACGAGCGTCTGCTTGCGCGAGCGGTCTCCCCGGAACATGCCGCCGATCTGCGGGACGGTGATGTGGCTCTCGTCGAGCACGACCAGCAGGTCGTCGGGGAAGTAGTCGAAGAGCGTGGCCGGCGTCTCGCCCGCCTCGCGCCCGTCGAGCCAGCGCGCGTAGTTCTCGACCCCGTGACAGAAGCCCATCTCGCCGAGCATCTCGATGTCGTACATCGTGCGCTGCTCGATGCGCTGCGCCTCGAGCAGCTTGCCGGCCGCGCGGAAGTGCTCGATGCGCTCGCGCAGCTCCACCTGGATCCCCTCGATCGCCCGGCGGACGGTCTCCCGGGTGGCCACGTAGTGGCTCGCGGGATAGATCATCGCGCGTCGCGGCCGCGCCACGACCACCCCGCGCAACGGATCGATCTCGGCGAGCGCCTCGACCTCGTCGCCGAAGAATTCGATCCGGATCGCGCGCTCGGCTTCGTACTGCGGAAAGACCTCGACGACGTCGCCGCGCACCCGGAACGTGCCGCGGTGGAAGTCGAAGTCGTTGCGCTCGTAGAGCATGTCGACCAGCCGGCGCAGCAGGTCGTCGCGCACCAGCGGCATCCCGCTCTCGAGGTAGACGTGCATGTCGCCGTAGGTCTCGGGCG
Source organism: Myxococcota bacterium (assembly GCA_041579295.1). GTDB lineage: Bacteria > Myxococcota_A > UBA9160 > UBA9160 > SMWR01 > JACZVU01. Next base: position 5,256 of record JBFGGA010000168.1, on the reverse strand, counting down.
CGCCGAGGCCGAAGATGCACGACACGCTCGCCACCACGAGCACGTCGCGCCGCGTGAGCAGCGAGTGTGTGGTGGAGTGCCGCAGCTTGTCGATCTCGTCGTTGATCGACGAATCCTTCTCGATGTAGGTATCGGACGCCGCGATGTAGGCCTCGGGCTGGTAGTAGTCGTAGTAGGAGACGAAGTACTCGACCGCGTTGTCGGGGAACATGTCGCTGAACTCCGAGTAGAGCTGTGCGGCGAGCGTCTTGTTCGGCGCCATCACGAGCGTGGGCCGCTGCACCTGCTCCACCACGCAGGCGATCGTGAAGGACTTACCGCTGCCGGTCACGCCGAGCAGGGTCTGGTGCGGGTCGCCGCGCCTCACGCCCTCGACGAGCGCGCGGATGGCCTGGGGCTGGTCGCCCTCGGGCTTGAACTCGGTGACCAGCCGGAATCCGTCGGCCGGCGCGTCGCCGCTCGCAGCAGCGGGCTCTGCTCCGCGCCGCGGCGCGCGGCGGCCTCGCGGCGGTCCCGGCTCGGCGCTCATCCGCGCCTCCAGCGCGGCCCGCCCGGGGTGTCCTCGATCGCGACGCCCTCGGCGGCGAGCGCGTCGCGAATCCGGTCGGCCTCCGCGAAGTCGCGCCGCGCGCGCGCGGCCTCGCGCTCGGCGACGAGCGCGTCGATGCGCGGATAGCTCTCGCCGATCTGCGAGCGCGGAATCGCGTGCTCCAGATCGAGCCCGAGGAAAGCATCGAAGTCGCGCAGCAGCGCCCAGCGCTCCGCGGGCGCGAGCCCCTCGCTGCGCACGACCTCCCAGCTCACGGCGAGCGCGCGCGGGGCGTTGAGGTCGTCGCGCACCGCATCCCAGAAGCGCGCGCGCAGCGGCTCGAGCCGGCTCGGGTCGGGATCGCCGTCGGCCGCGCGCAGCGCCGCGGCGTGCGCGACGAGGCGCTCGTAGCCGGTGGCCGCGGACGCGATCGCCTCGTCGGTGAAGGTCTGCTGCTGGCGGTAGTGGGCCTGCAGGCTGAAGTAGCGGAACGCGAGCGGAGCGATCCCGCGCTCGATCAGGTCGTCGAGCACGCAGAGATTCCCGACGGATTTCGACATCTTCTCGCCGCGGAAGTCGAGAAACTCGCCGTGCAGCCAGAAGCGCACCCACGGGTGGACGTCGTCCGCGCACTCGCTCTGCGCGATCTCGTTGGTGTGGTGGACCCCGATGTGGTCGACTCCGCCTGTATGGATGTCGAACTGGTTGCCGAGGTAGCGCCGGCTCATCGCCGAGCACTCGATGTGCCAACCCGGAAAGCCGCGGCCCCAGGGCGAATCCCACTCCTGCTGCCGGCGCACGCCGGACGGGGCGAACTTCCAGAGCGCAAAATCCGCCGGGTGGCGCTTGCCCGGCACGTCGCCGATGCGCCCCTCCCCGGTCTGGGCCGCGAGGTCGAGCCGCGCGAACTCCGCGTAGCGCGGAAACTTCGAGGTGTCGAAGTAGAGGCCGTCGTCGATCCGATAGCTGAAGCCCCTGCGCTCGAGCGCCTCGACGAGTGCGATCTGCTCGGCGATGTGCTCGGTCGCCTTGCAGAGCACTTCGGGCGGCAGGCAGCCGATCTTCGCGCGGTCGCGCAGCCACTGCTCGGTGTACTGATCGGCGATCTCGCGCGCCGTCACACCTTCTTTGGCGGCCGCGCGCTCGATCTTGTCCTCGCCCGCGTCCGCATCGTCGGTCAGATGCCCGACGTCCGTGATGTTGATGACGTGGGTCACGCGGTAGCCCTGCGCGAGCAAGGCGCGCTTCAGGAGGTCGCCGAGCAGCTGCGAGCGGAGGTTGCCGATGTGCTGGGGCGCGTAGACGGTCGGGCCGCAGGTGTAGACGCGCGCGTGCCCGGCTTCGATGGGTTCGAAGATCTCCTTGCTGCGCGTCCGCGTGTTGTAGAGGACCAGCGGCTTCACCCGGCGCGCCCCGACTCGCCCGCTTCGACGAGCAGCGCGACCGCCTGCGCGGCGATGCCTTCGCCGCGGCCGAGCGCGCCGAGCTGATCCGTGCTCGTCACCTTGACGTTGACCCGTTCGGACGGGGCGCCGAGCACGTCCGCGATCACCCCGCGCATCTTCTCGAGGTGGGCGGCCAGCCGCGGCGCCTGTGCGACGATCGTGGCGTCCAGGTTCGCGAGCAGGTAGCCGCGTTCGCGCACGCGCTGCGCGACGCGCGCGAGGATCTCCGTGCTGGCGATGCCGCGCAGCGCGGGGTCCGAGGACGGGAAGTGCCGGCCCAGGTCTCCCTCGCCGAGCGCGCCGAGCAGCGCGCTCGCCACCGCGTGGAGCAGCGCGTCGCCGTCCGAGTGCCCCTCGAGGCCGCGCTCGAATGGAATCTCGACGCCGCCGAGCACCAGCGGGCGCCCCTCGACGAGCCGATGCGCGTCGATCCCCTGACCAATCCTCATGTCGCTCCCCGCGGCCTCGCGCCGCTCTGGAATTGCTCCCGCTCGGGCCGCGCGCGCAGCCAGCGCTCCGCGGCCTCGAGGTCCGCGCGGTCCGTGATCTTGAGGTTGCTCGCCTCGCCCGCCACCACCGCGACCGGCACGCCGATGCGCTCGACGATCTCCGCGTCGTCCGTGCCGACGAAGCCCTCGGCGGCCGCCTTGGCGAGCGCCTCGCGCAGCAGCTCGACGCGAAAGACCTGCGGGGTCTGCGCCGCGTAGCACTCCGTGCGGCTCGGCGTCTCCGCGACCAGCCCGCCGCGCACGCGCTTGATGGTATCGCGCGCGGGGATCGCGAGGATCGCCGCGCCGTGCGCTCGCGCGGCCTGCACGACGCGGCCGATCGACGCGGCCGAGACCAGCGGCCGCGCGGCGTCGTGCACCGCGACGAAGTCGACCTCCGCGGGCAGCGCGGCGAGCCCCGCGGTCATCGAATCCTGGCGCTCGGCGCCGCCGATCGCGGGCGGCAGCAGGCCCGAGATCGACGCGAGCTCGGATGCGAGCGCGTCGAGCCGGGCGAGGTCGCCGCGCGCGACGACGGGCATGACGCCCTGGATCTCGGGCGCCGCGGCGAGCGCCGCGAGCGCGCGCACGAGCAGCGGCTTGCCGCAGAGCGGGACGAACGCCTTCGGGACCGCTCCCCCGAGGCGCTCGCCGCGCCCCGCGCCGAGTACGAGGGCGGCCACGCGCATGGACGCAGGATAGCCGAGTGCGCCGCCCGGGGGCCGCGCGGATCGCTCGCGGGCCGCTCCTGCGCGGCGGGTCGAGACGGCTCGCGCGGAGCGCTCGATCCGCCGCCCAGAGCGCGCTCGCAGTTGTCCGCGATCTGCCGCGAAGCGCCAGCGCGAGCATCGGCTGCGACCCACTCAAAGTCGCTGTTACAGTTGCGCGGGGCATCAGCCAGGAGGAGCACCCGCCATGAGGTTCCGCATTCTCTGGATCACTCTGTCGCTCGCGTCGCTGGTGGCAAGTGCAGCGCCGGCCGACGATCTGGACTCGGCGTCGTCGCAGACCGCAGAGGACTCGGCGACCGCCGGTGCCCGAATGGATGCGGCCGACCCGTCGATGATGGACCCGGGCGATTCGAAGGCCCTGCGCCTGTCGCTCGACGAGGCGATCCAGCTCGCGCTGCGGCACAACCTCGACGTCGAGGTGCAGCGCTTCACGCCGCTGATCGCGGGCGAGGTGGAGAGAGAGGCCTGGGGGGCCTACGACCCGGAGCTCTTCTCGGAGTTCGGCTACTCGGACACCGAGAACCCGAGCTCCTTCGCACTCGAAGGCTTGCAGGGGGAAAGTCGAAGCCGGTTCGATAGCTATGACGGCTTCGGCGGCTTCCGCGGGCTCCTCCCCTACCTCAGTACCGAGTACACCTTCCAATTCGACGGCGAGCGCACGACCACCAACCTTCCGGTCCAGAGCTTCTCGCCGGAATATCGCTCTTCGTTTTCGCTCACCGTCTCACAACCCCTGCTGCGCGGCTTGATCTGGAACGAGGCCTGGACGCGCGTCAAGACCTCGCGCGTGGGCTACGACGAGTCGCTCGAGAACTTTCGGGGCCGCGTGATGGACACCGTGCAGCAGGTGGAGGACGCCTACTGGAACCTGATCGCCACGAGCGAGCAGAAGCGCGTCGCGGAGAAGAGCCTCGAGACCGCCCGGGCGCTGCTCGACCAGACCGAGACCCAGTACGAGGTGGGCGTCGTCTCGAAGGTGGAGGTCGTGGAGGCCGAGGCGGGCGTCGCGGAGCGCGACTTCAACCTGATCGCGGCCGCCAACCGCTACTCCGCCGCGCAGGACCTCTTCATCAACCTCGTGCTCGGCACCGGCTTCACGGCCGACTCGCGGCTGCGCATCGAGCCCACCGACGCGCCGAAGGACTACGTGATCTTCCACGTCGACCCCGTGGAGGCGACCAAGCGCGCGTTCGAGAAGCGCCCCGAGCTCAAGCTCGCGGACGACGCGATCGAGCGCCAGAAGCTCCAGTTGAAGTTCGCGAAGAACGAGCGACTGCCCAATCTGGACATTCAGTTCAATTTCGGCAACCGAGGCCTCGCAGGCAAGCAGAATCCGGATCTCGATCCCGCATTCGGCGATGTCGTCGAACGCAATTTCGGTGACACCTTCGACGACTTCCTGACGAGCGACGCAGCCGATCAAGTTTCCGCTCGCGCACTGCTTTCGATTCCGATCCCCAACACCGCGGCCCGCTCGCGCGTCTCGCAGAGCGAGCTCGAGCTGCGCCGCGCGACGGTCGCGAAGCGGCGTCTCGAGCAGGACATCATCCTCGAGGTGCGCAACGCGGTGCGCGACCTCGAGTCCGCGCAGCAGGGGATCGAGGCCGCGCGGCGCGCCGCGGAGGCCTCCGCCGAGCAGCTGCGCGCGGAGCGGGTGCGCCTCGAGTACGGCGAGTCCACGCCCTTCGACGTGCTGCTGCGCGAGGAGGACTTCGTGCAGGCCGAGAGCCGCGAGATCGACGCGATCCAGCTCTACCGCAACTCGGTCACGGGGCTGAGCCGCGCCCAGGGCAGCATCCTCGGGGACCGCAACATCGCGATCGACGCGGTCAGCGCGGTCCAATAGGTGGGGGGGGTACGCCGGCCGGCGCGGAGAAGTCGGGCCGTTCCTGCTAAGCTCCGCGCCAGACGGAGGGGGGCATCTTGAGTCTGTTTGGCGGAAAGCGGGAGGATCGGGAGGGCGCCGGGAGCACGGCGCGCGCCCCGGACCCCGCGCCGGCACCGAAGCCGATCGTCGCGCGCCGCCAGCAGCCCGACGAGGAGGGAAGCCAGGTGGCGAACAT
>JBFGGA010000167.1:0-7714 GCA_041579295.1 Myxococcota bacterium | reverse complement strand
GCGGCGACGTGGCCTTCGTCCGCGCGTGGAAGGCCGATACCGCGGGCAATCTCATCTACCGGATGACCGAGCAGAACTTCAACCGGGCGATGGCCACCGCGGCGGACCTCGTCGTAGCGGAGGCGGAGACGATCGTTCCCGTGGGCGAGATCGATCCCAATCACGTCCACACGCCGGGCTGCTACGTCGACTATCTCGTCCAGGCCAGCACGACGTTGGAAGAGCTGGGCACCTCCGCATCGGTCGCGTCGAGCGACAAGAAGGTCGACGACGCGCGCATGAACATGGCGCGTCGCGCGCTGCAGGAGCTCGAGCGCGGCGACGTCGTGAATCTCGGGATCGGGATTCCGACGCTCGTCGCGGACCTGATCACCCCCGAGCACGGAATCATCCTGCACAGCGAAAACGGCATGCTGGGTGTCGGGCCCGCGCCGACGGAGGGCGGCGCGATGGACTTCCCCGTGAACGCGGGCAAGATTCCCGTCACCGCGTTGCCGGGCAGCAGCTACTTCGACAGCGCGGACTCGTTCGCGATGATTCGCGGGGGCCACGTCGACGTGGCGATCATGGGCGGACTGCAGGTCGACGAGGCGGCCAACCTCGCGAACTGGGCGGTTCCGGGCAAGCCGCTGCTCGGCGTGGGCGGGGCGATGGACCTGGCTTCGGGCGCCAAGCGCCTGATCATCACGATGACGCACGAGAACCGCGACGGCAGCTCGAAGATCGTCCCCGAGTGCGATCTCCCCCTCACCACCCGCAACGCAGTCGACGTCGTGATCACCGACCTCGCGGTCTTCTCGTTCGAGTCCGGCGAGCTCACGCTAATCGAGCTGATGCCGGGCGCGACGCTGGATCGGGTTCGCGCGGCGACTTCGGCGAAGTTCGCGGAGCGGCTGAAGGGCTGATCTCCGCGCGCGGCCCCGCGGGCTTCAGCGCCCGAGGATCGCCCGTGCGGCGAGCGCGCCGGGTTGGCAGGTGACCCCCCCGCCCGGATGGGAGCCGCTGCCACCGAGGTAGAGCCCCTCGATGGGCGTCGCGTAGCGCGCGAGCTTGGGCGTCGGGCGCATGAAGAGCAGCTGGTCGAGCGCGTGCTCGCCGTGATGGATGTGCCCGCCCGAAAGGCCGTAGCGCCTTTCGAGGTCCGCGGGGCTCGCAAATGCGCGTGCGACGATCATCGAGCGCGTCCCGGGCGCCACGGCTTCGAGCGCGTCGACGATCGCATCCGCGAAGCGCTCGCGCGCTTCGAGCGTCCAGCCCCCCTCGAGTTCGTGCGGCGCCGCGTGAGCCAGAATCGACACGACGTCCTTGCCTGCCGGTGCGAGCGAAGTGTCGTTCACACTCGGAACGCTCACGTCCAGGTGCGGTCGCTGCGGGCAGGTGCGGTACTTCGCGGCATCGAACGCGCGCTCGATGTCGTCGAGGTGATCGGCGACGACCGCTCGCGGGTGCCGTTCTCCGTCGCGACCGCGGAAGCGGATCTGCCCGTCGAGGGCGAGGTCCAGCTTGGCGGTCGTGCCGCGCGCGCGCACCGCGGCGACCTGCTCCTCCACGTCGAGCGGCAGGGTTCCAGGCTCGACGAGCTCGAGCAGCGCGCGCTTGGGATCGCAGGTCGCGACCACCAGCGGCGCCTCGGCGAAGCGCCCGCGCTCGAATTCGACTCCGCTCACGGCCCCGCGTTCGACCCGAATCCGCGCGACGCGCGACTGCAGCGCGATCTCTCCGCCGGCCGCTTCGAAAGCCTTGCGCAGCGCATCGACGAGGGCGGCCGGACCGCCTCGGACCTCCGGGCCGCGCGCACATTCGTAGAGCAACGAGCTCGCCGCGGTGCCCGCCGCCCAGGGGCCCAGCGAGGCGCCGATCGCCGCGGGCGCCGCCAGGGCCGCGGCGGGCAGCGGATCTTCGAAGTACTCCTGAAGCCAGTCGGCCGCGCACATCGGCGCGACGCGCATCAGCTCGAGCATGTCCGACCGGCCGAGGCGTCGCAGCCCGATGCCCGTCCTGCCCAGGTTCCAGAATTCGGCGATCGAGTCGGGCCGCAGCTTCGGCGGCTTGCGCTTCAACACGTCCGAAACGAAGCCGCGAATCCGCGACAAGAAGTCGCGCCACGCGATGTAGCCGTCGCCGTCGCCCGCGTGGAGCGCCTCGAGTTCGTCGCGCGAACGCTTGGCTTCTGCGTGGAGCACGACGCCCTTGTGCTCCGAGTGCGCGGCGAGCACGGAGGGCGGCTCGCTCTCGAACGCGAGGCCGAAACGACCGAGGCCGAGCGCCTCGACGACGTCGCGGCGCACGCCGGTGGTGTCGTGCAGCAAACCGGGCACCGTGTAGCCCGGGTGGATTTCGCTCGCGGCGCACAGCCCGCCGACCTCGTCGCCCTGCTCGACGACCGTGACGCTGCGGCCCGCACGCGCGAGCAGCAGCCCCGCCACCAAGCCGTTGTGGCCGGCGCCGATGACGATGGCTCGACTCATACCGCCCTCGTCTGGAGCATGGTCTTCGCGCACAGCTGTCCGGGCGCGGCCATGATCCCCCCGCCCGGGTGCGCGCCCGACCCGCACAGCCAGAGCTTCTCGACCGGCGTCTCGTAGCGCGCCCATCCCGCGGCGGGACGCATGAAGGCGAGCTGCTCGAGGCTGAGCTCTCCGTGGAAGATGTTGCCTTCGGTGAGGCCGTAGGTCTGCTCGAGATCCCACGGCGTCAGCACGTGGCGATGCAGGATCCGGTCCTTGATGCCCGGCGAAAATCGCTCCAGCGTGTCGATCACGGTATCCCCAAAGGCCTCGCGTTGGCTCTCCCAGGCGGCGGGGCCCTCCTTCAGCTTGTAGGGCGCGTACTGGACGAAGATGCTCATCACGTGCTTGCCGGGTGGCGCGACGGACGGATCGGTCAGCGACGGAATCACGCAATCCATGAACGGCTCGCGCGAGAAGCGGCCGTACTTCGCGTCGTCGTACGCTCGCTCGAGATAGTCGATGCTCGGCGCGATCGTGATGTCGGCGCGGAACGCCGGCGAATCCCGATCCAGGCCCGGGAAGACGGGCAGAGAGTCGAGCGCGAGATTCACCTTGCCCGAAGAGCCGCGCATCTTGAAGCGCTTGATCTGCTTCGCGAAGTCGGCGTCGAGATGCTCCTCGCCGACCAGCCCCAGGAAGGTCCGGTGCGGATCGGCCCCACTCACCACCGCCTTTGCGCGGTACTCGTCGCCGTTCTCCAACACCACGCCGCGCGCCTCGCTGCCGTTCATCAGCAGTTTGGCGACGGGACAATCGGTCTTGATCTCGACGCCGAGCGCCTGCGCGGAGCGCGCGATCGCCATCGCGACCCCGCCCGTGCCCCCCTTCTGCAAGCCCCAGGCGCGAAACGCGCCGTCGATCTCGCCCATGTAGTGATGCAGCAGCACGTAGGCGGTGCCCGGCGAGCGTATGCCCAGAAAGGTGCCGATGATGCCGCTCACGCTCATCGGGCCGATCAGGCGCTCGGACTCGAACCACTCGCTCAAGAAGTCGACCGCGCTCATCGTCATCATCTTCAGGTTCGCGGCCAGCCACTCCTCGCCCACGCCCTTGAAGTGCTTGCCCATGCGCAGCAGCTCGTAGATCGTCGACGGGGTGAGCTTGGAGGGATCGGGCGCGGGCGACTCGATGATCGGCTTCACCATGCGCCCGAGCTCGCTCATCGCCTGACCGAACAGCGGGTAACGCTCTGCGTCGCGACGCGAGAAGCGCGCGATGTTGCGCCGGTTCATCTCGGGATCCGGTCCGCGCAGCAGCGACGTGCCGTCTTCGAACGGCGAGAACGTCCAGTCGAGCGGCATGATCTCGAGGCCGTGCTTCGAGAGCTCGAGATCGCGGATGATCTGCGGGCGCAGCAGGCTCACCACGTAGGAGCACGACGAGAACGTGAAGCCCGGATAGATCTCCTCGCTCGCCGTCGCACCACCGATCGACGAGCGGCGCTCGAGCACGAGCACCTTGCGCCCCGCCTTGGCGAGATACGCCGCGCAGGTAAGCCCGTTGTGTCCGGCACCGACGACGATCGCGTCATAGCTCGCGGCCATCAGGGTTTCCTCTTGCGATCGGGCTCGAAGAAGGGCCTTTCGACGACGCTCGCGCCGACGGTTCTGCGCTCGTAGAGCGCGGTGTGCTCGAGCTCGAGCTTCGAGCCGAGCGCGGCGTATCGCGCCTTCACGCTCGCGAGGCCGATGTAGCGCTTCAGCAGCGGCGACCACACCGTACTCGTCGCCTGCCCGACGAACTCGCCCTTCGAGTAGAGCGGCACGCCGTCCCGGCACGCCGCCGGCGCGAGCCCGGGCGGCAGGCCGTAGCCCTCGTAGAGCCTCTCGAGCGCGAGCCAGTCGGCCTCCAGGCCGACCAGCCTCCACTCGGCGCCGCGCGCCGCTTCGGCGCGCAGCGCCTCCTGCCCGATGAACGGCTCGCGATCCAGCTTCACGAGCCGGTCGAGTCCGATTTCGTAGGGCGACGAGCGGCGGGCGTCGATGGTGACGCGCGGCGCAGAGTAGTAGTCGACGCCGAGCATGATGAAGCCGGCCTCGATGCGCACCATGTCGAGCGCCTCGATGCCCGCGGGCTCGATCCCGTAGTCGCGGCCCACCGCGACGAGCGCATCCCAGACCCTCAGCGCATCCCTCGCATCGCACCACAGCTCGTAGCCCAGATCCCCCGAGTATCCCGTGCGGCTGATCTGCACCTCCATGCCGTCGAGCTTCGCGCCGATCGTCTGGAAGAATCTGAGCCGATCGAGGTCCGCATCGCTGCACTGTCGCAAGACCTCGCGAGACGTCGGACCCTGCAGCGAGAGCGCCCCCGTCTGCTCGCTCACGTCCGCGAGCTCGACGTCGAATCCCCGACCCAGTCGACTCATCCACGAGAGCGTGGGCTCCGCGGCCGTGACGAAGAACTGATCCTCAGCGAGACGGCTGATCGTCCCGTCGTCGATCACCTTGCCGTTCGTGTCGCACCAACAGGTGTATGCAACTCGCCCCACTGCCAGATCCGCGAAGCCGCGCACCGCCATGCGCGAGAGCAGGCGCACGGCATCCCTGCCCCGCACGACGTACTTGAACAGCGGCGTGATGTCGGTGAGCGCGCAGGCTTCTCGGAAAGCCCAGTACTCGGGAAGATGCGTCTCGCCGTAGTGGGAGACCGCGTAGTAGCCCGCCCAGTCCTTCCAGGCGTAGCTCGTGCAATGGCTCGCAACGCGTTCGTGAAACGGCGAGGGGATGGGCATGGCGATCCTGTATAGCGTTTCCGGACACCGCGAGCGAGACTGCGACGCCTCGCTCGGGTCGACTCACGGGGATGTCCGTCAGCTCGTGGCGCCGATCTCGGCCATGACCTCGTCGAGGATCGCAACTGCCTTGTCGGCATCGTCGTCGGTGCAGATCAGCGGCGGTGAGAGGCGAATCGTGGACTTCCCGCACGGCAACGTCAGCAGGCCCTTCTCGAAAGCCCGACGCACGATGCGCTCGCGCTCCTTCGGCGCGGCCTCGCGGGTATCCCGGTTCGCGACGATCTCGAGCCCGATCATCAAACCGATGCCGCGCACGTCACCGAGCAGCGCGTGCTCGTCCTTCAGGGCGCGCAGCTTCTCGATCAGTCGGGAGCCGACGCGGCCGGCATTCTCCGTCAGCCCGTCCTCCAGCAATCGCAGCGTCGCGAGCGCGGCCCGACAGGACAGCGGGTTGCCGCCGAACGTGCTCCCGTGGCTGCCATCGTTCCATTTCATCACTTCGTCGCGCGCGATGACGGCGGAGATCGGCATGCCCGATGCGATCCCCTTCGCGAGGATCACGATGTCGGGCTCGAGGCCGAAGTGCTCGGATGCGAAGAGCTTGCCGGTGCGCCCCATCCCGCACTGGACCTCGTCCGCGATCAACAGGATGCCGTGCTCGCGGCAGATCGCCTGAAGGCGGCGAAGGAACTCCGGATGCGGCGGGATGAATCCCCCCTCCCCTTGGACGGGCTCCACGAGCACCGCGGCGACCTCGTCGGGCGGAACCGTGTGCTGGAACATCGTCTTGGTCAGCAGATCGAGGCACTGGACGTCGCACGATTCGGGCTTGCGATTGACGGGGCACCGGTAGCAGTAGGAGTAGTGGGTGTGGAAGACGTCCGGCAGCAACGGACCGAAGCTTCGACGCTGCACGGGCTTGCTGGCCGTCAGCGTCAGGGTGCCCAGCGTGCGCCCGTGGAAGGCGCCGTAGAACGCGACGACCTTCGAACGCCCGGTGCGGGTGCGCGCGAGCTTGATCGCGGTCTCGACCGCCTCGGCGCCGGAATTCGTCAGGAAGACCCGATTGTCGCCGGGCATCGGCGCCAGCTTGGCGAGCGTCTCGCACAGCTCGATGTAGGCCGGGTAGTGGAAGTCCGTGTAGCAGATGTGCAGCATCTGCTCCGCCTGCTGCTGGACGACCCGGACGACCTCGGGGTGGCAGTGCCCGGTCGAGACGGTGGAGATCCCCGCCGCGAAGTCGATGAAGCGGTTGCCGTCGACGTCTTCGACGACCATCCCGGAAGCGCGCTCGGTGACGAGCTCGTAGTCGGGCGTCAGGTTCTGCGAGACCACCTTTCGATCCCGCGCGTTCCACGCTCTCGCCTTGGGGCCGGGCGGCGGCACGACGATCTTCGGGTACTCGCCCGGGTACGGGGGCGGCATCACGGACGCGATCTTCTCGCTCGCATTCTTGGGCGGCATGCAATGAACCTCTCTTCTCCATGGCCGTCGCGGTCGTGATGTGGGCTCACGCCGTCGAGGTCTTCGAACGCCTCCTGCTGCCGCGCCGCTTGCGCGGTCCGGCGGGCGCCCGCGCGGGATCAGGCGGAGGTGGCAGTACCGGTAGCTCGCGCACCTCCTTCATTCCAGACTGCACGATCCGGCGCAGCTCGGCGTCCAGCGCGGGATCGGTGTCGAGGGGCGCGTAGGAGGCCAGCCGCCGTTCCACGCCCTCGAAGGCGCGCTGGTCGAGACATTTCGAGCCGGCCTTCTCCCAGGCCTCGCGGTTGTCCCGGTCGAAGACCGGATCGGTGAGGTGCAGCTCCTGCGGCCAATGCTTGAGCGTGTGCGGCGACGTGATCAGGTGGTCGTTCTCGAGCAGCTCCCGCACCAGGTCGGCGGTGGGGAGGTCCTCCCGGGGCTCGATTTCGCGGATGAAGTGCAGCGCCTGACCGCAGAGCTCGTTGTCGAACACCAGCTTGGGAAGGCTGAAGGTCAGCACGAAATCCAACATCCCGGGCCCGGAGACGGAGTTGACCCCCGCCAGCGCCGCGAGCAGCGCGCTGCCGAACGTCTCTGCGCCCGCCTGGGCGTCGAGGAGCTTGGCGTCCGTCAATCCCATGTAGGCCTGGCAGGGAAGGTTCAGGCGCTTCGCGACCTCGACGTACGCGACGTCCAGGTGCAGGGCTTCGATCGCCAACATCGGTGAGCTCGCGGCCTTCATGTGGAAGGTGGCCGGTGCCCCACCGAACAGTACCGGCGCCCCGGGGCGCACGATCTGTGCCATCACGATGCCGGTCAATACGTCGACGCAGTGGAAGACGAGCGCGCCGACCATCGTCACCGGGGCGATCAGGCCCATCAGCGTCACCGGCACGATCTCGACGGGAATGCCCGCCTCCACGCAGTCGAGCAGATTCTGGCAGGAGTCCTCGCCGTAGCGGAAATTGCCCGTCGCGGTGATCGTGAAGATCGACATGGGCTT
>JBFGGA010000166.1:0-7725 GCA_041579295.1 Myxococcota bacterium | reverse complement strand
GGGGAGGAAGCGCAGATAGGCGCCGCCCGCGAGCGGCAGGTTGAAGGGCCCCAGCGACAGCGTCGTCAGCGGGAACTCGCGGATCGAGCGCCCGCCCGGCAGCTCCAGCCGAACCGGCCAGCGCGTGAACTCGGGAATGCCGTAGCGCGGGTGGCGGACCGGGAAGATCGACGAATCGAAGTCGAAGCCCTGCTCGGCGAGGATCGGCAACGCCCACAGCGAGGCCTTCGTGATCGAGTAGCTCGGCGCGCGGTAGCCGCGCACCCGGCAGCCGGTCGCGTCCTCGATCGCCGCTCGCGCGCGGCGCAGGTCGTCGCGAAACCGCTCGGGGCCGATCTCGTAGACGAGCTCGTGGCCGTAGCCGTGGCACGCGATCTCGTGCCCGCGCTCCGCGATCGAGCGCAGCAGGCCCGGGTTGCGCTCCGCCACCCAGCCGAGCGCGAAGAAGGTCGCGCGGCTGCGCGTCTCGTCGAACAGATCGAGCAGCGCGTGGGTCGACTCGATCACCCGCGAGGGGAGCGACTCCCACTCGGCGCGGTCGATCGTCTTCTCGAAGTTCGAAACCTGAAAGTACTCTTCGAGGTCTACGCTCAGCGCGTTGAGCGCCACCAGCTCACACGCCGCTCATCAACAACATCGTCTTGGCCGTCTTCCAGAGGATCACGAGATCCATGGCCGTCGAGCGATATTTCATGTAGTAGATGTCGAGGGCGAGCTTCTCCTCGAACTCCTCCACCTCGTTCACGTAGCCCTTCTGGATCTGCGCCCAGCCCGTCACGCCGGGCTTGAGCGTCTCGCGCAGCGCAAAATAGGGGTAGCGCACGCAGAGGCCCTCGACGAATTCGGGTCGCTCGGGGCGCGGTCCGACGAGCGACATCTCGCCCTTGAGGACGTTCCACAATTGGGGCACCTCGTCGAGGCGGGTCTTGCGCAGGAACTTCCCGATCCGCGTCACGCGACCGTCGTCGGTCTGGGTCCAGACGGGTCCGCACTCGGCTTCGGCGTCGCTGTACATGGAGCGCAGCTTCCTGACCGAGAACAACTTGCCGCCCTTGCCGACCCGCTCCTGCGAGAAGAAGACGGAGCCGGGAGAGTCGAGGCGAATCGCGATCGCGCACAGCAGCATCACGGGCGATGCGAGCACCAAGCCCACGGCAGAGACGACGACGTCGAGGGCCCGCTTCTCGAAGGCGGCGAGGCGACTCGTCCGGAAGCCCTCGGAGAAGATCAGGTAGCTCGGTTGGAGGTCGCGGATGTACACGCGCCCACTGGCTCGCTCGTAGAACGCGATGCCGGACTCGACGGCGACACCGTTGAGCTTCTGGCCCAGCAGCTCATCGCTGGGAAAGTGCTGCTTGCGGCCCCGCAACGCGACGACGATTCGATCGATCTCGAACTGATCCACGATCTTCTCGAGCTGGTGGACCTTGCCGAGCACGGGAACACCCTCGATGAAGCTGCGCTCGTGCTCCAGCTCGTCCGACAGGAAGCCCACGAGCTTCGCCCCGACCTTGCGGCGACCGACCGCGAACCGCGCGATCGCGACGCCGAGGTCGCTCGCGCCGACGATCAGCAGCCGCTCGGTGAACGGCCTCAGCGAGGCGCCGATGCCGAACGCGAAGCGCTCGACGAGCAGCAGCGGAAAGTAGAGCGCGGCGGTGTCGCCCAGCGCCTCGATCGCGCCCTTGGGCAGCTGCGCGAACTGGTGGGTGGCGACGGCCAGGATGAAGGCCAGTCCCATCACCACGATCACGCTGCGGACGGCGTAGCGGCCGCCGGCGAGGGCTTTGGGCGCGTAGGCATCGGCGTAGTAGAGCGCGGCGAAGCAGCCGAGCACGCCCAGGCCCGTCGCCGCGGCGTAGATGAGCGGCGAGAACGGCGGCGCCAGCAGGTACCACGAGATGCCCGCAGCCGCGACGAAGCAGAGCGCGTCCGCCAACGCGGCGGCGACGGCGCGATTCACGTATGGGTTCGGGGGGGGGATGGCCATGGCTCGTCGTCAGTCGGTTTCCAGTTCTCGGTCTTCGGCAACTTGCTTCAGCTCAACTCTCGCGTTCGAAGAGGCAGTCGCTTCGGCGGTTTGATCGCACGCGATCGCAACGCCGCGCTGTGAAGTGGTTCACACCCTCCTACTGGTTTCCGCTCATCTGACGGCGATGGCTGCTGTCGAGGTGAGTGGCCTCGCTCGCTAGAACGGTGTCACCCCGCGTGGCGAATTCGCCATGTGCAGAATGGCACGCAACCGGCTCGGATTGTAAAACGGGAGTTGGCGGCCTGGCTAGTGAAAACCCTCGATTTCGAGAAAAATCGCCCCGCGAAATCGGCGAACCGCGCGTTTTCGGCCAGCGGTCGTGGTCAAATCGCCACTGATCCCGGGAATCCCCAGGGCCGGGTCGAGCCGAGACGCGCGCCGATCGCCCCGCGGGCTGCCAGGAGCCGCCCGCGGAGAGGGGGTCTCCGCCCGCCGATCGCGGCACACCCGCTCGGCCGCGAGGCCTCCCCTAGGGGGTTACGAGATTTCCGCCCACCGTGCGCGCCATGCCCATGAGCGGCTGGAACGGGAAGAGCAGGGTGTTCAGCGCGTAACCGAAGCGCGCCCAGAGCGTCGGCGGGGCGTAGACGAAGTCTCCGGGGAGCAGGATCAGGTTGGTGCTGAGATCCCCCTTGCGGATCGCGCTCAAGTCGACGCGCAGGACCTGCGTCTCGCCGTCGACGGTGCGGATCACCCGGATGTTCCGATCGGAGCTGAAGGCCGTCGTCCCCCCGACGAGCCCGATCGCCTCGACGATCCGCGTCTCCTTCACGAGCGGAAACGCGGCCGGCCGGCCGACCTCGCCGAGGATCACGATGTCGGTGCTCGCCGCCGCGGCCAGCGCCACGCTGACGTGCGGATCGCGCTTGAAGCGCGCGATGCGCTCCTCGATCTCCGTCGCGATCTCGGGAATCGTCCGCCCGCCGGCGAGGACGTCACCGATCAGCGGAACGGTGATCATGCCGTCGGGTCGCACCTGGACTTCCGCCTCGATGGTGGGCTCCGGCAGGATCGCAATCGCGAGCGAATCGGGCGCACCGACGCGATACGACGGCGGGGCGTCGACGGCCGGCGGGGGCGCCAACGTCGTCGTGCAGCCGAGCGCGAGCGCAGCGAGCGCGCTGGAGACGATCGCGGGGACGCCGCGCAGCGACCCCGCGTCGTACGGAGCCGAAGGCTTTGCCGCCGCGAAGCGAATCCGAGCGGTTCGGCGGCGCGGTGCCGCGTTCGTTCGTGCCCCAACCTGGTGCGAGTTCTGATTGGCCATGGATCCGGATCCCCTCCCATTTCCCGATCGCCCCGAGCGCGAGGCGGTGCGATGCGTCGACCGCTCGCGTTTCGGCGCGAAGTCTCGATTTCTTGACGCATCTCTACCTCATAATCCCGCGTCGGGCCTCCGATATATTCCGACCGATGCGCATCGCCGAAATCACCGATCCGGGCGCCGACTGGGACGCCTTCGTCGAAGCGCAGCCCGAGGGCCGCCTCGGCCACGCAGCCGCCTGGGCCCACGTGGTGCGCGAGGCCTACGGGCTGCAGCCCGTCTACCTCGAGGCGCGCGACGCGCGGGGGACGATCGCGGGGGTCCTCCCCCTGGTGCGCTTCCGCGGCCTCGGCGCGCGCCTCGAGTTCGTCTCGATGCCGTTTCTCGATTCCGGCGGGATCCTCTCGCGCGACCCCGCGGCCAGACGCGCGTTGCTCGAGGCCGCGCTCGCGCTGGTGCGGGAGCGCGGCGCGGTGGCGCTCGAGCTGCGCGAGATCGCTCGCGAGGGGGCGCTGCCGCGCGCCGGCGAACCCGAGCAGACCCGGGTCGACCTCGTGCTCGCCCTCGAGCGCGACGCAGAGACCCAGTGGCGCGCCCTGCGCGCGAAGGTCCGCAACCAGACCCGCAAGGCCGAGAGCGAGGGGCTCGCGCTCGCCCGGGGCAACCGCGCGCAGCTGCTGGCCGAATTCTACGGCCCGTTCTGCTGCAACATGCGCGACCTCGGCTCGCCCCCGCACTCGCGGCGCTTCTTCGCGGCGGCCGCCGAGGCCTTCGGCGAGCGCCTGCGCGCGATCGTCACGCGGCTCGGCGACCGGCCGGTTGGGGGGCTCGTGGCGATCGACTTCGCGGGCGCGGTGAGCGCCCCGTGGGCGTCGACGCTGCGCGAGGAGCGCAGCCGCTGCCCGAACAACCAGATCTACTGGGAGGCGCTTCGCTGGGCGATCGAGCGGGGCGCGCGCGAATTCGACTTCGGGCGCTCGCCGATCGGCGGGGGCACCCATCGGTTCAAGCGCGGCTGGGGGGCCTGCGAACGCCCGCTGGCCTGGGAGCGCCTGGGCCCCGATGGCGATCCGCTGGGCGCCGGGGCGGCTGGCGACAACGCGCTGCTGCGACGGCTGTCGGCGCTCTGGCGTCGACTCCCGGTGCCCGTGACCGCGCTGCTCGGCCCGCACCTGCGCGGCCGGATCTCCAGCTAGACCCTTCACCCAGGCCAACTGGACCCCCTCGGCCTCGTCGCCCAGGCCAACGGGGCCCCTCGGCCTCGTCACCTAGGCCAACGGGGCCCCCGCCAGCGCCCGGTAACGCGCCGCCCCGACGGAACTGCGCGGGCAGCCAGCGCCCGCTAACGCGCCGCTACGACGGAACTGCGCGGGCAGCCAGCGCCCGGTAACGCGCCACCCCGACGGAACTGCGCGGGCAGCCAGCGCCCGGTAACGCGCCACCCCGACGGAGCTGCGCGGGCTGTTAGGAAGCGCGGGCACCCTTGAGCAGGAAGCGGAAGCGCGTGCTGCCGATCTCGATCTCGTCCGCGTCGACCAGGTCCGCCGAGCGGATCCGCTTGCCGTTGACCTTGGTGCCGTTCGACGACTGGAGATCCTCGATCGTGTAGGCCCCGGTCTCCTCGTCGAACAGCACGATGGCGTGCTCGCGGCTGATGTTCTCGTCGAGCAGCGTGATGTCGGTCTTCGGATTGCGACCGATCAGGGTCTCGTCCGAGGTGAGCTGGTACTCCATGCCCTCGAACCCGCCGTTGCAGATGACGAGTACGCCGCGTGCTTCGGGTCGATTTGTACCCATCGCGCCCCTCCGCGCCGCGCCGGCAGCGGCGCTACGCTCTGCCCGAATATCGGCCCCCGCTGCCGCGGCCTTGAGGCGCGGCGCGCGGCCGGGCCGCTCAGAGCCTGCGGTGGTGCAGCGCGGGAAGGCGGCTTCGCACGCGCTTCAGCTCCTCGGGATCGCAGTCCGCGACGACGATCGCGGGGGCTTCGCCGCCCTCGGCGAGGATCCGCCCCCACGGATCGACCACCAGCGAGCGGCCGTGGCTGGCCCGGTCGGCGCTGTGGCGCCCGCATTGCGCGGGCGCGAGCACGAAGGCCTGGTTCTCGATCGCGCGCGCGCGGAGCAGGACCTCCCAGTGGGCCTTGCCGGTCTCGGGCGCAAACGCGCTCGGCACCGCAATCCAGTCGGCGCCGCGCGCGGCCATCTGCCGGTAGAGCTCCGGGAAGCGAACGTCGTAGCACACCGAGAGCCCGACGCGGCCAAACTCGGTCTCGGCGACCACCACTTCCGCGCCGGGCGCCGTGAACGCGGACTCGCGATAGACGCCGCCGCTGTCGCCGAGGTCGACGTCGAAGAGGTGGATCTTCCGATAGACGGCCGCGATCTCGCCATCCGCGGAGATCAGCGCGCTGGTGTTGAAGACGCGGCGATCGCCCTCGATGCGCTCCGCGAAGGTCCCGGCGAGGATCGGCACGCGATGCCGACGCGCGAGCTCCCGCACCGTCTCGACGATGTCGCCGTCGAGCGGCTGCGCGCACGGAATCGGCTTCCCTTCGCGACGCAGGAACGCGAAGTTCTCGGGCAGCGCGACGAACTCTGCACCGCGTTCGACGGCCTCGCTCACCGCGCGCCGCGCGGCCGCGAGATTGGCCGGGAGGTCATCGGTCGAGGTCATCTGCACCAGGGCGACGCGCATCGTTTCAATCTACCCTGGCGCTTCGGAGATCGCCTCCTGCGGTCGAGCGCGACCGCGGCGGCACGAGGGGGGAACGCGGTGGCGCGAAGCAGGGGAGGGTGGGACGTTCACTTCGAGGCCGGGGGCTCGCTCGCGCCGCCGCTGGGCGGCTCCCACGGCGTCAGCCGCGCCGAGGTGCAGGCGGAGCTGCGCCGCTGTCGGGAGGTGCTGCCGAGGCTGCAGGGGCCCCGGCCGGCTTCCGGCTTCGTCCGCGTGCTCAAGCGAACCGCCGCGCTGCGCGCCGTCCAGGCTTCGGCGGAGCGCTGGCGCGCGCGCCAGCCCGCGGACCTGATCCACATCGGCATCGGCGGCTCCGCGTTGGGCGCCGAGGCGCTGCTGCGAGCCACCGCCGACCCGCACCGCGACCTGCAGCCCGATCGCCGGCGCGGCGGGCCGCGCGTCCACTTCGTCGACAACGTCGATCCGGAGACCCTGGGATCCCTGCTCGAGGTCGTCGACCTGCGCCAGGCGCTCGTGCACGTCGTCTCGAAGTCCGGCAGCACGGTCGAGACCGCAGCCGGCTTCCAGGTGCTGCGCGAGGCGCTCGAGCGGGCGGGGCGCGGCGTGCGCTGGGCGGAACACTGCGTGTTCACCACGGGCGCGGGCGCGCTCCGCGAGCTGGGTACGCGCAATGGCGTCGAAATTCTCGACTTTCCGGGGGACGTGGGCGGCCGATTCTCGGTGCTCACGGCATCCGGCCTGTTCACGCCGGCCGTCGCGGGCGTCGATGTCGGCGCCGTCGTGCGCGGCGCGCGGCGCTATCTGTCGCGCATCGCGAACGCGGCGCTCGCTGAGAATTCCGCAGCCGTCTCGGCGGTGGTCGCCTACCTGATGGCGCAGAGCAAGCGCAAGCGCATCCACGTGCTGATGCCGTACGCGGATGCGCTCGAGCCGCTGGCGCGCTGGTACGTGCAGCTGGTCGGCGAGAGCCTCGGCAAGCGCGCGCGCCGCGGCACGCGGACGATCGGGGTCGGCCCGACCCCGCTGCCCGCGCGCGGAACCAGCGACCAGCACTCGCAGGTCCAGCTGTTCGTCGAAGGGCCCGCCGACAAGTGGGTGAGCTTCGTGGTCGTCGAGCGTTCGCGCCGCGCGCAGCGCATCGCGGGCCGCGAGCCCGCCGACTACCTCGAGGGCGTCGACCTCGGCACCCTGCTGCGGGCCGAGCAGCGCGGCACCGCGATCGCGCTGGCCGCGGCGCGCCGGCCCAGCGCGGCCTGGATCCTGCCCGAGATCCATCCCCAGAGCGTCGGCCAGCTGTTCTTCGCGCTGGAGCTGCAGACCGCGTATCAGGGCGCGCTCTACGGAATCGACGCCTACGACCAGCCCGGCGTCGAAGCCGGCAAGATCGCCGCCTTCGCGCTGCTCGGAAGGGAGGGCTACAAGCGCGAGCGCGCCGCCATCGAGGCCAACGCGCCCCCGAGCTGGCGGGTCTAGGAACGCAGCGCCCGCCCCAAGAATCCGGTGCGGGCGCGCGAATCCGAATCCGCGTAATCGAGTGCTCGTCGCAGTACGGGGTCGCTACGGTGGGGTGAGGGGAGGCCTGAGGGCGACATGGGGTCGGAGCGAGTGGCCCTTCCCCCCAACGGCCCACGGCACGGCTCGTGTGGAACGCCGATCGAAACCCTGTGCCGACGGTTACCCGCGCGGAATACGCGTGTGCTCTGGGGGCGGGCGTCGGGGGGCTAGACGCGCCAG
>JBFGGA010000165.1:0-7933 GCA_041579295.1 Myxococcota bacterium | reverse complement strand
TCGGTCCGGTAGCCGTCGGGGAGCTGCGCGATGAAGGCGTGGGCCTCGACCGTCCTGGCGGCGCGTTCGATCTCGGCGTCGCCGAGGTCCGCGCGACCGAGCCCGATGTTCTCGGCGACGCTGCCGCTGAAGAGGAAGACGTCCTGCAACACGGTGGCGACCCTGCGGCGCACCTCCGCCTGGGGGATGCGTCGCAGGTCCTGGCCGTCGAGCAGGATGCGGCCCCGCTGCGGCTCGTAGAGCCGCGTCAGCAGCTTGATCAGCGTGGTCTTGCCGGATCCGGTCGCCCCGACGAACGCCACCTTCTCGCCGGGCCCGACCTCGAACGACACGTCTTCGAGCACCCACTCCTCGTCGTGGTAGGCGAACCACACGTTCTCGAAAGCCACGGCGCCGCGGCGGCGCGGCCGCCCGGCCCCGCGCGCGGGCGCCTCGGGCTCGCGCAGATCGACGATCTCGGGCTGCGTGTCGAGCAGCTGGAAGATCCGCTCCGCGCTCGCCATCGAGCTCTGCATCACCGAGTACTTCGCGGACAGGTCGCGCAGCGGCTGGAAGAAGCGCCGCATGTAGTCGATGAAGAGGTAGAAGGTCCCCACCGCCGCGAGCTTGAACCCGTAGCCGAGGATCACCGCCACGGTCAGGTTCTGCGCGACCTCCACCACCGAGAACAACCGACCCTCCCAGCGGTTGGAGCTCTGCCAGGCGTTGCGGTTGAGCGCGTTCATCTCGTCGAATTCCTCGATGTTGCGCTGCTCCCGCGTGAACAGCTGCACGACCTTCATGCCGCTGATCGTCTCCTGGAGCTGAGAGTTGATGCGCGCGATGCGCAGGCGGGTCTCTCGAAACGCGTCGCGCACCTTCAGCCGGAACACGATCGCGGCCACCGCGAGCACGGGCACGACCGCGAAGGTCGCGAGCGACAGCTTCCAGCTGATCGCGAACAGCACGACCGCGAAGCCGATCATCTTCACCACGTCGGTGACCAGCGCGACGAGGCCCGCCGAGAACATCTCGGCGAGGTTCTCGACGTCGTTGGTGGCGCGCGTGACCAGCCGTCCGACCGGGTAGCGATCGAAGAAGCCCAGGTGGAGGCGCTGGATGTGGTCGAAGATCTCCACCCGCAGGTCGCGCATCGCGAGCTAACCGATCCAGGCCGACAGATACATGTAGAGGAACTGGATGCCCGCGAGCGCCAGCGAGGCCAGCGCGTAGAGCAGCACGAGCCAGACGAGCGGCGGGACCGGCGCGGGGGGATCGAGAAGCCCCGAAGCCCAGCGCGAGATCGCAGACTCGGGACCCAGGGCGGCGAGCGCCGGGGCCGGCGAATCGCCCGGGGCGCCGCCGCTAAATACGCTGTCGAGCCCGTGCTTGATGATCCAGGCGGGCGCGAGCTCGAGCGCGAACAGCGGCACGAAGATCAGCAGATCGAGCGCGAGCAACCACTTGTAGGGTCGCAGGAACGGCCAGAGCCGAAGCAGCAGGCGCGCGTCGTAGGCCTTGCCGAGGGCCTGCTCGTCGTGGAGGACGTCCGCGCTCACGCCACCGCCCCCATGCCCTCGAGCTCCTCTTCGAGCGCCTGCTGGCGCGCGGTGCGCGCGTAGAATCCACCCGCGAGCAGCAGCTCCCGGTGGGTGCCGCGCTCCGCGATGCGCCCTTCCTGCATCACGATGACCTGGTCGCAATGGCTCACGCTGCTGATCCGGTGCGAGATGCAGATCACGGTTCGCCCCGCGAAGACCTCCTCGAGGCTGCGCTGGATCGCCTGCTCGGTCGCCGCGTCGACGCTCGAGAGCGTGTCGTCGAGGATCAGGATGCTCGGATCGAGCGCGAGCGCGCGCGCGAGCGCGGTGCGCTGGCGCTGCCCGCCCGAGAGCATCACGCCGCGCTCGCCCACGACGGTCGCGAGCCCCTGCGGAAACTCGGCGAGGTCCTTCGCGAGCTGGGCGCGCTCGACGGCCTGCGCGACGCGCTTCGGATCCGGCTCGGGCAGCCCGTACGCGATGTTCTCCGCGAGGGACATCGAGAACAGGAAGGAATCCTGCGGAACCATTGCGATGTTCGAGCGCAGCGTCCGGAGCCTGAGCCGGTTCACGTCGACGCCGTCGATGAAGACGCGACCGTCTTCGACCTCGAACAGGCGCGGGATCACCGACGCGAGGGTGCTCTTCCCCGAGCCGATCGGCCCCACGATTCCGAGCGACGTGCCCGCGGGAATCGCCAGCGAGAGCTCGCGCAGCGCGGGCTCGCGATCGAACGACGGGTAGCGGAACGTGAGATCGCGGAACTCGATCTCCCCGCGGAGCCGTTCGACCTCCACGGCGTCGGGGCGGTCCGCGATCGAGGGCTCGGTCGTGAGCACCTCGTCGATCCGCTGCATGGCCGCCGCGCCGCGCTGGACCAGCGAGAACGCCCAGCCCATGATGAAGGTCGGAAAGGTCAGCTGGTAGATCAGCATCGCGAACGTGAAGAATTCGCCAGTCGTCATCCGCCCGGCCAGGATCTTCGCCCCACCGGCCCAGAGCACGATCAACATCGCGAGGCTCGGAAGCAATCCGACGATCGCGGGCATCGCGCCGCTCACGCGCACCAGCTTGAGCTGCTTGTGGAACAGGCTCGCGTTCGACTTCGCGAAGCGCGCCCGCGTGATGTCCTCCATCGCGTGGGTCTTCACGACCGAAATTCCGGAGATGGTCTCCTGAAGGTGGTTCGAGAGCTCGCCGAGGCCCTCCTGGACCTCGATGTTCCAGCGATGCAGGCTTCGCCCGAAGCTGCGGGCGAGGACGATGAAGAGCGGGTACGGCAGCAGCACGAGCAGCGCGAGCTGCCAGTTCTTCGAGAACATCATCGCGAGCGCGCCGACGTACAGCAGCGGCGTCTGCACGACCGAGAGCAGGCCCGGACCCAGCAGCAAGCGCACGGAGTTGAGGTCGTTGACGCAACGACTCATCAGGTCGCCGGTCCGCCGGGTCAGGAAGAACGACTGGGGGAGTCGCTGCAGGTGCGCGAAGAGATCGTTGCGCACCTCATATTCGATCTCGCGAGCGGCGTTGAAGACGAGGACGCGCGAGTAGTAGCGGAGCACGCCGCTCAGGACACCGATCCCCGCGAGCCAGATCGCGAGGCGGACGATCGCAGCGGCGGGCTCGCGTCTCTCGATCGCGCCGACCGTGCGCCCGGTGAGCTCCGGCACGATCAGGAACGTCGCCACGTAGCCGAGCATGATCAGCGACCAGATCGCGTAGTAGCCGCGATTGCGCGCGATGTATCGGGCGAGCCGCGCAATCGCCGCGCGCACGGAGCTGCGACCCGCGCGCTGGGCCGCGATCTGCTCGGCGCCGCTCACCGGTGATACCAGTCCGCCACCCGCCGGCGATCGACGCGCAGCGACCAGGCGAGGGCCGCCAGCACGTTGCGAAGCCACGTCCGCGCGACGCCGCGTGTCTGGTAGCGGCGCGCGGAGGTGGTCACCGGCAGGCCGAGCAGCGCCAATCGCCCGCGGCCGCGCATCGCCTTCACCAGATCGAGATCCTCCATGATCGGGGCGCTCGGAATCCCGCCGATCGATTCGAGCGTGCGGCGCCTGACGAACAGCGCCTGATCGCCGTAGGGCAGCCCGAGCAGCGCGACCCGCAGCCGCGCCCCCCACTCGACGAGGCGCAGCGCGCCGCCCGCGTCCTCGAAGCGCAGGCGAAACGCGCCGCCGATCGTCCGCTCGTCTTCGAGCGCGGTCGCGACGGCGCGATCGAACCCGGCCGGCAATCGGGTATCCGCGTGGAGCATCAAGACCGCGTCCCCGCGGCTCGCGCGGACGCCCGCGGCGAGCTGCTCGGCCCGCCCGGGCGGGCTGTCCACGACGCGCGCGCCCGCGGCCGCCGCGAGCTCGCGGGTCGCGTCCCGGCTGCCGCCATCGGCCACGACGACCTCGACACCGGGCACCCGCGCGCTCTCGACGGCACCGACGATCCCATCGGCCTCGTTCAACGCCGGTATCACCACCGAGAGCCTCACCGGCGGACGATAGCAACTTCGGATTGACAGGCCTCGGGCCGCTCCTCTATCCATGCGGCGTGACCCCGAGGAAACCGACATCGGGCGCGAGCGGGAAGCCCTCGGCAAAGGGCGCGCGAAGAAAGTCCGCGAAGCGGCCCAAAGGCAAAGGCCGCAGCGCGCCGAGCTACGCGCGCGCCGGGGTGGATCTCGACCACGACGAGGGCTTCGTCTCCGAGATCGCGGAGATCACCCGGCCCACGCTGCGGCCGGAGATCCTCTCGTCGATCGGCGGCTTCGCGGGACTCTTCAAGGCTCCCGATCGCTACCGCGACCCGGTCTTCGTCGCGGGCGCGGACGGCGTCGGCACCAAGCTCAAGCTGGCCGCCGAGCTCGGCCGCTACGACACCGTCGGGATCGACTGCGTGGCGATGGTCGCGAACGACCTCGTCGTACAGGGCGCCGAGCCCCTCGTCTTCCTCGACTACCTCGCGATGGATCGACTCGATCCCGCGATCGCCAAGCAGGCGCTGCGCGGCATCGCCGAGGGCTGTCGACGGGCGGGCTGCGCGCTGCTCGGCGGGGAAACGGCGACGATGCCCGGAGTCTACGGCGAGGGCGAGATCGAGCTCGTCGGCTTCGGCGTGGGCGTCGTCGAGCGCAAGCATATCGTCGACGGATCGGGGATCAGCCACGGCGACGTCGTCCTCGGTCTCGCTTCGAGCGGTGTCCACAGCAACGGCTATTCGCTGGTTCGCAAGATCGTCGAGACGGGGATCGAGGAGGGTGCGCTCGAGATGCGCGCCGAGATTCCGGAGCTCAACAATTCGCTCGCGGCCGCCCTGCTCGCGCCGACGCGGATCTACGTCAAGCCGGTCCTCAACCTCGTTCGGGATTTCACCGTCAAGGGGCTCGCGCACATCACCGGAGGGGGATTCGAGGGCAACCTCCCGCGCGTGCTGCCCAAGGGCGTGCAGGCGCAGATCGACCCGAAGTCGTGGCCGCGCCCGCCGATCTTCGACCTCCTGCAGCGCGTCGGCGGCATCTCGGACGCGGAGATGCTCCGGGTGTTCAACTGCGGGATCGGGATGGTCGCGATCGTACCACCCGAGCAGACGGACGAGATCCTCGACCGCCTCGCGGCGCTCAGCGAGCGCGCCTATCGGATCGGCACCGTCGAGGCGAAGGAACCGGACGAACGCCCGCTCGTCTTCCTCGCGCCGGCCGCGGCCTGACGCCCGTGCGCGGACTCCCGTCCGTCGGCAGCACCTTTCGCGTGCGACGCTGGGACGCGGTGGTGCTCGGCGGCGCGCTGCCGGGGCGGGTCGCGGCGATTCGCCTCGGGATGCGCGGCCTGCGCGTGCTGATCCTCGAGGAGGAAAGCGCAGCGCTCGGCTACCCGGGAATTCGAGAGCCGTTCCTGATGGCGGGCAGCGGAAGCGACGGGCTGCTCGGCTCCTGCCTCAAGGCCCTGGAGATCCCGCTCATCGATCGCAGGCGGATTCGCGCCGCGTTCCCGGCCTATCAGGTGGCGCTCCCGAGGGCGCGGGTGGACGTCGGCGACGCGGACCGGACCGCCGAAGAGCTCGAGGCCTGGGACCTCGCGCCGCAGCCCGCGGCCCGAGCGCTGGTCGCCGCGCTGCGCGACGGCTCCGAGGCGCAGCAGCGCGCGCTGCTCGACGCCGAGATCTACGCGGGCCGCAGGCGCGCGTCGCGCCGGGGGCGCGCGCGCGAGGCGCCGCCGAACCGACGAGAACGAGCCGCGGACCCCGTCGGGCGCGCGGCGCCCGAGGGCAGTCCGCTCGCGGCGTTTTGCGGCGCCCAGCTGCGCGCGCTCTCGGATTTTGCGCAGGTCGAACCGCCCGCGAGCGTTCGAATCCACCTGCTCGGCGCGGCGCTCGCCGGCGCCGCCGAGATCGGGGAGGGCCACCGCTGGCTCCGCGACCTGCTCGACCGGCGCATCGCGACGCTCTACGGCGAGTTCCGCCCGCTGCGCGGCGCCTTCCGATTCGTATCGGCCGGAAACCAGCCCGCGATCGAAGTCGAGCGGAAGACCGAGGTGTGCGCGGGCAGAGCGCTGCTGATCAACGCCCCGCTGCCCGCGCTGCGCGATTTCGTCTCGAGAGATCCGATCCCCGAGCTGCTGCGGGGCCCCGCGGCCAGCCACCGTAGACTGAGCGTGCACCTCCGAGGCCCACGCCGAGCGCTGCCGGAGGGCATGGCGGCGCGGGTGATCCGGGTCGGCGACCCCGCGCGGGAGATCGCGGGGACCAACCTGATCCGCCTGCGCGTGTTTCAGAACCCGGACGGCCTCGACCCCGTCGATCTCGTGGCGTCGGCCGTCGTGCCGATCGACGCGCCAATCGATGCGGCCCGCGACGAGATCGAATCCGGCGTGGCGAGCCTGCTCCCGCTCGGGCGAGAGGGCTGGGTGCGCGTGGCCTGCGAAGAGCCGCTCTGGGATCGCGACGAGCTGCTCGCCGACCCCGCCGGCGCGGGCGGTCGGCGCGCGGGCAGCGCGCTGCGGCCGATCTCGCGCGCACCCACCTACGTGCTCGACCGCTCGAAGCTGGGCGCGCTGGGATTCGAGGGGGACCTGCTGCTCGGCTGGCGCGCCGGCGACGCGATCGCCTCCGACCTCGCCTAGGAGCCCCGGTAGAATGGCGCCATGTCAGCCGAGCTGCCCGCGGGGGCGCCGCAGCTGCCGCGCGACCCGGCGGCGCCCGACGGGCTTTTGGGACGCCACGCGGCCCTGCTCGGGTGCGCGCTCGCGGCGCTCTCGCTGGTCGTCATCGGGCCCGCGCTGCGCGGGGCGTTCATCCACGACGACCACGCGCTGATCGTCCATCACCCGTATCTGAACCCGCTCGACGCGGAGAACCTCGCCGCGATCCTCGACCCATTCGGAGGCGCGGCGATCCACCAGCTGAACTACCAACCCGTGGTCGTGTTGCTCCACGCGCTCGAACGGGCGCTGTTCGGCGCCGACACGCTCGGCTACCACGTCGTCAACGCGCTGATCCACGCGCTAAACGGCGTGCTGCTCGCCGCGCTGCTGATCGCGACCCGCGTCCCGCGGCACGCCGCGCTCGCGGCCAGCCTGCTGTTCGCGGTCCATCCCGCCAACCTCGAAGTGGTCGCCTGGATCTCGCAGCTCAAGACCGAGATCTCGCTCGCATTCGCGCTCGGCGCCGTGCTCGCGCAACGCCGCCACCCGAAGCTCGCCCTCGCGCTGTTCGCGCTCGGCCTGCTCAGCAAGGCCTCGGCGATGGCCGCCCTGCCGATGGCTGCCGCGCTCAGCTGGTCGCGACGCGACGCGCGACGCCAGTGGCTCTGGCTCGCGGGCTGGGCGATCGTCGCGGGCCTCTACGCGATCCCCCAGATCGGCGTCCAGGTGTCGATCGAGGCCTCGCCCTACGAGGACCGTTGGATGCAGCTGCGCTCGATCTTCGCCTACTGGGCCCGCTACCTCGTCATGGCGGTGACCTCGTACGGCGTAGCGCCGTTCCAGGAGCCCGAGCCGGTCCGCTCGATCTTGGATCCCTGGTGGATCGGCGGCGCGCTGGCCGCCCTGCTGCTCGGCGCGCGAACGATCGCGGCGCTTCGCGCGCGCAGCGCCGAAGCCGGCTACTGGCTCTGGGCTGCCGCGTCGTTCGCACCGATCTCCCAGATCCTGCCGTTCATGTACCCGATGGCGGATCGCTACCTCTACTTCATCCTCGTCGGATTGATGGGGGGGACGCTGCTGGCCGCCCTCGCCTGGCGCGCACGCCGGCGCGCGGCGATCTCACGCCCCGCAGCCCGCGCGCGCTGGGGACCGACCGCGAACCGCGCGCTCGCGGCCGTCGCGGTGGTCGTCGCCATCGCGTTCGGGTGGCGCAGCCACGAGCGCGCGGCGCTCTGGCGCGACGAGCCGCTGCTCTTCGAGAGCGCCGCGCTGCGCTAC
>JBFGGA010000164.1:0-8151 GCA_041579295.1 Myxococcota bacterium | reverse complement strand
CTACCGGGACATGGACGTCGCCGTGGAAGCCCTCAAGGCGGACGCGTACGACATTCGCGCCGAGAACATCTCGAAGAAATGGGCCACCGCCTACGACATCCCGGATGTCCGCGAGGGCAGGCTCCGCATGGAGCTGATCCCACACGAGCGAAACCAGGGCATCCAGGGCTTTGGCTACAACCTGCGTCGCGCGAAGTTCCGGGATCGGCGGGCGCGGGAGGCGCTCGCCTACGCGTTCGACTTCGAGTGGTCGAATCGAGCGCTCTTCTACGGCCAGTACACGCGCAGCCGGAGCTATTTCGAGAATTCGGAGCTCGCCGCGCGCGGCCTGCCGGACCCCGCGGAGCTCGCGCTGCTGGAGCGCTTCAAGGGACGCATTCCAGAAGAGGTGTTCACGCGGGAATACCACCCGCCCGAGACGGACGGCTCGGGAAAGATCCGCGGCAACCTGAAGGTTGCCAGCGAGCTGTTGGCCGAGGCCGGTTGGAAGGTGAAGGAAGGCAAGCTCCGGCACGTCGAGACTGGTCAGCCGATGGATTTCGAGATCCTGCTCGTGATGCCGAGCTTCGAGCGCGTCGCGCTGCCGTTCAAGCGGAACCTCGAGCGCCTCGGAATCGACGTCGCGATCCGCACCGTGGACACCTCCCAGTATCGCCGCCGCATGGACACCTACGATTTCGACATGGCGGTCGTGCGAATCGCGCAGTCCGATTCTCCCGGCAACGAGCAGCGCGACTTCTGGATGAGCGAGACCGCGGACCGGGAGGGCGGGCGCAACGTGATGGGAATCAAGGACCCCGCGATCGACGAGCTCATCGAGCTCGTGGTCGCCGCGCCGAGCCGCGAGGATCTCGTCACGCGGGTTCGCGTGCTCGATCGCGTGCTGCAGTGGGGCTTCTATCTGATTCCGCACTGGTACATCTCCGCCGACCGCCTGCTGTACTGGGATCGCTTCGGGAGGCCCGAGATCACGCCGAGCAACGGCGTCGTGATCGACACCTGGTGGTACGATGCCGCGAAGGCGTCTCGTCTGAAGGAAGCCCGAGGCGAGGCCGCGCGATGACAACCTCGCGGCGCGGCCGAGGCGAATCCCCGTAGATGACGTCCTACATCATCCGGCGCCTGCTCCTGATCGTTCCCACGCTGTTCGCGATCATGCTGGTGAACTTCCTCGTCGTACAGATCGTGCCCGGGGGGCCGATCGAGCGGATCATCTCGCAGCTCCATCACACCTCGGTCTCGGCGACGGCTCGGGTCTCGGGCGAGGGCGGTGAGATCTCGCTGGGCGGGAGCGCGGAGGGAAGCGGTGGCAAGGGATACCGCGGCGCGCAGGGGCTACCGCCCGAGTTCATCGAACGACTGGAGAAGCAGTTCGGCTTCGACAAGCCGCTTCACGAGCGGTTCCTCTTGATGATGCGGAATTTCGCGGTCTTCGACTTCGGCAAGAGCTACTACCGCGATCGCAGCGTCGCGCAGCTCGTGATCGACAAGATGCCGGTCTCGATCTCGCTCGGGCTCTGGACGACGCTGCTCGTCTATCTGATCTCGATTCCGCTCGGCATCGCCAAGGCGATTCGAGATGGCTCGCGCTTCGACGTCGCCACGAGCACCGCGGTGGTGATCGGCAACGCGGTGCCCTCGTTCCTGTTCGCCATTCTGCTGATCGTCGTCTTTGCGGGTGGCCAGTATCTCGACTGGTTCCCGCTTCGCGGTCTCCACTCCGACAACTGGAAGGAGCTCGGCCGGTTCGATCAGGTGAAGGATTACTTCTGGCACATTGCGCTGCCGGTATTCGCGCTCGTCATCGGCGGCTTTGCGTCGCTCACCATCCTCACGAAGAACTCGTTTCTCGACGAGATCGGGAAGCAGTACGTGGTGACCGCTCGAGCAAAGGGGCTCAGCGAGCGGCGGGTGCTCTACGGGCACGTCTTCCGCAACGCCATGCTGATCGTGATCGCGGGCTTCCCGTCGGCGTTCATCAGCATCCTGTTCACCGGCGCGCTGTTGATCGAAGTGATCTTCTCGCTCGACGGATTGGGGTTGCTGGGCTTCGAGGCGGCCATCAACCGCGATTATCCTGTGATGTTCGCGACCCTCTACTTCTTCACGCTGCTGGGGCTGGTGATGGGGCTCGTGGCGGACCTCACCTACGCGCTCGTCGATCCGAGGATCGATTTCGAGGCGCGAGAGTCCTAGCGGATGGCGCTCGGCGAGATCGGACAGCGGCGGCTGCGCACCTTCAAGGCCAACCGGCGGGGTTACTGGTCGCTGTGGATCTTCTCCACGCTGTTTGCGATCTCGCTGGTCGCGGATGTCGTCGCGAACGACAAGCCGCTGCTGGTTCGCTACGAGGGGGAATTCTACTTCCCGATCATCCGGGTCTATCCCGAGACGCTGTTCGGCGGGTTTCTCGAAACCGAGGCCCATTACTCCGACCCAGAGGTCCAGGAGCTCATCGAGGAGAAGGGTTGGATCCTCTGGCCGATCGTTCCGTACAGCTTCGATACGGTCTGTTACGACCTGCCGACCCCCGCGCCCTCACCCCCGACCGCGCGCAACTGGCTCGGGACCGACGACCAGGCGCGCGACGTCGTCGCCCGGCTGATCTACGGCTTTCGCATCTCGGTGCTCTTCGGGCTGGTGCTGACCGCAATCAGCTCGGTGATCGGGATCGCGGCCGGCGCCGTCCAGGGCTACTTCGGCGGAAAGATCGATCTCTTCTTCCAACGCTTCATCGAGATCTGGTCGAGCCTCCCGACCCTCTACCTGCTGATCATCCTCGCGAGCGTCGTCGAGCCGGGATTCTGGTGGCTGCTCGGCTTGCTGCTGCTGTTCAGCTGGACGCAGCTCGTGCGCGTGGTTCGCGCGGAGTTCCTGCGCACTCGCAACTTCGATTACGTGCGCGCCGCGCGCGCGCTGGGCGCCGGCGACGTCGCGATCATGGCCCATCACATCCTGCCCAATGCGATGGTGGCGACGCTGACGTTTCTGCCCTTCATCCTGAGCGGTGCGATCACCTCGCTCACGGCTCTGGACTTCCTCGGCTTCGGGCTGCCGCCCGGCAGCGCTTCACTCGGCGAGTTGCTCAACCAGGGCAAGAACAACCTGAGTGCGCCCTGGCTGGGTCTATCCGGGTTCTTCGTGTTGGCGCTGATGTTGAGCCTGCTGATCTTCATCGGCGAAGCCGTGCGCGATGCGTTCGACCCGCGCAAGAGCTATCTCGCGGACCTCCCGCCGCCCGAGAGCAGCGGGTATCGGGCGAGGGTGCAGGCGTGAGCCCGTTGCTGTCGGTCGAGGATCTGCGCGTGACCTTCACCACGCCCAGTGGGCCGCTCGAGGCGGTTCGCGGGGTTTCGTTCGAGCTCGCTCGCGGCGAGACGCTCGCGATCGTCGGCGAGAGCGGATCCGGCAAGTCGGTCACCGCGTTGTCGGTGCTGCAGCTGCTGCCGTATCCGGCGGCCTCGCATCCCAGCGGGAGCGTCCGGTTCGAAGGGCGCGAGCTCGTCGGGGCGCCCGCGGAGGTGCTGCAGCAGATCCGCGGCGACCGGATCGCGATGATCTTCCAGGAGCCGATGACCTCGCTCAATCCGCTGCACCGCGTCGAGAAGCAGATCGCCGAGACCCTGATGCTCCACGGGGGCGCGGCCGCGCAGGGCGCGCGGGCTCGCACGCTCGAGTTGCTCGAGCTGGTCGGCATCGAGGATCCCGAAGGGCGGCTCAACAGCTACCCGCACGAGCTCTCGGGTGGCCAGCGCCAGCGCGTCATGATCGCGATGGCGCTCGCGAACGACCCCGACATCCTGATCGCCGACGAGCCCACCACCGCGCTCGACGTGACGATCCAGGCGCAGATCCTCGCGCTGCTGAAGGAGCTCCAGCGGGAGCTCGGCATGGCGATGCTCCTGATCACGCACGACCTCAGCGTGGTCCGCAAGGTCTCCGATCGCGTCTGCGTGATGACGAACGGGGAGATCGTCGAGGCGGGCGCCGCGGAGCAGGTCTTCGAGGCGCCCGCGCACGCCTACACCCGGCACCTGCTGGCCGCGGAGCCGAAGGGGGAGCCACCGACTCGGGGCGCCGAGGCCGAGGAGATCGTGCGGGGGCGCGACGTGCGGGTGTGGTTTCCGATCAAACGGGGCGTGTTCCGCCGCACGGTGTCGCACCTGAAGGCCGTCGAGCGCGTGTCGATCGCGGTGCGCGAGGGCGAGACGGTCGGCGTGGTGGGCGAGAGCGGGAGCGGCAAGACGACGCTCGGCCTCGCGCTGCTGCGGCTGCAGCGCAGCACGGGGAGCATCCGGATCCGGGGTCGAGAGCTGCAGGGCCTCAGCTGGAAGCAGACCCGCCCGTTGCGCCGCGAGATGCAGATGGTGTTCCAGGATCCCTTCAGCAGCCTGAGCCCGCGGATGTCGATCGGCAGCATCATCGAGGAGGGGCTCGCGATCCACGAGCTCGGCGATGCGCGGTCGCGCGAAGAGCGGGTGATCCGCGTGCTCGAGGAGGTTGGCCTCGATCCCGAGACGCGCCATCGCTATCCGCACGAGTTCTCGGGCGGTCAGCGCCAGCGCGTCGCCATCGCGCGCGCCATCGTGCTGCAGCCGCGCTTCGTGATCCTCGACGAGCCGACCTCGGCGCTCGACCGCTCGGTGCAGGCGCAGATCATCGACCTGCTGCGAGACCTGCAGCGGCGCCACGGCCTGAGCTATCTCTTCATCAGCCACGACCTGCGCGTGGTGCGGGCGCTGAGCCACTACGTGCTGGTCATGCGAAACGGCCTCGTCGTCGAACAGGGTGCCTCCGATCGGATCTTCCGGGATCCACAGCAGGAGTACACGCGCCGGCTGATGCGGGCGGCGTTCGAGCTCGAGGCCGCGTGATGGATCGGGCTCCGCGCGCGGCGGCTGCTATGGGTCGCGCGTCGGTAACCCCACCCATCGACGTTTCGTATCCCGACCCGCGAGCCGTCGAGAAATGCGAGGAGGATCCGTCATGAAGGCCGATCGCGACACCCCCGGCATCGACACCGACAGCGCGGTTCGAGCGCGCTACAGCGCCGCCGCGCGCGCGAGGGAACAGGCGCTCTGCTGCCCGGTCGACTACGACCCCCGCTACCTCGAGGTGATCCCGCGGGAGGTGCTCGAGCGCGACTACGGCTGCGGGGATCCCTCGCGCTTCGTTCGCGAGGGCGACGTCGTGCTCGATCTGGGCAGCGGCGCGGGCAAGGTCTGCTTCATCGCAGCGCAGATCGCGGGCCCGAAGGGTGCGGTGATCGGTGTGGATGCAAACGAGGAGATGTTGCGGCTCGCGCGCGCGGCCGCACCGAAGGTCGCTTCGGCGCTCGGCTACGCGAACGTCCGGTTCCAGCGCGCGCGGATCCAGGACCTCGCCCTGGACCTCGACGCGCTCGACGGCTGGCTGGCCGAGCATCCGGTCTGCGGAGTCGCGGAGCTCGCGGCGCTCGAGCGGACGAGCGAGCGACTCCGGCGCGAAGCCGCGCTGATCTCCGACGCCTCGGTGGACCTGGTCGTCTCGAACTGCGTGCTCAATCTGGTTCGGGAGTCGGACCGCCGGCAGCTGATGGCGGAGATCTTCCGGGTCCTCAAGGTCGGCGGGCGGATTGCGATCTCGGACATCGTCAGCGATGAGCCGGTGCCCGACGCGCTCAAGGCGGACCCCGAGCTCTGGAGCGGCTGCGTATCGGGCGCCTTTCAGGAGCTGGAGTTCGTGCTCGCGCTCGAAGCCGCGGGCTTCCGCGCGATCGCGATCGAGACCTGGGAGGCCGAGCCCTTCGCGGTCGTGGAGGGGATCGAGTTTCGCTCCGTGACGCTCACGGCCCACAAGGTCGAGTGCGCGCAGAGCCGCGAAGCCAACCAGGCGTTGATCTACCGCGGCCCGTGGAAGGCGGTCGAGGACGAGGACGGCAACCGCTTCGTGCGCGGCGAGCGCACGGCGGTCGGTGCGGCCGCCTTTCAAACGCTGATCGGCGCGCCACGCGCGAGCGACTTCGTGGCGATCCGACCGCGGGTCCGCGTGCCCGAGGCGGAGCAGCGCGACTTCGCGGGCATCCGGCTGCGCGATCCGCGCGAGACCAAGGGCGCCGACTACCGCGCGACGCGAAAGCCCGGCCAGAAGGGCTGCTGCTGAGCACCGCGCCTCCGCGATTCGAAGCTCGCGAGAGGCCCGGTCCGCGCGCGGTCGAGCGGGATTGCGCGGCGGCCGGGGAATCGGGAGACTCGTGGGCGATGAGGACGCTTCGCTGGCTCTTCGCATCGGGCGCGCTCTCGGCCGCTCTGTCCGCGTTCCCGCCGGCCGCGCCGGCGGCCGCGGAGGTCGCGGACGCTTCGGTCGAATTCAAGGGCCACCGGATCCACCTGCTCACGGCCGGCCCGGAGACCGGGCGCGCCGTGCTGCTGCTCCACGGCGGGAAGTTCGACGCCGCCACCTGGAAGAAGCTCGGCACGCTCGAGGTCCTCGCGGATGCAGGCCACCGTGCGCTGGCGGTCGATCTGCCCGGCTCGGGGGAGTCGCCCGGTTGGATGGTCGATCCCAAGACCTTTCTCGCGGAGCTGATCGCTCTGCTCGACATCGGAAAGCCCGTCGTGCTCTCGCCCTCGCGCAGCGGGAACCTGAGCTTTCCGCTGATTCTCGATCACCCCGACAAGGTGTCCGGCTACGTGCCGATCGCACCGGTCGGCGTCCAGCAGTACGCGGGCAAGCTGAAGCAGAGCCCGGTTCCGGCGCTCGTCGTTTGGGGCGAGCGGGACCAGCTGTTCCGTCCCGCGATGGCGAAGACGCTGGCCGCGGGCTTCGCGAAGGCCGAGGTCGTGATCCTCCCGAAGGCCAAGCACCCCGCCTACCTCGATCAGCCCGAGCTCTTTCACGAAGCGCTGCTGAAGTTTCTCGCGGGCCTCGACGGCTGAGCCCGCGCTCCGCGGAAATCGCCTGCCGCGCGAATCGCGTCGATTTGCTTGCGGGCGCGTGCTTCGAATTCGCTGGCGCGCGATTCCTGCAGGTTCGCAGGCAGCGTCGCACGGACTCCGGGCCACGCGCTCATCCCCAGATCGGGGGCTTGCGGTCGCTCCAGGGGAGCGCCGTTTCCAGCTGGGCGGCCAGCCGGAACAGCGAGCCCTCGTCGCCGAAGCGCCCGGCGAACTGGACGCCGACCGGCAGGCCGCCGCTCGTCCAGTGAAGCGGCAGCGAGATGGCGGGCTGGCCGGTCGCGTTGAAGACCGGCGTGAAGCTCAGGTGCTCGACGATCGGCGCGAAGGCCTTCTCGACGTCGGTCTCGCGGCCGTCGAAGCTGCCGAGCGGCAGCGGGGGCGCGGCGAGCGTCGTCGTGAACCAGGCGTCATGGGTCTCGAAGAACGCGGCGATCTGTCGCGACGCGAGCTGCACGAGGGCCACCGCGCGTTGGTAGTCCGGAGCGCTGATCGCGTGGCCCCGCTCGTAGAGCGCCCAGGTCAGCGGCTCGAAGAGCTCCCGGGTCGCGCTGCGCCCGCCGCGCAGCTGCAGCAGGTCGATCGTCGCGGCCGCGCCGGCGGTCCAGATCGCGATGAAGGCCTCCGTGATCGTCTCGGCGTCGAGCGGCGGGACGACCTCCTCGACCTCGTGCCCGAGCTCGCTCAGCACGGCCGCGGTCTTTTCGATCGCGGCGCGGCACTCGGGGTCGACGTCCACGCCGCGCGGAGAGCGCGACCAGGCCGCCAGGCGAAGTCGCCCCGGATCCCGCGAGACCTCCTCGAGGTAGGGGCGTTCGGGGGCGGGCGCGACGTAGGGGTCTCCGATGCCCGGCCCGGCCGTGCAGTCGAGCAGCGCCGCGCTGTCGCGCACGCTGCGCGACACCGCGTGCTCGACGACCAGGCCGTTCATGATGTCGCCCAGCAGCGGCGCGAACGTGTTGCGTGCCCGCGTCGGCTTCAACCCGACGACCCCGCAGCACGAGGCCGGAATGCGGATGGAGCCGCCTCCGTCGCTCGCGTGGGCGACCGGCACGAT
The DNA here is from genome assembly GCA_041579295.1 of Myxococcota bacterium. Classification (GTDB taxonomy): domain Bacteria; phylum Myxococcota_A; class UBA9160; order UBA9160; family SMWR01; genus JACZVU01. The sequence continues at coordinate 159 of JBFGGA010000164.1, read as the reverse complement.
TCCGGCTGCGACGGCGGCCGCCGAGCCTCCGCTCGACCCGCCCGTCGAGCGATCGGTGTCCCAGGGATTTCGGCAGGGCCCGTGCAGCTGGGACTCCGCGGTTGGCAGGATTCCGAGCTCCGAGCAGTTGGTCTTGCCGATCGGGATCAGCCCCGAGCG
>JBFGGA010000163.1:0-8183 GCA_041579295.1 Myxococcota bacterium | reverse complement strand
GGCACATGGACGGCAGATCCGTGGAGCGATATGTGCAAAGCCGTGGTGGAAGTGCTGCGTCCGAAGAGCGGTGCGGAGGAGACGCGGGCGCAAAACTCCCTTCATAAGATATTGAAATAATCGAACTTTTTGGTCGGGGTGGTGGGATTCGAACCCACGACGCTGGCCCCCCAAAGACCAGGCTCTACCACTGAGCTACACCCCGAACCGACGCGGCCGACGTTACAACTGCCGCTGCGGGTCGAACAGCCCCGGCGCGGGCCGGGCCGTCAGGCGATCAGCACCGGGTTCAGGACCTTCTGGTCGAGCCAGCTGAGGATCTGCTTCAGCGCCTCGGGGTTGATCTCGTGGCCCATCTCGTACTCGCGGTAGCTCGCGGACACGCCGAGGCGGGCGAGTGCGTCGCGGGATTCGCGGCCGCGGTCGATCGAGATCATCGGGTCGCGGGTGCCGTGGATGACGAGCGCCTGGAGGTCCGCGAGCTCCGGGTTGTCGGGAATCGAGGATGCCATCTCGTCGGGCAGCCACGACGAGAGCGCGATCAGGCCCGCGTAGGCGGCCGGGCTGCGCAGCGCGAGCAGGTAGGCCATCGCGCCGCCCTGGCTGAAGCCGAGGATCACGACCTTGCGGCGGTCGACCGGGTAGACGGCGAGCGCCTCGTCGATGAAGCGCTGCAGCGCGTCGGCGCCCTTCTGGACCTCGGCGGGGTCCGTCGGCTCACCGGTGCGGATCGGGAACCAGCCGTAGCCGACCTGCCCGGGGCCGACCTGGAACGCGAGCGGGCCCTGCGGGCAGAGCAGCAGCGCGCGCCCGCCGTCGAAGACCGGCGCCAGGCCGACCAGGTCGTGGGCGCTCGCCCCCCAGCCGTGGAGCGCGATGATCGTCGGAAACGGGCCGTCGCCGGCCGGGACGTGGGCGGTGTAGAGCAGCTCCATCCGAGCAGCATACGACATGGGGGTCGGCCCGCGCCCGTGCTATTCCAGAGTGTCGTGATGAAGCCGAACCCCCCCGCCGCGAGCCGCGCCAACCTGCTCGACCAGGTCTGGGACGCCCACGCCGTGCGCGAGCTGCCGGGCGGGCAGACCCAGCTGCTCATCGGCCTGCACCTGATCCACGAGGTCACGAGCCCGCAGGCCTTCGCGATGCTGCGCGAGATGAAGCTGCCCGTGCGCTTTCCCGAGCGCACGCTCGCGACCGTCGACCACATCATCCCGACGCTCTCCCAGCAGCGGCCGCTCGCCGACGACCTCGCCGAGCAGATGATGGTCGCGATCGAGAAGAACTGCGCGGAGCACGGCATCCGCCTGCTCGACACGACCAGCGGAAGACAGGGCATCGTGCACGTGATCGGCCCCGAGCTCGGGCTCACGCAGCCCGGCATGACGATCGCCTGCGGCGACAGCCACACCTCCACGCACGGCGCGTTCGGCGCGGTGGCATTCGGCATCGGTACGAGCCAGGTGCGCGACGTGCTCGCCACCCAGTGCCTCGCGCTCGCGCGGCCGCGCGTGCGCCGCATCGATGTGAGCGGCGCGCTCGCGCCGGGCGTCTACGCGAAGGACGTCATCCTGGCGATCATCCGCGAGCTCGGTGTGAAGGGCGGCGTCGGCTACGCGTACGAGTACGGCGGCGCCGCAATCGACCGGATGTCGATCGAAGAGCGCCTCACGGTCTGCAACATGTCGATCGAGGGCGGCGCGCGCTGCGGCTACGTGAACCCCGACGAGACCACCTTCGACTACCTGCGCGGGCGCGAGTTCGCACCCCAGGGCGCGGCGTTCGAGCGCGCGGTCGATTGGTGGCGATCGCTCGCGAGCCCACCGGACGCTCGCTACGACGATCGGGTCGAGCTCGCGGGCGAGGCGATCGCGCCCTCGGTGAGCTGGGGGATCAACCCGGGCCAGAACATCGGCGTCGACGAGCGCCTGCCCTCCCCCGCCGACGCGCCCGCCGAGCAGCGCGCCTCGCTCGAAGAGGCCTACGCCTACATGTCGCTGCAGCCCGGGGAGCCGATCGCGGGAACACCGATCGACGTCGCGTTCATCGGGTCGTGCACGAACGGCCGGCTCTCGGATCTGCGCGAGGCCGCGCGCGTGGCGCGCGGGCGCCGGGTGGCGCCGGGCGTCAAGGCGCTCGTGGTGCCGGGCTCGCAGGCCGTCGCGCGCGCGGCCGAGGCCGAGGGGCTGCACGAGGTCTTCCGCGCCGCGGGCTTCGAGTGGCGGCTGGCGGGCTGCTCGATGTGCCTCGCGATGAACCCCGACAAGCTCGTGGGCCGCGAGATCTGCGCGTCGTCGAGCAACCGCAACTTCAAGGGCCGGCAGGGCTCGCCGACGGGCCGCACGCTGCTGATGTCGCCCGCGATGGTCGCGGCGGCCGCGATCGAAGGCCGCGTGGCGGACGTGCGGGGGATGCTGTGATGGCGGCCGCGGCGCGCAGAGCGGAAGTGCGGGGGGCGCGATGAGCGCGATCAAACGCGTCGAGGGGCGCGCCTGCGTGCTGCGCGGGGACGACATCGACACCGACCGGATCATCCCCGCGCGCTTCCTGCGCGCGGTGAGCTTCGACGGCCTCGGCGAGCACGCCTTCGAGGACGACCGCCGCCAGGCCAAGGGCGACCACCCGCTCGACGACGAGCGCTTCGCGGGCGCGAGCATCCTGATCGTGGGCGCCAACTTCGGCTGCGGCTCGTCGCGCGAGCACGCCCCGCAGGCGCTGATGCGCACGGGCTTTCGCGCGTTCATCGGCGCGTCGTTCGCGGAGATCTTCGCGGGAAACTGCACGGCGCTCGGCCTGCCCTGCGCGTCGCTCGCGGCCGCAGACCTCGCGGCGCTGATGGATGCGGTGACGCTCGACCCCGAGCAGCGGGTGATCGTGGATCTCGTGGCGCGAACCGTGACCTCCCGGGCGGGCACCGCGGCCGCTTCAATCCCCGACGGCGCACGCAGCCAGCTGCTCGAAGGGCGCTGGAACGCGACGCGCGTGCTGCTCGACGCGGGCGACGCGATCGAGGCGACGGCCGCGCGCATCCCCTATCTGCGCGATTACGCGGGCTGACGGCCGCGCCGCTGCCTCACTCGGCGGCGGCCGAATTCGGGGGCGAGCGCGCGGCGTCGGGCGGGATCCGCCGCTCCTGCTCGGCGATCCAGCGCAGCGCGTCGCGATGCTCGCGGCTGCCGGCCGGCATCGCCGCGGCGTAGCGGTCCATCCAGCGGCGCGCGTCGCCGAAACGGCGCGCGTCGAGCGCGTAGCCGATCAAGAACTGGTGGTAGAGGGGCTGCTCGGGCACGAGGTCGAGCGCCTCGTGCAGCTCGGAGATGGCGTCGTCGGTGCGCCCCACCTTCGCGTAGGCATCGGCCAGTCTGACTCGGCAGACGGAATCGAAGGGGCGATCCCGCGCCGCCTGCTCGAGCAGCGGGATCGCGGTCTCGTAGTTTCGCAGCTCGCTCTCGATCGCGCCCAATAGGTACGGCACCGTCGGATCGCGGGGGTTCCGCCTGCGCAGCCGTAGGGTGAGCTTGCGCGCCTTCTCGAGGTACTTGCGCCCTTCCTGGTCGCGCTGCCACGCCGTCGCGTATCGGGTCGCGAGCCCGCCCCAGCGCTCGAAGTTGGCGTACGCCTCGTCGACGAGCGCGATGTCGCCGATCCGCTTGCGCGGATCCGGCAGCGCGGGATCGAATGGATCGTCTCCCGCGTGATGGACCGCGTAGCCGAGCGAGGCGAGCAGCTCGACCTCGTCCACCGACGCCGAGTGGCTCACCGCCCAGCCGAGCGGCGCGTGCTCGGCGACGAGCGCGTCGAGCGCGCGGCTCGCCTCCGCGACCATTTCCGGGCGCCGGCGCGAGAGATCGGCGAGCTCGTCGGGATCCTCGTCGAGCGCGTAGAGCTCCGTCGCGGATCCTCGAACGAGCTTGTGACCGCGCCAGATCAAGCCCCGCAGCGCGTGCCACCGATAGTTGTAGTACGGCGTGAGGCTCTGCAGCAGCAGCGGCTCGACGTCGGCAGCGGGTGGATCTCCATCGCCGACCAGTGGAAGGGGAGCGAGCCGAACCGCGGGCATCAGCGCGCGCGGCAGACCCGCCAGGCGCAGCAGCGTGGGCGCGATCGCGGCGTTGGTCACCGCGCGCTCGACGCGCACACCGGAAAGCCCGGACAGCGGGCCACCGGAGAAGATGAGCGGCACGCGCATCGAGCTCTGGTAGACGAAGATGCCGTGCGTCGACTCGCCGTGCTCCCCGAGCGATTCGCCGTGGTCGGCCGTCACGACGGTCAAGAGGTTCTCCGCCATGCCCCGCTCGTCGAGGTGCCGGATCAGGCGCCCGAGCTCGCGATCGCACGCGCTGATCGCGGCCGCGTAGGGGTCCGGGAACCTGCGGCCGGTCGCATCGTGCTCGCGAAGCGGGCGGTGCGGGTCGTAGAAGTGGACCCAGACGAAGAAGCGCTCTCCGGGTTCGAGCTGCTCGAGCCAGGCGATCGCGTCGTCGACGACTTCGCTCGCGGCGCGCCGCGCCTCCCGCATCTTGAACTCCAGCGCGAGGACGGGCCCGCGATAGGTCTCGAAGCCCTGGTCCAGGCCGAAGCGGTCGTCGAGGATGTAGCTGCCCACGAAGGCGGCCGTGCGCGCGCCCCGCTCGCGAAATACCTCCGCGAGCGACGTCGCGTCGCGCCCGAGCTGGAACACGCCGTTGTCGTGCACGCCGTGCGCGGTCGGGTAGGTTCCCGTGAGGATCGAGGCGTGCGAGGGCAGCGTGATCGGCGTCGCGCTCACCGCGGCCTCGTACAGCACGCCGCGCGCCGCGAGCCCGTCGACGGTCGGCGTCTCCGCCGCGGCATCGCCGTAGGCGCCGATCCGGTCGGCGCGCACCGTGTCGAAGGTGACCAGCAGGACGCTCGAAGCCCCGGCTCCGCCGGGGCTCGCCTCGGGTGCGGCCGCCCGCACGCCACTCGCGGAGAGAAGCGTGGCGAGCAGCGCGGCGATGCAGTGCGCGGGCCTCATCGTCGTCACCGGCCCGGGAACGACGGCTCGCGCTTCTCGAGAAACGCGTCCATCCCCTCGGCGCGCTCCGCACCCGCGGAGATCACGCCGAACGCGGCCTGCTCGAGCGCATGGGCGGTGCGCGCGCCGGCGTCCTGGCCCTGGAGGATCACTCGCTTCGCGGTCGCGACCGCGAGCGGCCCGTTGCCGGCGATCTGCTCGGCCACCTCGAGCGCGGCGTCGAGCAGCGCGTCGGGCGCGAACAGCCGATTGACGAGGCCGATGCGCAGCGCGGTCTCGGCGTCGATCGGCTCGCCGGCGAGCACGAGCTCCTTCGCCCACGCCGAGCCCACACGGCGCACCAGGCGTCCGGTGCCGCCGAAGCCCGGGATCAGGCCCAGCTTCACCTCGGGCTGGCCGAAGCGCGCCTTCTCGGACGCGTAGATCCAATCACACGCGCACGCGAGCTCGCAGCCGCCGCCGAGCGCGTAACCGTTCACGGCGGCGATCGTCGGGACCGCGAGCGCTTCGAGCGCGTCCATCACGCGGTGCCCGAGCCGGCTGAAGGCCTCCGCCTGCTGCGCGTCGAGCCCGCGCATCTCGGCGATGTCGGCGCCCGCGGCAAAAGCCCGCCCCTCGCCGGTCAAGACGACCGCGCGCACCGCGCTGTCCGCGTCGAGGCGCCCGCAGTGGCCCAGCAGCTCCTCGAGCGTCGCGCGGTCGAGTGCGTTCAACGCTTTGGGCCGGTCCAGGGTCAGCAGCTCGACGCTGCCGCGGCGCTCGCTTCGGATTCGCTTCATCTCGTGCACTCCTCTCATCTCGTCAGCGGATCGATGATCTCCGGGGCGTCTTGCCCGAGAGCCGACTCGAAGAACCGGACGCGCTGGCGCAGCGCCTCCTCGGCGCGCTGCGCGCAGTAGTGCCCCTCCCGCGCGCTGCGTTCGACGAGCTCGGGGCGCCCGCAACCCGGCGTCGGCTCCACGCCTTCCACGCCCACCGGCACGTATTGATAGAGCGCCGCGCTGGTTCGCGCATCGATGTTTCCGGACACCGCGTCGCTCACGCGCGCGATGCCGAAGATCCCGGGCCCGGAGCCGCCGAGCTGCGGGATCGCTCCGAGCGCGCGCAGCCAGCTGTGGGTGGCGTGGTTGGGAACCAGCGAATCGTTCAGGCCCTCGACGACGAGCACGCTCGCGCGCTGCGGGGGATCGATCCCGAGCGGCTCGCGATAGAGGAAGCCCGCGAAGTTGTGCGGATCCTGGTCGTCGAAGAGCTGCTGGACGAGCGCGAGCGCGACCCAGACGTCGATCGGCGAGAGCTGGTTGCAGCCGAGAAAGACCAGCGGTGCGCGCAGGCGCTCCGAGCCCTGGTGGATCAGGATCTCGCTAAAGCGCCTGCCGGGCGAGACCAGCGTGGCCGCGCGGATCTCGGGCGCGAACGGCAGCAGCAGCGCGCCGAGGTGCGCGCCCTCGCTGATTCCGAGATAGCCGAGCGGGCGATCCGCGTCGATGCCGTGGATCCGCGCGGGCTCGATCGCGCGCCGCGTGCGAAGCCTGCGACCGCTCGCGTCCCGGTACGCGCTCGGCAGCGGGGCCGCGAAGCTCGGGATCTCGGCGATCGACCGGATCGCGCGCAGGAACGCGAGCTGCTCCGCGACGGTCGCGACGAAGTCGTCGGGAAACCTCGAGGTCGCCATCACGCGCAGCAGGACGTGGATCACCTGCCAGCGCGCGCGCTCGTCGGCGGGCGGGCCCGGCGGGCTGACCTCGCGGTTGATCACGTCGGTGAAGCCGATCACCGCGAAGCCCGCGGCGGCGAGCGAAGCGCGCGCCACGTCGACCACCTCGTCGGAAGCGCTGCCGGGGTTGCCGTGCTGGTACATCACGACCGGAACCGGCGCGCGCTCGGCGGCGCGCGGCAGCGCGAGTGTGAACGGCAGCGCCCGGGCCCCGGTCTGCGCAGGGGCTCCGCTCGCGGGATCCCGGGCGAGCTGTCGATCGGGGGCGCGCCATTCGGGGGCCGACCAGGTGCCGTGCACGACCGCCGCGACGGGATCGTCGCCCGCCGCCTCGGGCGTCCCGGCCTCGACCCGCGTGATCTCGATCTCGGGCGCGGGCGCCGCGGCGGTTCGCTCCCGGATCGCGCGCAGGTCGTCGCCGATGCCGTCCAGGCTGCGCACGGTGAGCCGCGCGGCGAACGCCACGTCGCTGCGTTCGATCGCGATCGGGCCCGAGTCCAGCGCGCTCAGCACCTCGTCGACGAGCGTGCGCGCGCGCTGCAGCGACCAGCTCTCCTCGAGTCCGCTCCAGCGATCCCGCGCGCGCTCGAAGAACGCGCTGGGGTCGTACGGAGATCCCGCGTGCGAGAGCGCGCGGCGGGTGACCACCACCCCGTAGCGATGGCGGGGCTTCAGCGCGAGCGACGGAAACAGCAGCAGCGCGTGCTCCTCGCGCCCCCCCGCGGTCTCGGAGCGCGCTTCGAGCCGAAACGGAATGCGCGAGGCGTAGTCGGGGCTGCCGGGCGTGATGTCGAACAGGCCGACCGAGGCCAGCGGATCGAGGCTCTGCGCGGGGGTGCGCGGCAGCGATTCGGGGTCCGCGGGGGACGAGAGCGGAATCGTGATGTGGGCGAGCGGGCTGAATCCGTCGAACTCGCGAACGCCGCTCGCGAGCGCGTTCATCAACCAGCGCGCGCTGCGCCGGAACCCGACCATTTGGACGCGAAGGCCCAGCTCCGTCGGATCCGAGGGGTTCGCGGCGAGCCAGAAGTCGTCCGGATACGGCGCGAGCTGGCGCGGATCTTCGCGGTCGTAGGGAATCCGAGCGGAGACGGACGGAGCCCCGGTTGCGAAGCGGATGCGCTCGCGCCGGCCCGACTGCGCCCAGCCGACTTCACACGCCGACGCGGGCTCGAGCTCGCCGACCGGATCGAGCGCGAGCCGCGTCGGCGCCACGCGGTGGACGCGCATCGCGCGCGCGGCGCCGCCGCACGCAAACTCGATGCGCGCGACCGCGCGCTCGTGGACCGGCTCGGCGAAGTCGAGCACGATCCAACCGCTGATCGGAAACGCGATCTCGCCGTCGCTGGGAGCACTCGCGAGCAGCGCGGGCAGCTCCGGGCGCAGCAGCGAACACGCGGCCGACAGCAGCACGCCGAGCGCCGCGACCTGCGCGAGCGGCCGCCGGCGTCGAGCGAGCGCGGCGCGAGCGCG
>JBFGGA010000162.1:0-8350 GCA_041579295.1 Myxococcota bacterium | reverse complement strand
TGGTGGCGGCGATGATGCGCGTGTCGACGCGAACGTCGGATTCGCTCCCCAGTCGGGAGAACTCGCCGTCTTGCAGCACCTGAAGCAGCTTGGCCTGGAGTGACGGGTGCATCTCGCTGATCTCGTCCAGGAAGATCGTCCCGTGGTTCGCGTACTCGAACTTGCCGAGCTTGCGCTTGTGGGCTCCCGTGAAGGCGCCCTTCTCGAAGCCGAACAGCTCGCTCTCGAGCAGCTCGGAGGGCAGCGCCGCGCAGTTCACCTTCACGAAGGGCTGTTCGCGCCGACCGGAGAGCTGGAACAGGGTCCTCGCCACGACTTCCTTCCCGGTGCCGCTCTCGCCCCGGATCAGCACCGTGATGTCCGTATCCGCGACCTGCTCGATGATGTCCCGGATCTCGCGCATCTTAGGGTTGTCGCCCGTGAGCAACATGAAATCGGTCTCGGACTGCGCTCGGCCCCGCAGCCGCTCCACCTCCTGCTTGAGGGCGCGCTTTTCGAGGGCCTTCTGAAACGCGAGCTCGAGCTCTTCGACCTCGAACGGTTTGCGGAGAAAATCCGACGCGCCGCGCCGCATGGCCTCGACGATGTTTCGCGCCTGTCCGTGACCGGAGAGCATCACGACCGGTACGTCCGGCAGGCGCTGCTTGAGCTTCTCGAGCGTCTGGAGGCCGTCCATGCCCGGCAGCACGACGTCGAGCGTGATCAGATCGGGTTGCGTGGTGTCCAGGTTCTGCAGCGCCTCCTCGCCGTCGGCCGCGGCGAAGACGTCGTAGCCCTGGCGGGAAACCAGCGCCTCCATGTAGTCCCGCACGCCGGGATCGTCGTCGATCACCAGAACCCGGAACCGGTCGACCATTGGAACGCTCCCTCTCTCGGCTCGATTCTCCCGAGACCGCTGGCCCGATCGAATCGATGGCGGCTGGTTCAACGGCTCGCGCGGGCCGCCCCGGCGCGGCCGCCAGCCGCGAGCCCCGCGATTCGGCTCCCCTTTTCGAGGGGCCGAATCAACAGTGTGAAAGAAGTTTCCTTCGATGGGAAGAAATTTCTCCCCGGAGAACCATTTTTCCCACATCGGCAATTCGATTCCACTGCCTATTCCAAAATCGAACAAAGTGCGTGATAATCGATGGCTCGCGCGAGAATATGGGTCCAAAACCCTTCAGAGCTGGTCGCGGGCCCGCGCGCCGCGCCGACCCGGATTGACGGAACGACTTCACTCGAAGGCGCAACTAGCCGAAGTAGACTCCTAGAAATTGGGAGAGATCGCATGACGGACGAGAAGGCGCCCTCCCTGGGTCGGCGGTTGCTCATCGGCTGGGCGACGATCGCGGGTCGATTCGGCGCCGTGCAGACGCTGATGATTCTGTCCATGACCTACGTGCTGTTGATCGGACCGGTCGGTCTCGCGCTTGCGATCGGTCGCAGCGACCCGCTGGCAAAACGCGGTTTGCGCGCCGTAGAGTCCGCATGGCTCGAGGCGGACTCCGCGAAGCCGGACCTCGAGCGGGCCAAGCTCCTCTCCTAGGCGTCGTAAACCGGAGTCACGCGTGAACGTTCTCGGAATCTCCTGCTTCTACCACGACTCTGCGGCGGCCCTGCTCTGTGACGGCGAGCTGGTCGCGGCCGCGCACGAGGAGCGCTTCACCCGCAAGCGGCACGACCCCGGCGTTCCGGTCGAGGCCGCGAGGTACTGCCTGCGGGAAGCCGGGCTTTCGATCGGCGACGTCGACTACGTGGCGTTCTACGACAAGCCGTTCGTCAAGTTCGAGCGCATCCTGATGACGTACCTCGCGACGTTCCCGCGCTCGCTTCCGTCGTTCAGCAAGTCGATGCCGGTCTGGCTCAAGGAGAAGCTCTGGGTCCCCCGCATGATCCACGACAAGCTCGGCTTCGAAGGTGAAGTGCTCTTCGCCGAGCACCACCAGAGCCACGCCGCTTCGGCGTTCCTGCCCTCCCCGTTCGAGGAGGCCGCGATCTTGACCTGCGACGGAGTCGGGGAATGGGCGACCACCACGCAGGGCGTGGGGCGCGGAAACCAGTTCGAGTTGATCCGGGAGATCCGCTTTCCCCACTCGCTGGGCCTGCTCTACAGCGCGTTCACCTACTACCTCGGCTTCAAGGTCAACAGCGCCGAATACAAGGTGATGGGTGCCGCGCCCTACGGCGATCCGAAGTACGCCGACAAGATCTTCGACGAGCTGATCGCCGCGCGCGACGACGGCTCGTTCAAGCTCAACATGAAGTACTTCGCGTACGACTACGGCCTCACGATGACGAACCACAGGTTCGACGAGCTGTTCGGCGAGCCGCGACGCCAGCCCGAATCGGAGATGCAGCAGTTCCACTGGGACATGGCGGCGAGCGTCCAGCGCGTGATCGAGGTGATCATGCTCCGCATCGTGCGCAACCTCCACGAGAGAACGGGGATGAAGAACCTCTGCATGGCCGGCGGCGTCGCGCTCAACTGCGTCTCCAACGGAAGGATCATTCGCGAGGGCCCGTTCGAGAACCTGTGGGTCCAACCGGCCGCGGGTGACGCGGGCGGTGCGCTCGGCGCGGCGCTCTTCGTCGACAACTGCGTGCTCGACAAGCCGCGCAAGACCCGGATCGAGCACGCCTACTGGGGGCCGAGCTTCTCCGACGACGAGATCAGGGGCTACCTCGACGCGCGCGGGGCGCCCTACCGGACCGTGTCTCGCGAAGAGATGATCGCCGAGACCGCCCGACGCTTGAACGACGATCAGGCGGTGGTCGGATGGTTCCAGGGCCGCCTCGAGTGGGGACCGCGCTCGCTCGGGAGCCGCAGCATCCTCGCCGACGCGCGCAACGAGGAAAACTGGAAGCGGGTGAACCTGAAGATCAAGTTTCGCGAGAGCTTCCGGCCCTTCGCACCCGCGGTCATCGCGGAGAAGACCTCCGAGTGGTTCGACATCGACCGCGAGAGCCCCTACATGCTGCTCGTGTGCCCGGTCCGGGAGGGAAAGCGCATCCCCGCAGTCACGCACGTGGACGGCTCCGCGCGACTGCAGACGGTCGAGCGGCAGCATCACCCGGAGTTCTACGACCTGCTGACCGCGTTCGACGAGCGGACGGGCTGCCCGGTGTTGATCAATACCTCGTTCAACGTCCGCGGAGAGCCGATCGTCTGCACCCCCGACGACGCCTACCTCTGCTTCATGCGAACGCAGATGGACGTCTTGGTCCTCGGCAACCAGATCCTCCTCAAGGGGGATCAACCCGAGCTGGTCGAGGACTTCGACTGGCGAGAGCGTTACGAACTGGACTGATTCCAAGCGACGGCTCGGGTGCCCCGGCCGTCGTCGACGAGGAGAACTGGATGGCGCGTTCAGGTGGAGGCATCGGCAGTCGGCTCTCGATCTTTGGCGAACTCTGGTCCTTCATGAAGGTGCGGAAGAAGTGGTGGTTGGGACCGATCGTGCTCACGATCCTGCTGCTCTCGGTCCTGATCGTGCTCACGGAAGGCTCGGCGGTCGCGCCGTTCATCTACGCGCTCTTCTAGGAGAACGGCAGAGAACTCGACGGGGGGTTCGAGTCCGAAAATGAACGAAGCGACGATGGACGCGGCTGCGAACGCCGCGCGCGACGAACGCGAGCGTCGTGCGTCGATCCTCTACGCGGGCGCCACGAGCGCGCTCGCGATCGGGATCTTCGGACCCGTCCTCTACTACATGGTCCGGCACTGGAGCTCGGTCGACGACTACTCGCACGGCTTCCTCGTCGCCCCGCTGGCGCTCTACTTCGCGTGGGAGCGCCGACGCCAGCTGGCGCGCGCGACCATCGAGCCCTCCTGGTGGGGCCTGCTCCCCCTGGCACTCGGATCCCTCGCGCTGATGATCGGCCGACTCGGCGTCGAGCTGACCGCGATGCGCGTCTCCTTCGTGCTGACGCTCATCGGCCTGCAGGTGCTGCTGCTCGGGCGGGAGGTCTTTCGGATCCTCGCGTTTCCGATGCTGTTCCTGTTCTTCATGGTTCCGCTCCCCCAATCCGTCGTGAACGTGATCGCGTTCCCCCTTCAGCTGGTGGCCGCAGATTTCGCGGTCGAGACGCTCCACCTGCTGCACATCCCTGCGCTTCGGGAGGGGAACATCATCCACCTGGCCGAAACCCAGCTCTTCGTCGCGGAGGCCTGCGCGGGTTTGCGGTCGCTGATGGCGCTCGGCGCGCTCGCCGTGGTGTTCGCGTATTTCTTCCGCAAGAACCCGATCGAGCGCGCCGTCATCGTGGCTTCGGCAATCCCCATCGCCATCTTCGTCAATGCATTTCGGGTTGCGCTCACCGGCTATCTCGCGCACCGCATGGGTGCGGCGGCCGCCGAGGGCCTGATCCATCAGACGGAGGGGTTCTTCACCTTCGGCCTGGCGTGCGCGCTGCTGCTCGTCGAGGCGTGGCTGCTCTCGGTGCTCTGGCCGAGCCGCCGCGAGCGGCCGCGCGCGAGGGCGTTTCAATGATCAAGCTCTCCGTCGCGTTGATGTTCCTCGGCTTCAACTTCTACACCTACCACTATCTCGCGACCGACCCGATCTTCCCGGAGCGCGCGAGCTTCTACGCATTTCCCGATCGGCTGGGGGATTGGACGTGCGCGGATCGCCAGGTGCTGGACGACGAGACCATCGGCAATCTCGGGGTGACCGATTACCTGCTCTGCAACTTCCGGAACGCGGAGCGCGGAGCCGTCGTGAACGTCTACCTGGGATACCACGCGAGCCAGATTCGCGAAGAGGGCGGCGGCGCGGGCGTCAACGCGATCCACCCGCCCGCGCACTGCCTACCCGGCTCGGGGTGGGACATCATCGACAATCGGCCGTTGGTGCTCGATCTACCGGGCATGCCCGAGGCGCCCGCAACCGTGAGGCGCCTGGTGGTCGCACGCGGTGACGATCGACAGCTCACCTACTACTGGTACCAGAGCCGCGGGCGCGTCGTCTCGCAGGACTGGAAGAAGATCCTCTACGTCGGCTTCGACCGTGCGGTCCAAGGGCGCACCGATGGTTCGCTGGTGCGCTTCACGGTACCGATCGCGCACAACGACGAAGCCGCCGCAGAGGCGAGCTTCTACGACATCGCGCCTCGGGTCCTGGCGCGGTTACCGGCCCATGTCCCCGAGTAGCGAGATCCCCGTCGGGCTCGCGCGGACCGAACCGTCCTACGCGGATCTGCGTCCGCCTTTCGGCCCCGGCAAGGCGTGGCCGGAGCTCGCGGGCCTGCTCGGCGAAGCGCCCGCCCACGAGCCGCCCAACCACGTCTACGCGGCCGTTCGGGCCGCGCTGCGCGGCCTCGGCCTCGACACCGAGCACTTCGGCAGCGCGGACTGGAACCCGCTCGGGGCGCTGACTCCGCGCGGGAGCCACATCGTCATCAAGCCGAACTTCATCCGCCATTGGAACCCCGCCGTCGGCGCGGACGCCGAATGCGCGAGCGTCGAATCGGTCATCACGCACGGCGCCGTGTTGCGCGCGGTGGTCGACTACGCGTTCCTGGCCGCGGGCGTCGAGGGGAGCGTGACGATCGCCGAGGCGCCCCAACACGACTGTGACTTCGAGCAGATCCGCGAGATCGCGGGGCTCGACGAGCTGGCGCGCCTGTACGAGGACGAAGTCGGGCGGGAGCTCGAAATCGTCGATCTCCGGCGCGAATTCGCGATCTACCGAGATGCCGTCGTCGCGGAGCGGCGGCCGCTTCCGGGCGATCCGCGCGGCTACCGGATGATCGATCTGGGCCGCAACAGCGCGTTCGAGGGCTCCGGTCTCGACCCCCGGCGCTTCCGCGGCGCCGATTACGATCCGCACCCCACCGCGGAGCATCACCGCGACGGCAGGAACGCGTATCTGCTCTCGGAAACGGTGCTGTCCGCGGATCTCGTCGTGAACCTCCCGAAGCTCAAGACCCACAAGAAGACCGGGGTGACCCTCGCGCTGAAGAACCTCGTCGGGATCAACGGCGACAAGAACCTCCTCCCGCATCACTGCGTCGGTCCGGTGGATCGCGGCGGCGACGAGTACCCGGGATCGAGCCTGCTCGACGCGGCGCGCAGCCTCGCCGCGGAGATCGGACGGGCGCTGCTCAAGCGCGGGGTCGGAGCCCGTTCCATCGGGTTGGCGCGTCGCGTCGAAGGCGCGCTGCGCGGAGAGGCGTTCATTCGCAGCGGCAACTGGTACGGCAACCGCACCGCCTGGCGCATGTGCGTCGACCTGAATCGCTGCCTCTACTACAGCGATGCGAAGGGCGAGGACTTCGGGTCCCCGGAACCGATCCGCCGGGTACTGACCGTGATGGACGGCGTCGTCGCGGGAGAGGGCGACGGCCCGCTCGCCCCCCGCGACGTGCCGCTCGGATCGATCCTCGCCGCCACCGATCCGATCGCGCTCGATCTGGTCGCCCTGCGGCTGATGGGCTTCGACGAGCAGAACATCCCCAAGATCCGCGAGCCGATGGCCGATCAGCGACTCAGGATCACGGCCGTGCGCCGCCCCGAGGACGTCGCCGTACGCGAAGTCGATGCCGGGAGCTGCGACGTGCGGCGCCGCTCGCTCGACGAAATCCGCTGCGATCGCGTGTTCCTCGCGCATCCGGGCTGGATCGACCACATCGAGAGGAAGCCGGCATGAAGCAGATCGTGCAGAGCCCGCGCACCGGCAAGCTCGAAACGATCGACGTTCCGGCACCCGCGCTCGCACCCGGCTGCGTGCTCGTCCACAACCACTTCTCGGTCGTCTCCCCCGGCACCGAGAAGCAGGCGATGGAATTCGCCCGGAAGTCGCTCGTCGGCAAGGCGCGCGCCCGGCCCGATCTCGTCAAACAGGTGACCCGGAAGCTCGCCCAGGAAGGCCCGCGGTCCACCGTCCGAACCGTGACCACGCGCTTGGACGCGCCGCAGCCGCTCGGTTACTCGTGCGCGGGGATCGTGGTCGACGTGGGAGATGGTGTCGCGAAGCTCGCAGTCGGCGATCGCGTGGCCTGCGCGGGAGCGGGCTACGCGAACCACGCCGAGATCGTCTGCGTTCCCGAGAATCTCGCAGTGCGCGTTCCCGACGGCGTGGAGCTCGAGAAGGCCGCGTTTGCGACGCTCGGCGCGATCGCGATGCAGGGCCTGCGGGTGGCGGATCCGACGCTCGGCGAAGTCGCCGCGCTGATCGGGCTCGGGCTCCTCGGCCAGCTGACGCTGCAGCTGCTCCACGCCAACGGCTGCAGGGTGCTCGGCATCGATCTCGACTCGACGCGCGTCAAGCAGGCCCTCGCCCAGGGCGCGGAATGGACGGCCGTCCCGAGAGACGATCACAGCGGCTGGCGAAACGAAGCCACCGGCGGACACGGCGCCGACTTCGCGATCGTCGCCGCATCCTCGAGCGACTCCGCGCCGATCGACCTCGCGGCCCACCTCTGTCGCGCAAGGGGCCGCGTCGTCGTCGTCGGCGCGACCGCGATGGATCTCGACCGCAGGAGCTTCTACGAGAAGGAGCTCGAGCTGCGCATGAGCATGTCGTACGGGCCGGGACGCTATGACCGCCGCTACGAGGAGCTCGGCCTCGACTATCCGATCTCGCAGGTGCGCTGGACCGAGAACCGCAACCTGCAGTCGTTCCTCGCGCTGATCGCTTCGGGCGCGGTGGATCCGGGGCACCTCGATACGCAGACGGTCGACTTCGCCGAGGCCGAGCAGGCCTACGCCGAGCTCGCCAGCGGCGAGCGGCGATCGCTGGCCGTCGTGTTTCGCTACGCGGGCGACGCGGACCGGAAGCGAGCGCTGCCCGTCGCCCCCGCGAAGCCGCGCGCGCCCGTCGACGGGCTCGGCGTGGCATTCGTCGGCGCGGGGAGCTACGCGAAGGCGACGCTGCTCCCCGCGGTCTCGAAGCTCAGCGGCGTCCGCCCCGTCCAGATCGTCACCGCGACGGGCCCGTCGGCGCGGCGCACGGCCGAGAAATTCGGCTACGAGAGCTGCAGCACGGACCCGGAGACCGCGTTCTCGAGTGGCGACGTGGATTTCGTATTCATCGCGACCCGGCACGACAGCCACGCGCCGCTCGCGGAGCGCGCGTTGCGAGCGGGCAAGGCCGTGTGGCTCGAGAAGCCGGCAGGGCTGAACGCCGAGCAGGTCGAAGCGCTGATCGAGACGGCGCGCGCCACCGGAGGCTTCCTCGCGCTCGGCTACAACCGGCGCTTCTCCAGCCACGCGCGCGCGATTCGCGAGGCGTTCGCGAACCGCAGCGGCCCGCTCGCCATCCGCTACAGCGTCGCGCCCGGGCCGATGCCCGTCGGCAGCTGGCTCGCGGATCCCGAGGTCGGCGGCGGCCGCGTGATCGGCGAGGTGTGCCACTTCGTGGATCTGTGCGCG
>JBFGGA010000161.1:0-8392 GCA_041579295.1 Myxococcota bacterium | reverse complement strand
CGCGGCAGCCGCCCCGCCCCGGCCCCTCCAACGGTTGCTCGCAGCCTGCAGATCGTTCGCGCTGCGTGAACGAACACGCCTCACACACTTTAAGACGAACTCGAACCCGATCGCCGCGGGGCGCGTGCGCCACCGGTTCACGTGGCGCAATCGAAGCGTCGGCAGATCGCGGCACGACCGAGTCGTCGCTCGATCGCCCGCAAATCGGTGTCGTCGCTGAAAGGATCGATGGGCGGGAGACGCGCGAAGGCCGCAGAGCTACGGCGTCTGTGAGATCTGCTCGACCTGCTGCGCGTCGTCGTCCAGGGCGGTGCGGCCGGGATCCAGCTCGGGCTCGCCCTCGAGCGCCTCCTCGGCCTCCATCTCCTTCTGGAACTCGGCCTCGCGCAGCGCCTCCGCGTCGCGTTCGACCAGCAGGATCCACTGATCCGCCGAGTTGCGGATCGTCTCGTTGTCGCTCGTGCGCGCCACACGAAGATGCCGGATCGAGTTCTGGAACTGCTTCTGGTGGTAGAGCGCGATCGCGAGCAGCAGATGCGTGGTTTCCTTGTCGGTGAGCTTGCCCTTGTCGATCGCGTTGCGCAGGGCCTCCGCGGCCTCCTTCCACTGTTCGCGCTCGAGATAGAGCTGCCCGAGTCTCGCGTAGAGGTCGCCCTTCTCGGAGAGCTCCGCTCCCGTCTGCAGCGGCCCCAACGCCCGGTCGAGCTCGCGGGCCAGCAACCAGCTGTTCGCGAGCATCTCCCAGAAGCTGGCGTCCTCCTTGACGAAGCCGTCCGCACGGGCCTTCTCGAGCACCAATCCCGCCTGATAGGGCAGCGAGTGGTAGAGATAGAGCTGGGCGAGGGCGCGCAGGTCGGAGTCCTTCGAGAGGAAGTCCTGCGCGTAGGCGAGCTGCATCACCGCCAGGGACTTGTCCTCCTCCTCCAGATGCGCGTAGAGCGAGGAGAGCTGGGTCCAGTAGGCCTTCTTGGGATCGATCATGATCAGGGTTTCGAGGGGCTTGACGGCCTTCGGAAACTGCTTGGTCTCGTAGTACAGACCGACCAGCAGCTGCAGCCAGGGCGGCTTCGGCTTCTTGGCGATCTGAATGGCCTTTTCGGCGGGGCCGATCGCCTTGTCGATCCGATCGAGTTGGTAGTAGGCGGCCGCGAGCAGGTAGTAGGCGTTCGCGTTGGGCGTCTCGACGTCCTTGAACCACTTCTCCAGCGTTTTCACCGCCTTCTCAAACTCCTCGGTCGCCATGTAGAGCTGGGCGATCGTGTAGCGGGTACTCACGATCGCACCGTGCGGCAGCGCCTCGTCCGCGAGGCACTTCTCGAAGTAGACGAGCGCCTGCTTGTACTTCTCCTGGCCCGCCTGCGACATGCCGAGCATCTGGTAGATGAGCGCGCGCTCGTAGGGCTTTAGGCGACTCGCTCGCTTCTCGAGGTCCAGCAGGATCTCGGCCGCCGCCGGGTACTGGTCGGCCTCCAGCGCCTCGTGGGCGGCGCTCAGCTTCTTGTGCAGCTGCTCGCTCACCGTGAAGCTCTTGCCCCTGTCCTTGTCGTCCTTCTTCTTCCTGGCGGCCTCCGCGCTGCCGACCACACCGAGCGTGAGGACCAGCGTCAGGAGGAAGACGCAAACTCGATAGACGCGTGCGATCCGAACCGGAGACATTCGATTCGCCACTCTAGTTGTCGCTCAGATCGAAGGTGAGCCTGACCTTCACGCCGGGGCGCTCCACGGGCTCGCCGTCCTCGATCTTCGGGTTGTATTTCCACTTGCGGATCGCCTTGAGGGCCGAGCGATCGAAGATGGAGCTGGGGTGCGACTGGAGCACCTTCGGATCCTTCACGGTACCCAGCTTGCTGATCGTGAACTCCACGATCACCCAGCCCTCGATGCCGCGTTCGGAAGCCCGCAGCGGATATTGGGGGTTGACGCGGACGATCGGAACCACGTCCGTATCGCTCGCCGCGATCGCGACGTCCGTCCCCCCGACGTCGACGTCGACGTCGATCGCGAACGCCATCTCGCCCATCTCCTGGCTGGGCTTGTTGGTCCTCGCCATGCTCAGATCGGGCGGTGGCGGTGGCTCCTCGGGCTCCTTCTTCTCGGGCATCTTGCGCTTCTTGGTCTCGAGCTCGGTGTCCTTCTTGAGCCGCACGAAATCGATCATGGTCCCGGTCACCTCGCTCAGCTCGGCTTCCTGCCCGAGGATCAGCGCCTGCATGAGGTAGAACAGGCCGAACGTCACCGCGATCGCGAAGAACGCCGCTGAAGCGTGGCGCGCCATCAGTCGATGCGTTCCGCGGCAATCGATACGTTGTCGATCCCCGCCAGCTTGGCGGCATCCATGACCGCCACCAGCAGGCCGTTCTTGGAATCCTCGTCCGCCTGGATGACGACGGCGCCCTGGGGGTTCTCGGCGTGGAGTCGCTCCAGGTTGGCGCGCAGCGCGCGCACGTCGACCTGGCGCTTGTCGATCCAGATCTGGCCCGACGGGGTGATCGCGACGAGGATGTTGCCCCGAGGCTTCAGGGTCGCCGTGGCGGCGTCGGGCCGGTTCACGTCCATGCCCGATTCCTTCACGAACGATGCCGTCACGATGAAGAAGATCAGCATGATGAACACCACGTCCAGCATCGGCGTGAGGTTGACCTCCGACTCTTCCGCGGTTGCTCTGCTTTGTCGACGCATTTCGAATCCTTACTCGTGCGCGTGGGTCAGGTGGTCGGCCACGCGTGCGGTCTCGTTGTTCGCGAAGCGTTCGATCTGAACGCTGAGGATCAGGCCCGAAAGCGCGGCCACCATGCCCGCCATCGTCGGGATGGTCGCCTTGGACACGCCCGACGCCATCGCGCGGGTGTTTCCGCTGCCTGCGATCGCCATGACGTCGAAGACCTCGATCATGCCGGTCACGGTCCCCAGCAGGCCGAGCAACGGGCACAGGGCCACCAGGGTCTTGATCGCATCGACGGAGTGATGGAGATCGATGCGCATTTCCGAAACCATCAGTCGACGAACCTGGTTCGCGAACCACGAATCGTGATCGCTGCGCGCACGCCAGGTCTCCTCCACCAGACGGGCCTCGCGCGGCTGGATGACCTTGAAGTACCAGAGGCGCTCGAGCATCAAGGTCCACATCAGGAACGTCACCGCGGCGATCAGGATCAGTACGTCGCCCCCGCGTTCGATGAACGCGCGCACCGCCGCGATGGGTTCGAACTCAAGCAGCATCGGTCTGTTCCGCTCGCCGCGCGATCAGACCCGCGGCCTGCTCTTCGAGGACCTCGACCACGCCCTTGCTGACGTTCGAGACGAGCGCGTGGAGCAGCACCAGCGGGATCGCGACCATGAGACCCAGCATGGTGGTGACGAGGGCCTCGGAGATACCGCTGGCCATCATCTTCGGGTCGCCCGTTCCGAACAACGTGATCGCCTGGAAGGTGCGGATCATGCCGGTGACGGTTCCGAGCAGCCCCATCAGCGGCGCCACCACGGAGACCACCTTCACCAGCCACAGCAGCTTCTCGAGGCGCGCGGACTCGCCCATGATGGCTTCGTCGAGCTTGAGCTCGAGCGTCTCCACGTCGGTCCCCCGGTTCGCCTCGTAGATTCCCAGCACGCGCCCGAGCGGGTTCTTGTCGCTCACCCGATCGCTCTTCTTCTGCGCGGCGACCTTGCGGCCGGTCAGGTACACGACGATGCCGCGGGCGATCGCGAAGAAGCCGGCGAGCACGCCGAGCGCGATGATCGCGTAGCCGATCACGCCGCCGAACTCGATGCGCTCCCGGAAGCTGGGCGTCTGGATCAGCACCTTCAGGATCGAGCCGCGCGACGGGTCGAGCGCGAGCGTCGCCAGGCCCGTGGTGGCCGCCTCGAAGCGCGAGACCGTATCGAGATAGGTCCCCGGGGGCTGCTTGGGCAGCTCCTTGAGCGCCTGGTCTTCGTAGACCAGGTAGACGCCGCCCGCGAGCGCGTTGAAGGCGCCCACCCGGACGACTTCGCGCTGCTCGTGCTCACCGTCCACGGTGACGACCGTCGCCGGGAAGCGGACCACCCTGCCGAGCTCGGTCATCTCCTGGTGCAGGTGGAACCACAGCTTCTCGAGCGACTCGATCGAGGGCAGGCTCTTGTTCTTGCCGAGCTCCTCGAGGAATTCCTCTCGCCCGGGGATCTGGGCGCTGACCAGCGAGCCCTCCACCTGGCTCCGCGTGTCACCCGCGATCTGGCGCACGACGCCAAAGAGTTCGCCGAGGGCGCCGAGCCGCTGCGTGAGCGTCTCCTCGAGGTTGGCGAGTGAGAGCTCGTTGTCCTCGAAGCGCCTCTCGAGCGTTTCGCTGCGCCGCTCGAGGGCCGCGCGCGTCGCCTTCGCTTCGTCGAGCAGGCGCTGCTGATCGGCCTTCGCCTTGGCGAAAATGGCCTCCCGCTCGCGGTTGGCCTTGCGCTCTCCCGCCCAGCCCTTCTTCACGCGCTCGAGCAGCGCTTCCATCGAGCTCGATTGGGGGGGCATCTTCGCCGCGGGCATCGCGGCCGCGGCTTCGTCGGCCGCCTTCTGCTCGGCCGAGGGCTCCTGTGCGAGGGCGATCTGCGCCCCCGCGAAGATCATCAAACCAGCCAGTGTCGGGCTCAACCACCTCATCGCACCGCCTCCGCCGCCGGCAGGGGAAGCCTCAAGAGGTCCGGTGCCGTCTGCTTCTTCGCCATTCGAATCCCGAGCTTGACGTCATTCGCGGCTCTGGTCGCATCCGTCCACGCCCTATTCTTTTGATCCCATACGCCCGTATCGGTTCCGTCGAGGGTCTGGTAGTAGAAGCCCACACGTCCGACGCGCAGGAAGTCCACCATCCGCTTCTTGCCGTCGAGCTCCAGCTCGCCGGAATAGGTCTCGATGGTTCGACCGAACTCGTTCTCGATCTGGTAGGCCTCGCCGATGCGTCGGTACCGCTCGGCGTTGGTCACGTCGGCGCGGACCATCACGTCGTGGAGGTCCGCGATGCGCTCCGCGCGCTCTTCCGGTTGGAAGGGAATGTCGAGCTCGACGAAGTTCTCGATCGCGTCGAGCATCCCGAGCATCAGCGGCGTGACCTCGCGCCCCACGAGCTCGACGTCGTCGATCTGCGCGCGCAGGGACGCCATCTCCTCTTCCTGGGACGCGATCAGGTCGCTGACCTGCTTGTTGTAGACGGTCAGCGCGTCGATGCGCTGCAGGATGACGCGGTACTCGGCGGTGAGCCGATCGGTGTCGTCGCTGAGCTGGTCGATCCGCACCTGGCTCTTGGCGCTCTCGTCGTTGACTGCCATGCGCTGGGCGACCAGCTCCTCGAGGTCGACCGCCAGCGCGGTGCTCGAGACCACGGCGGCCGTCAAGACCGCCAGGGCAAGCGCGAGGCTGCCGACCTCGCTTCGAATATTGCGGATCATCAAGCAGTTCTCCTCAAAAGAAGGGCCCCATTTTCCACGCGCCGGGGCCCTCGTGCAACGCTCGCATTGATCAGATTTCTCCGAGATCTCTTGACCGACCAGTACCCCTCCAGAAGTCGACCAAAACATCGGTGGGAAGCTGCACATTATTCCGGCTTGTGATGATATTGCAACCCAGAGTTTCTCCCAGCCAGCGGACGCTCGCGGGGCGGGGCGGTTTGGGCCTCGCGCGCGCCCGAGGGGCGGATCACCACAGGCAGATATGTGTTTTCCCAGTGGTTTACCCGCGAAGTTGCGGCAGCCGCGGCGGTCGCGCAGGCCCCTCCGGGCGCGCGTCGGGGTGGGCTCGCGGGCGCCCGTGACACCCCGCGTCGCGGCGGCGTTCGCCTACCCGGTCGGGCGGCGCGCGGGAGCACTCCCGGACACTAGCTTCGATCGGTTTCCGCGGCGGCTCGTTCGGCCGCCTGCGCGTCCCGGGTGCCGATCCGACGGGCCGTGAGGATTCCCTTCGCGTCCTTGAGAAACAGCGCGAAGATGACGATCGCCGCGCCGGCCAGAGCGGCGCAGTTGAGCCACGTGAACAGGTCCCAGCCGTTCACCGTCGCGCCTCCGCTTCGGCGGGCGGCGCGTAGTTGCTCCCGAAGCAGTTTCCGATCAGGAAGCCGAGAGCGCTGATCGGAAGCGTGAAGAAGAGCGAGTACTCCTGCCAGATCTGATACTCGGAGCCCGCGAGCGAGAACGTCCAGATGTAGGTGCCGTAGGTCGCGCTCGGCTCGCCGAAGTGCTCGATCAGCAGATAGAACGCGAGCACGCTCAGCATGCCCGACGAGAAGCTCAACAGGCACGCCGCGGGGGTCTTCTTCCCCTTCCAGAAGAGGCACGCGAAGATCGGAACCAGCACGGTGGACGTCAGCGCGGTCGCCTGGAAGACCCACAGCGCGAGCAGCTTGTCGAACATGTAGGCGAGCCCGTAGCCGAGCGTCCACGAGAGAACGATGCCCAGCTTCGTGATGCGGACGAGCTCGCGATCGGACGGGCGACGGCGCGCGAGCGGGCGGTAGAGGTCATAGGAGAGGTTCGCGCCGGCGACCAGCGAGTAGCTGTCGATGGTCGACATCGCGGTGGCCAGCACGCCCGCGAGAAACAAGCCGGCGAGCCCCGCCGGCAGCGCGTACATCACCGCCGCGAGCAGCGCGTCGTTGGAGTGGAGATTCGCGGGCAGGATCCCCGCCTCGATGCCCGCCGCGGCGAGCATGCCTCCCGCGACGACCAGCCAGTCGTAGGCGAACCAGATCAGCAGGCTGAGCAGCATCGCGTCGCGCGCCTGGCGCGCACTCTTCGCCGCGAAGACGCGCTGGTAGAAGCCGGGGTCGACCAGGATGCTCAGGCCGGTGGCCGTGTAGGCCAGCACGAGCCAGATCGGCATGTCGCCGAAGATCGCGAAGTGGCCGGCCGGAAGCGCAGCGGCGACCGTATCGAAGCCGCCGAGATCCACCATCAGCAGCGGGATCGCGATCGCGAGCGTCACGCACATCAGCACGAACTGCACGGTGTCGGTGATCGCGACCGCCCAGAGGCCGCCCCAGAGCGTGTACACGAGCGCAACCCCGCCCACGATCAATGCGCCCATGCGGGAGTCGAAGTCGAAGACCACCTCGCACATTCGCCCGAGGCCGAAGAGCGCCAGCGCGGGGAGCGAGTAGAAGAGGGACGCGAAGCCGCCGAACACCCCCGCCGTGCGTCCGTAGTTCCGCTCGAGGATCTCCGGGAGCGAGGTGAAGTTCGCGGCGCGCAGCCGGTGGCTGAGCGCGAATGCAGCGAAGAAATAGACGGCGAGCGAGAGCTGCGAATAGCCGAAGAAGGCGACCACACCGTTGTTGAACGCCATCTCGGAGGTTCCGAATAGGACGTCGAGCCCGTAATAGGTGGACGCGAGCGTGCAGACGAGGATCGGCGTCGTCATCGAGCGCCCGGCGATCAGGAACTCCTCGAAGTTCGGAACCTTGCGCTTGATGTAGTACCCGACGCCGAGCATGCCCAGCAGGTACGCGCCGAGCACCGCGTAATCGAGCCGCGACAAGTAGGGGTGGTCCATCACGCTCCAACTCGAACCTTTCGACTCGCCGGAGGCTGCCCTGTTCGCGACCGAGATCGCGCCCTGGAGGCGATCCGGCCGGCGCCGACCTCCCCAGAATTGGCGTCACGGCGCGTGGACAGCAGGTGTGACCGACCGCCGAAGCCATAGCGAAGCGCGAAATCGAGCAGCAGTCGCACCCGGAGCCGGCGCCCCACGCCGCTTATCGGCGGTCTCCAAGCCTCCTGTAGAGTTGGTATCCGTGTATCGGGTAAAAACCCAGGCGCCCCCGGGTTCAAACCCTCATCTCGACCCCCATGCGAGATCGAGTCGGTGGGCTCTCGTTGTCAGAGCGCGCGGCCCTTCGATAACTTCCGCCTCCGCATCGGATGCCGTGGATTGTTCGATGCGGCCCGGCGGGTGACGAAGCTGCCGGAAGGAGCTTCTCATCGAACCCCACTTGGCGGCGCTCGCCGAGACGAACCCCGACTGCTACTGGCTCGACCGCCCCGAACGCCCCGCGCCGCTCCCCGCGCTCGCGGGCCGCGAGGAGGCCGACCTCGCGATCGCGGGCGGCGGACTCACCGGACTCTGGGCTGCGCTGCAGGCCAAGGAGGCCGACCCGCAGCGCGACGTCGTGCTGCTCGAAGCGAAGTCCATCGCCGAGGGCGCCTCGGGGCGAAACGGAGGCTTCGCGGACACCTCCATCACCCACGGCCTGTTCAACGGGCTGCGCCACTTTCCGTCGCAGATCGAGACGCTCGAGCGGCTCGGCCTCGAGAACTACCGCGAGCTGCTCGCGTCGCTCTCGCGTCACGGAATCGAGGCCGACGTCGAGGAGAACGGAGTCCTCTCCGTCGCCACGGCCCCGTATCAGGTCGAGGATCTGCGCGAGCACCTCGAGGACCTGCG
>JBFGGA010000160.1:0-8395 GCA_041579295.1 Myxococcota bacterium | reverse complement strand
GCGGGCGCCGTGCGGAACCTGCAGACCGCCGTCACCTTCGAGCCCGACAACTCCCACTTCATGGAACAACTCGCGGATGCGCGCAAGAAGTGGGACGCCGGGCGCCGCTAGCTGCGCGTTGGCCTTCGGCCAAAGCTTTTGCGGCGTCGCACCCACCCGCTTCGCGGATCGGTGCTCCTAGCGCCGACGGGCCACACCCGTCGCAGCGATATCGAATCGCGAGCCCGCTCGATCAGCGACGCGCGCAGCGTCGCACGCCCGAGCGACCGGTCCACGCAGGAGCGATCTCGAGGCGGCGCGGAGCGGTTGCCTGCCGGTGGGGCGGCTCGTATGCTGCGGTGCGTGCACGCCCGAATCCTCGTGACCGCGCTTTTCGGAGCCATCCTCGCCTGCGGAGACGCCACGCCGGACGATGCCGTGTCGCCCGTCGCGAAAGCAGCCCGAGCTGCGGAGCCTGCGGCCGGTGAAGCGAAGAAGGCCGCGAAGCGCGCGACGCGAACCCGCCGCGAGAGGCCGCTGCCGAACTTCGGAGGCCAAACGCTCGAGGGCGAGCGCTTGGAAGTCTCGTCGATGCTCGGCAAGCGGTTGGTCATCTTCTTCTTCAACCCTGAGGTCAAGGGCGCGTCCCCGACCGCGAAGGCGATCCGCGAGGTCTCGAAGCTCCGCGGCAAGCACAACTTCGACATCCTCGGCATCGCCACGGGATCAAATCGCGCGACCGCCGTGGCATTCGCAAAGGACCACGGGATCGACTTCAGCGTGCTCGACGATTCCAGCGCGGCGATCGCACGGCGGATGGGACTTCGCCAACCGATGCTGCTGCTCGGTGTGGACGCCGACGGCTACGTGATCTTCGGCATCCAGCAATTCGCACCCAATGCGCCCGATGCCGAGCGGGCGATCGAAACGCAGATCCGACAGGCCCTGCGACTGCCCACCCTCGCGGGCGCGAGCGAGCCCGCGCTCGGCAATCGCCCCGTGGCACCGCTCTTCACCGTCGATGTCCTCGATGGCTCGGAGCGCTTCGACCTCGCCGCACACAGGGGCAAGGCGGTCGTCGTGATCTTCTTCCTTCACACCTGCCCGCACTGCCACCAGGCGCTCGCGTTCTTCCGCGATGCGCTCGCGGAGCTCCCCGAAGACAAGAGGCCGACGCTGATCGGCATCGAGATCACGGGGCGGACCGGCGCCGTGCGTGGCATGCTCCAGGAGAAGGATCTCGATTTCTTCCCCGTCGCGTTCGACGACGACGGCTCGGTGCAGGGCAACTACGGCGTGTTCGGCGGCGTGCCGGACACCTTCTTCATCGATGCGAAGGGCCGCATCGCAGCGCGCGTCAGGGGCTGGGATGCCCCGCGCGACGAGCCCCTCGCGCGGATGCGGATGGCCACGCTCGCGGGAGCCCCCGTGCCGATGCTGCTGCGGAAGTCGGGGTTCAGCGGCAACGAGGCCTGCGGGATCTGTCACGAACTGGAGCACGAAACCTGGCTGTTCACCGAGCACGCGCACGCCTACGAAACGCTCGTGAAACACGGAGCGACCAACGACGAGGAGTGCATCGGCTGCCACGTGGTCGGCCATTCCGAGCCGGGCGGCTTTGTGAGCGCGAGACAGACTCCCGAACTCGAGGGCGTGGGTTGCGAGTCGTGCCACGGGCGCGGTGGACCGCACCTCTCCGAAGACGCCGCACCGGACGGCGACTACTCGGCGGTCTGTGCGGTCTGCCACACGCCGGAGCACTCGCTCGGCTTCGATTACGCGACCTTCGTTCCGCGGGTCTCCCACCAGGCCAACGCCCACCTGACGAAACTCTCGCTCGAGGAAAGGCAGGCGCGCCTCGAGAAGATGGGCGCCCCGCGTGACGTGCTCCCGACCGACGCACGGCACGTGGGCTCGGACGCGTGCCGGCACTGCCACGAGAGCGAGTACGCGACCTGGGCGACGAGCCCGCACGCGGCCGCCGTGACGACGCTGTCGCAGGCCGGCGAGAGCGGCAACGCGGATTGCCTCGCCTGCCACACCACCGCCTACGGACGGCCGGGCGGCTTCCCCAGGGACGGCGCGGTGGCGGAGAACACCGATCTCGCGCGGGTGGGCTGCGAATCCTGCCACGGGCCCGGCGGCGAACACGTGAAGGAGGACGCGTCGAAGCTCGGGACGATCGTTTCGCTCGGCGACAAGTGCGACTCGTGCGTGATCCTGCAGATCTGCGGCAAGTGCCACGACGACGCCAACGACCCCGGGTTCGAGTTCGAGGTGCTCGACAAGATCGAAGCCCAGCGGCACGGCACGATCGAGCCCGGCGGTGCCGAGCCCGGAGTCGAGGGCGCGAAGATCCCGGATCCGATCGAGGTGGCACGCCCGACCCACACGCTGCGGCGCGCACTGCATCGGGCGAGCGGGGAAGGCGCGAAGTGAACCGCGCGCTCGCCGCCGAGGCCCGCGCGCTGCTGGCGAGCCTGCGAGCGACGCTGACGGAGCTCTCCGAGGAGGGCGTCGCGCAATTCGATCGGGGCGATGGCACCGACGTCGAGCGGCGGCAGCGCGTCGCTGCGCCGGCCGCAGCAGCCCGGGCTCCGCGGCTCGACGCGCCGGATGCGCGGATCGAGGCTCCCGGAGCGCGGCAGCCCGGCCTGGACTTCGCGGAATCGCGAGAGGCGAGGCCGGCGCGAACCCTCGAAGAGGTGCAGCGAGAGCTCGGCGAGTGCACGCGCTGCGCGCTCTGCGAGGGCCGCAATCGAATCGTCTTCGGGGACGGCAACCCCCACGCCGCGCTGATGTTCATCGGCGAGGGCCCCGGGGAGGAGGAAGATCGGCGCGGCTTGCCGTTCGTCGGCCGCGCGGGCGAGCTGCTGACGCAGATGATCGAACGCGGGCTCGAGATCCCGCGCAGCGAGGTCTACATCTGCAACATCGTGAAGTGCAGGCCACCCGGAAACCGCACGCCGCGACCCGAAGAGGTCGCGACCTGCAAGCCGTTTCTCGACGGGCAGATCGAGGCCGTCAAGCCGCGCGCGATCGTCGCGCTGGGCCGACCGGCCGCGAGCCTGCTGCTCGGAAGGGACGTTTCGATCACCAAGGTTCGCGGAATCTGGCACGAGTACCGGGGCATTCCGCTGATGCCGACCTTCCACCCCGCCTACCTGCTGCGCCAGTACACGGCCGAGAACCGCAGGGTCGTCTGGGAAGACCTCAAGGCTGCACTCGCGCGCAGCCGCTGAGCGCGAACCCGCCGCCGCCCCGGATCAGTCGCGCTTGGGCGCGTGGGGCACCGCGGCCGATTGCGCCTCGCGAAACTTGACGAGCTTCTCGCGCACCGCCTCGTCCGAGCGCGCGATGATCGCCGCGGCGAACAGCGCCGCGTTCTTGGCGCCCGCCTTGCCGATCGCAAACGTCGCGACGGGAATGCCGCCGGGCATCTGGACGGTGGCCAGCAGCGCGTCGAGTCCGTTGAGCGCGGAGCCCTCCAGCGGCACGCCCAGCACGGGCAGGACGGTGTGGGCCGCGGTCACCCCGGCGAGGTGGGCCGCGCAGCCGGCGCCCGCGATGATCGCTTCGATCCCGCTCTGCTCCGCTTCTCGAATGAAGGCCGTCAACCGGTCC
This sequence comes from Myxococcota bacterium, assembly GCA_041579295.1. Classification (GTDB taxonomy): domain Bacteria; phylum Myxococcota_A; class UBA9160; order UBA9160; family SMWR01; genus JACZVU01. The sequence continues at coordinate 4,792 of JBFGGA010000160.1, read as the reverse complement.
GGAGTTCGGTGGGCGGAGATGATGCGCACGTCCGCATGGATTCCGAGCGCCTCGAGCGCTTCCTCGGCGGCGCGCATCACGCCCCAGTCGCTCTGGCTACCCATGATGATCGCCACCCTCGCGTCCGCCATCGCTCACGCCTCCTCTCGGTTCCGCGCTCCGCCACTCGCCCAGCGTGCCGACGGAGTGCCGAATAGGATAGCCTTCGCGAGAGGAGATGGGATCCCGATGACGTCCCGATTGGCGATCGGCGCGGAAACGCAGCTCTGCGGCATCGCGCTGCACCCGGCGGGGCACACGCGCTCTCCGGCGATGCACAACGCGGCGTTCGCGGCGTTGGGCATCGACGCCGTCTACCTGGCCTTCGACGTGCCGCCGGAAGACCTCGCCGCGGCGATCGAGGGCGTTCGCGCGCTGGGCATCCGACAGCTCGCGGTCTCGATCCCCCACAAGGAGGCCGTCATCGCGCTGCTCGACGAGGTCGACGAAACCGCGCGCAAGATCGGCGCGGCCAATACCGTCACCCGACGCGGCGCGAAGCTCGTGGGCTCGAATACCGACTGGTTGGGCGCCGTGCGCGCGCTCGAGAGCGCGACCGCGCTGAGCGATGCGCGAGCCGTCGTGCTCGGCGCCGGGGGAGCCGCGCGCGCGGTGGTCTACGGCCTGCTCGAGCGAGGCGCCCGGGTGAGCGTGCTCAATCGCAGCCCGGATCGCGCGCGACGGCTGTGCGCGGACCTCGGAGCGGAGGCGGCCGGCCCGATCTCCGACCTCGAGCACATCCGGTGCGACGTGCTGGTGAACACCACCCCCGTCGGGCTGCGCGGAGGCGAATCTCCCGTCGATCCGGGCTGGATCCCGAAGGGCGCCCTGGTGATGGACGCCGTCTACGAACCGCTCGAGACGCGGCTGCTGCGCGATGCGGCGGCGCGCGGAGCGCGCACGATCCCGGGCAAGTGGATGCTCATCCACCAGGCCGCCGAGCAATTTCGCACGTGGACGGGGCTTGAAGCGCCCCTCGAGGCAATGGCGGAGGCCTTCGACCGCGCGGGCTGACCCGCTCGGTGCGACCGACGAGCGATCCGCGCCGCAGAGCGCAGATCGTCCGAAGCTCGCGCCCGGCTGCCTACGCTCGATCGCGTAGAGCTTTCGGCGCTTGCGCCGCAGGCTCTACGCCGAGAAGCCCCACTTGGCTTTGTTCTCTTCGATCTGCTGCGGGCTCGGCTTCGGCTTCTCTTCCACCTCGGGAACCGAGAAGGAGTCCTTGTCCCCCAGGATCTTCGCGTTGAGTTCCGTATCGTCGGCGAAGACCGGCGGCACCTGTTCGTCTTCGAAGATGGCCTCCCACGGGCACTCCGGCTCGCAAACGCCGCAGTTGATGCACTCTTCCGGATCGATGTAGAGCTGGTTGGGGAAGGTCTTGGCGTCATCCCCCTCATAGGCGTAGATGCAATCGACCGGACAGACCTCCACGCACGCCATATCGATGCAGTCGCGGCAAAGCCGCGTGATTACCCAAGTCATCTTCTAACCCCTCGTGGATCTCGAGTTCGAAAGCAGCCGTGTCGACAACCACCGCTACTTGAGTTTCGTCTCCTTGTAGACGACGTGTTTCCGCACAACGGGATCGTACTTCTTGAGTTCGACCTTGCCAGGCGTATTCGTCTTGTTCTTCATCGTCGTATAGAAATGCCCGGTGCCCGCGGACGACTCGAGCTTGATCTTTTCGCGCTTGCCCTTCTTGGCCACGGCCGCCTAGCTCCTCAAGGGTTCCGGTACGACCTCACCGCTCTTCGCGAAGACGCGAATGCGCCGACCGCCCTGCTCGCGGATGCGCGTCCGACTCGGCGCGTTGCTCGACGGGTCGAGCAGCATCACGTTCGAGGGGTCGATGTAGGCCTCTTGCTCGATGATACCGCCCGCTCGGGCATCGCGACGCCCGGGCTTGAGGTGCCGCTTGCGCAGGCGCACCTTCTCCACCCGGATCTTGCCGTCGGAACGGACGTCGATGATTCGGCCCTGTTTGCCGCGATCGGCTCCCGTGACGACCTGAACGAGATCGCCTTTCCGAATGCGCCTGGCCACGTCGATGAGCCCCCTGCGAGGCCGGTATGAGTGCGTCAATCGGGCGCTCCAGTCAACCCCTTCCCCCGGGAAAGAGCGGCGCCCGGGCGCGACGCAGCGGGCGCGCCGCGCGCGAGAACCCCGCGAATTCGGCCGCCCGCGCGGGGGCGATCGCTCGATCCGCGCATGGCCCCGCGGGGAGAGAAAAGCCCGGATTTCCGCCCGCGATCGCTTCCATCCGGTGCGCGTCTGTGGGACAATCGCGCGCGGCCAGGGAACCCCCCTCGCCCATTCAGGAGTCAGTCGAGTCCCGTTGCGGTCTCCCGGTCGAGAGCCGCGTCCTTTGGCGGTTGACCCGCGAGAGGTGCTGCATGCGCCGGGGGCTTCGCAATTCCAGGCCGCCGCAGGGGCCGGTCGGTCGATACGACCAAGCAACGCGCAGCGCGAGGAGTCCGAACCGTTGAACGCCGGATGGAGGGAGGGGGGAATGGCGAGTCGCCTGCTCGCGCTCGTCGCGTCGCTGCTCGCGTCTGCGCCCGCCTGGGCCGACTCGGCGCTGATGCTCCCGTACCCGACCAGCTTCGGGACGATTCCCGCCGCGACGTTCGACGCGGGTCGGCAGCGCGTCGGCGACGCGAATCTGAAGGTCGAACGGCTCGCCGACGGAACCGTGCAGCTGTTCGCCGAGAGCGGGGTCGACGGCGGCGCGCGAACGATCGCGAGCGCGACGCTCGCGCCGATCGCCGAGACGAACCTTCTCCGGCCGGTCTTTCAGCAGTCCCGCTCGTACGACGCGGACAACGAACCGCTGGGCGTGATGAACATCGACCACGTATCGGGCGAGGCCACCTGCACGCGCCGCGATGCGGACGGCACGGGCATGCGCACCGAACGCGTGCCACTGCCCACGCACGACCGAATCGCCAACGTGCCGCTCAACCTGCTCTTCGATCCGCTCGTCAAGGGAGAGGCCGCGACGGTGGACTTCCAGATCCTGGTCTGCAGGGGCAGCGCCCAACTCGTGGATTTCCAGGCGAAGGTGGTGCGCCGGGAAGACGGCTCCGACGGAGGCGAGCCGCTCGTCGAGGTCCGCTACGGTCCCGACTTCGGATCGCTCTTCTCCCTGATCTCCAAGGCCATCGTCCCGCGCCTCTCGTTCTGGTTCGACCCGGCCGCGCCGACTCCCTGGGTCGCCCATCGGATGCCGCTTTACGCGGACGGCCCCGAGGTGTTCGTGGTCCGACAGGGAATCGAGACCAACTCCCTCCTCGACTGAGCACGCCCGCCCTCGGGTGGCGCATCGATCGGAAGGCCGCGTTGCCCATGCGGCTCCCCGAATTCGCGGGCGGCCGCATCGCGAGGCGCGATCCGAGCCGAGGCGCGGGTGAGCCGGTGGGATAACCTCTTCCGGGTGAACGCGGCGCCGGGCGCGAAACCCATCGACGAGGAGGTCATTCGATGATCGCGAAGGGAGACGCGGCTGCGGATTTCGAGCTGGAGGACCAATTCGGTCGGCAGGTGAGGAGTTCGATCTTCGCGGGCAAGCGCAATCTCATGTTGCTGTTCTATCCGCTCGATTGGACGCCCACCTGAAGCCTCGAGGTGCCGGGCGTGGAAGCCGCGTTGGCGCGCTTCCAGGCCGCGAACACCCAGGTGCTGGGTGTCAGTGTCGACAGTCGCTACTCGCACGCCGCCTGGGCGGCCAACCTCGGCGGGGTCTCCTTTCCGCTACTTGCAGATTTTCATCCAAAAGGTGCAGTCGCGTCCGCGTTCGGCTTCTACCTCGACGAGATCGGCATCGCAGACCGCGCCACCGTCATCATCGACAGCAACGGAGTCGTGCAATTCGCCGAATCGGTCGGCCCCGATGGGCAACGAGACATCGGCGGCCTCGCGGCCGCGTGCGAGCGCGTCGCCGCGTCCTCGAGCGCGGCCGCGCCGGCCTTCGGCTCCGCGCGGGGCCTGCCGGCGGGCTGCGTGCTCTACGTGCGCGACCACTGCGGCGCCTCGCGCTCTACGCTCTGGGCCCGGGACAACCTGCACCTCGCGGACTCGATCGCGCTGAAGAACGTCAGCCGCGACGCCGCAGCGGCTGCGGAGCTCGAGAAGATCAGCGGCGGCAAGCGGGCGCCGTGTCTCGTCGTGGACGGCGAGCCGATCCTCGAGTCGGACGCGATCGTCGGATGCCTGATCGATCGCTGCGCAACGCCGCTCGGCTGAGCGATCCGCTCGACCGGAGGGCGCAAAACGAAAACGGCGCCAGGTCGTGACCTGGCGCCGCTTCCGAGAGAGTCCCACCGTCGTGCTACTCTCCCACCGGTGAACCCGGCAGTACCATCGCCGATGCGGGGCTTAACTTCCGTGTTCGGAATGGGAACGGGTGTGGCCCCCACTCTATGGACGGTGGGAAAACCGAGACGAAATCTTTGAACCGCTGCTCCTGAGCCGACCGGCCATCGCCGGTGGATCGGGCGGTCCTCGACAAACCAATAACTTTCTGTGTCCGCGGCGAGCGACGCGTCTCGCGCGAGTGGTCAAGCCTCACGGGCGATTAGTACCGGTCAGCTCCGCACATTGCTGCGCTTCCACCTCCGGCCTATCGACGTCCTCGTCTCGGACGGCCCTTCAGGGGAACGAATCCCAGGGAGACCTGGTCTTGAGGCGGGCTTCCCACTTAGATGCTTTCAGCGGTTATCCCTTCCGAACATGGCTACCCGGCGGTGCTCCTGGC
>JBFGGA010000159.1:0-8422 GCA_041579295.1 Myxococcota bacterium | reverse complement strand
GTCCTCGCCGGGCAGGTAGATGCGCCCGGCCGCGTAGTCTTCTTTGACGTCCTGCCAGTGCTCGACGAGCTGCAGGCCCGTGCAGACGCCGTCGCTCTGGCGGATGCGCTCGGGGGTGGCGACGCCGAACACGTAGAGCACGAGCTCGCCCACGGGGTTGGCGGAGAGGTCGCAGTAGTCGAGCAGCTCCTGGTAGGTCTCGCAGCGCGGCTTGCGCTGGTCGAGCCGGTTGGCGTCGATCAGCCGGTGGAACGGCCCGGCCGGCAGCCCGCAGGCGCGGATCGTCGGCTCGAGCGCGTCGATGATCGGGTGCCGCGCGCCCGCGCCCCCCCGCTCGCCGGATTCCGCCCCCGCCCGCGCGCGGGCAGCCGCCGGCGCGCCCGGCTGCACGCGTGTCGCGGCGCCGCCGCGCGCGCCGGGTGTGGGTTCGAAGCGCAGATCCAGCTCCAGCTGACCGTCGATCGGCGCACTCGCGCCCGCCCGCGCAGCGGCGTCCGATCGGTCTGCGAAGCAGGAGTCGACCTGGCGGCTCAGCTCGTCGAGCAGCGCGAGGCGGTCGCCGTGCGCGGCGTCGCCGATCTGGTCGGTGAGCCGCGCGTAGCGGTAGATCGCCATCAGGTGCCGGCGCTGGTCGGCGGAGAGCACGCGCAGCGCCACCGGGAAGTTCTCGGTGGCGGCGCGCGCGGCGATGACGTCCGTCGCGAGCTCGAGCCGATCGGCTTCGAGCGTGTCGAGAGAGCTTGCTTGCACGGGGCCCCTGCTAGTGCGCTGGCTCGGGATCGCCGCGGCTCAGGATCAGCTCGGCGACGGCGCGCAGCCCCGAGCGCTGCCGCTCGCGCGCCGCGGCGCCGGCGCCGAAGATGCCCAGCATCAGGTTTCCGTCCATCAGCGAGATCAGGCCGTTCGCGTACTCGCAGGCGATCTCCGCGTCGCCGAGCACCTCGGCGAGCGCGCCCTCGAACTCTTCGCGAAACGCCTCGTGCAGGCCGAGCAGCTCGTCGCGCACCGGGCCGGAGTGCTCGGGCGATTCGAGCACCCAGTTGACGAACGCCTCGATATTGGGGCGGTTCTGCTCGACGAACTGCTCGTAGTAGCCGATCAGCTCGAAGATCCGCTTGCGCGGCTCGAGGTGGCGCAGCTGCCGGCCGAGCCCCTCGCGAAACGGCACCACGAACTGCTTGGCGGCCGCGCGAAACAGGGTGTCCTTGTCGTTGAAGTGCCAGAAGACCGCGGCGCGGCTCACGCCCGCCTTGGCGGCGATCTGCGTCACGCTGGTGCGCGCGTAGCCGCGGCGCATGAACAGGCTCATCGCGGCGTCGAGGATGCGGCGCTGGGTGGCCGCCTTGCCCTGCGGCGACGCGACCTTGTCCGGGCTGTCCGCCGCGCGCTGTCCAGCGGCCATCGCACCCCCCCACGCCGACTCGCATGCTTCTGCCGGAGCTGCCGATCGCGTCGCTGCGGCGCCGGTCGCACCCGGCCCCGCGACGCCCAGCGCGTCGAGGATCGAGCGGAACGCCCCCGCGCGCAACCCCGGGCGCCGTCGCGCGCGCGGCCGCACCGCGTCGGGTCGCCACCGCGCACCGTTGGTAGCCTTCCGCGCCGCGTCGGTTCGCCGCTGTTCGGCTCTGCTGCGCGGCTCGGCGGCCGCCACTGCTTGCCCCGCGGGGGTCACGCCGCTCAGTCGAGCCAGGCGCGCAGCTCGGGGCCGATCGCGCGCGGCGCGTCGCGCAGCGCGGCGAGCGTCGGCGCGCCGACGAGCAGCGCGATCGCGCGCAGCGACTCGATCAGCGCGGCGGTGGCCTTGACGAGCTCGTCCATGCCCCCGGCCGCGTACGCGCGGAAGAACGGCAGCGCGAGCCCGGCCGCGTCGGCGCCGAGCGCGAGCGCGCGCGCGGCGTCGAGTCCGCTGCGGATGCCGCCCGACGCGATGCTGCGAAGGCCCGCGCGCCGTGCATAGGCGACCGACGCCGCGGTCGGGATGCCCCACTCGCGCAGCGCGAGCCCGAGCGCCTGCTGGCGCGCGCCGCCGCGCATGGCCTCGATGCCGGTCCAGCTGGTGCCGCCCGCGCCCGCGGTGTCGACCCACTCGACGCCGACCGCGGCCAGCCTCGCCAGCGTGCCGGGCGAGAGCCCGCAGCCGGTCTCCTTGACGATGGTCGGCACGTGCAGCTGCTCGACGAGCGCGGCGATCGCGTCGAGGCAGCCGCGGAAGTCGCGGTCCCCCTCGTCCTGCACGAGCTCCTGCGCGGGGTTCAGGTGGATGCAGATCGCGTCGGCGCGAATCGACTCGACGAGCTCGGCCACGCGCGCGACGCCGATCTCGCGCGCCTGCACGGCGCTCAGGTTCGCGAGCAGCAGGATGTCGGGCGCGACCTCGCGCACCCGGAAGGTCGCGGCGGCGTCCGGGTCGACGAGCATCGCGCGCTGCGAGCCCACGCCCATCGCGATGCCGAACTTCTGGGCGGCCGTCGCGAGCGCGCGGTTGAGCTCGCGGCCATTTCCGGTGCCGCCGCTCATGCCCGAGATCACGATCGGCGCCTGCAGCTGGCGGCCGAAGATCTCGACCGAGAGGTCGACGTCCGCGACCGCGAGCTCGGGCAGCGAGTCGTGGAGCAGGTGCACCTGATCGAGCAGCGTGCCGCGCCGGTGCTCGACGTCGCGCTCCGCGCAGAGCGCGAGGTGCTCGTCCTTCCGCGAGTGGATCTCGCCCTTCGCGTCGATTTCGCTGTGCGCGTCGCGCTCGCCCGTCCGACGCTCGATCCGCTCGCGCTCGCTCATTGCATGCCCATCCAGACTTTTGCGGCGATCGCGAAGCGGCGCGGTTTGGAGAGCCGCACGGGCTGCTCGAAGCACGGAAAGTCGCGATCGATCAGCTCGTCGAGCAGCGCGCGGTAGATGCGCCCCATCGCGGTGGCGGGCCGCAGCGAGCGGCGGTCTTCGTCGGGCAGCAGCTGCTCGGCGCGCTCGTAGTACGACGCCGCGCGCTTGGCGTTGAAGCTCAGCAGCAGCTGCAGCGCGTCGCTCATCTCGCCCGCGCGCAGGCTCTCGGTCGAGACGCCGAAGCGCGCGAGCTCGTCGTTGGGCAGGTAGATGCGGCCCGAGCGCGCGTCGTCCCCCACGTCGCGGATCACGTTGGTGAGCTGCACGGCGACGCCGAGCGCCTCCGCGAACTCGAGCGAGCGCGGGTTCTCGAAGCCGAGGATGCGCACCACGAGCAGGCCCACGGTCGACGCGACGCGGTAGCAGTAGAGCCGCAGGTCGTCGAAGCTCTCGATCGGCTGCTCGGCGAGGTCGAACTCCACGCCGGCCAGCAGGTCGAGGAAGACGCGCTCGGGCAGCTGGAAGCGCTCGACGGCATCGCTGAGCGCGATGCCGACCGCGTGCTCCGCCTTGGCGCGAAACGCGCTGTCGAGCTCAGCGCGCCAGCGCGCGAGCAGCGCGGCGCGATCGCCGGCCACCGAGGGATCGTCCGCGATGTCGTCGGCGAGGCGGCAGAACGCGTAGATGGCGTGGAGCGCGTTGCGCTTCGGCTTCGGCAGCATCCAGAACGCCGAGGCGAACGACGAGCCGCTGCGGCGCGTGATCTCCGCGCACTCCCGGTAGGCTTCGGCGATGTCGGGCTCCGGCGCGGACACCATGCCCAGGAAGAGGCTCACGACTTGTCGAGCCAATCCGCCGTGCGAGCCGCGATCGACTCCGGGTCGATCCCCCCAGCGGTCCACTGGTCGTCGGTTTCGCCGTGCTCGACGAAGCGGTCCGCGAGCCCGCAGACGAGCACGCGCGCCGCGGGCGCGAGCATCGCGAGCCGCTCGAGCACCGCGCTGCCGAAGCCGCCGGTCGCCATGTGATCTTCGATCGTGACGATGCGCGCACAGCGCTCGGCGGCGGAGACCAGCGCCCCGTCGTCGAGCGGCTTGACGAAGCGGGCGTCGACCACGCGCGCTTCGATGCCGCGCTCCGCGAGAAGGTTCGCGGCCTCTTCGGCGGCCGCCACCGCCTTGCCGATCGCGAACAGCGCGACGTCGCCGCCGTCGCGCAGCAGCTCGGCGCGGCCGATCGGGAGCCGTTTCGGCTCGGGGTCGAGCCCGACGCCCATCGCGGCGCCGCGCGGGAAGCGCACCGCGAACGGGCGGCCCGAGTCGATCGCGGTCGCGAGCAGGTGCTGGAGCTGATTCTCGTCGCGCGGCGCGGCGACCACGAGGTTGGGGATCATGCGCAGGTAGCCGAGGTCGAGCACGCCGTGGTGGGTCGGGCCGTCGGCGCCCACCAGCCCCGCGCGGTCGATCGCGAACGTGACGGGCAGGTTCTGCAGCGCGACGTCGTGCACGATCTGGTCGAAGGCGCGCTGCAGGAAGGTCGAGTAGATCGCGCAGACCGGGCGCATGTTCTCGGTGGCAAGGCCGGCCGCGAAGGTCACGGCGTGCTGCTCGGCGATGCCCGCGTCGTAGACGCGGTCGGGGTGCGCGCGCCCGAAGCGATCGAGGCCGGTGCCGTCGGGCATCGCGGCGGTGATCGCCACCACGCGCGGATCGCGGTCCGCGATGGCGGCGAGCGCGTCCGCGAAGCACTGCGTCCACGAGGGCGGGCTCGGCTTGCCGGAGCTCGGCCGGCTCTCGCCCGTCTCGGGGTCGAAGGGCTTGCAGGCGTGCCAGCCGTAGGGGTCGGCCTCCGCGGGCGCGAAGCCGTGGCCCTTCTGGGTGACGGCGTGCAGCACCACCGGGCCGGGCGCCTCGCGCAGCGCCTCGAGCGCGGGCAGCAGCGCGTCGAGGTCGTGCCCGTCGACCGGACCGATGTAGCGGAAGCCCATCGATTCGAAGTACTTGCGCGCGTCGCCGGTCTTCTTGAGGCCGCCGATGCTCGGCGCGATCGACATCCCGTTGTCGTTGTAGACCACGCGCAGGTCCGCACCGAGGTGGCCCGCGTGGTTGAGGGCCTCGAACGACATCCCCGAAGTGGCCGCGCCATCGCCGAGGATCGCGACGCTGCAGCCCTCGCGCCGCTGGCGGCGCAGCCCCTCGGCCACGCCGAGCGCGGCCGAGACCGAGGTGCCCGCGTGCCCCGCGCCGAACACGTCGTACTCGCTCTCGCAGCGGCGCAAGAAGCCGCTCGGCCCGTCGGCCCGCTTGACCTTGATGAGCTGCTCGCGCCGGCCCGTGAGCGCCTTGTGGCCGTAGGCCTGGTGGCCGACGTCCCAGACCAGGCGGTCTCGCGGGGTGTCGAACACCCAGTGGAGCCCGACGCTCAGCTCGACGGTGCCGAGGCTGCCCGCGAAGTGCCCGCCGCGCACCGCGCCGAGCTCGATCAACTCGGCGCGCAGCTCCTCGCAGACGGTCTGGAGGCGCTGTCGCGGAACCTGCCGCAGGTCCGCGGGCTCGCGGATCTTCGCCAACAGGCGCTCGCTCGGGTCGCGCGCGCCATCGACTGCCGCGCGCGCTTGTCTGAAGCGGTCCCCCAACAACATCGCGCGCAGGGTCCCGGTTCCCGCCCGGATGGGCAACGGAAACCGCTGACCGATCCGGCCGAAACCGTCAGTTCGGCCGCCTCCGCGTCTCGAGGCGTACCCACCACGTGGTGAAATCCCTTCAAGACTTTCGATCGATGGCGCCGGCGCTGCCGGCCGCCGGCCGGCGTGGGTCAGCTCGAGAGATCGAGCGAGTCGTAGAAGGAGGCCGAAACGTCGCCGGCCTTCTTGCCGCCGAGGGCGAAGTAGTAGAGCGGCTCGCCCTCGATCGAGAAACGATGTCGGTACCGCTTCAGGTGATAGAGATCCAGGTACTCCGAGAAGATCAATTCCCGAATGAGCTGGGAGAAGCCCGAATCATCGCTGCGGTCGAGGAAGGTTTCCTTGACGTTGAAGGCGACCCAGCCGTCCTTGGCGATCATGTTGAAGGCCTCGAGGAAGGCATTGGCCGGTATGTCGCCGAATCCGAGCGCGGCCACGGATATCAGACAGTCGGGGGACCACGAGTTCAGTTCATCCCGGTCTTCGTCGCTCAGCTGAGCAAAGTCCATCACGTAATAGGAGTCGTAGATGCCGGGTCGATCCCGTTCGGTGGCGGCTCGCGCCTCCGGGATGATGTCGACCCCGATCAGCCTCGAGACGCCGTGCTTCTTCAGTTCTTCCCCGGCCATCCCGTTGCCCGCACCGAGGTCCAGGACGCGCAGCTCATTGAACTGCTGCTGGGATGGCAAGACCGAGTCGCGCAGGACCTCCACGACCGTCGCTGGTGACTGGCACTTCAGGCGCTCGTAGACGACCTGCTCATACAGCCCGGGAACCTCGAAGATCCGGTCATAATCGTGCAGTCGAATCTTGGTTCTGGATCCACCGTCGAGGAGATAGAAGTAGACCTCATCCTGGCACAGCTCTCGGACATCCGCGGGCGGAAACTGGATTCGATGCCGCTTCGTCACACACGATCCTGTGTTGCGTCTCCAAGCCGCCGACTCGACAAGCGCGCGATTATAGCAGTCTGCCGGCGATTCGCCGCGACAGTCGTCCCGCCGAGGTATGCAATCCGAACCCCATGAGCGAGCGCTCGCTGGCGCGGCCCGGGCTCACTGCGCACGGGATTCCTCTCGGGGGCTGTGACCGGAATCGTCACGCGGTGGCGCTCCAATGGGTCCCGACCGGGTCGGGAGCCACGCGAGATGAGTCGGCCCGGGAGAGATCGAGAGGAGGAGGCGACCATGAATGCACTCGGAGCGATCGGAAGCGTTCCGGCCGGTAACCACAGACGCGTGCGCTGTTGCGTGTGCGGCTTTGCCGAGGTTCTGACCGACGAAGTCCTCGACGGCGGCGTCGTCTTTCTCGCGGAGTGCCCGCGCTGCGATCACCGCTGGACGGCGCGCGAGCCGATCGCCGCCGATCCGAGCGCGCGGTCGCCGCTCGCGACGGCGCACTTGCGCGAGCGGGCGTTCGCGCGGCACTGCCGGGAGTTCCAACCGGCGGCGTGATACCGTCGGGCCGTGAGGCTCGTGCTCTATACCGGCAAGGGCGGCGTCGGCAAGACGACCACGGCGGCGGCCACCGCCGTCTACGCGGCCGAGCGCGGTCGGCGCACGCTCGTGGTCTCCGCGGACGCCGCGCACAGCCTCGGCGACGTCTTCGAGCGCCGCCTCGGGCCCGAGCCCAGCGAGATCGCGCCGCGCCTCGAGGCCAGCGAGGTCGCGCCACGCGTCGAGATGCAGCACCACTGGGGCCGGATTCGCGACTACCTGGTCGCGATGTTCCGCTACCAGGGCATCGAGGACGTGGTCGCCGAGGAGCTCGCGGAGCTCCCCGGGGCCGAGGAGATCACCACGCTGCTCGCGGTCGAGAAGCTCGCGGCCTCGGGCCGCTACGACGTGCTGGTCGTCGACTGCGCGCCCACCGGGTCCGCGCTGCGGCTCGCGACGCTGCCCGAGGTCGCCCACCGCGCGCTGCGCCTGCTGCTTCCCACCCTGCAGGCGATCACCTTCGTCGGCACGCCCGTCGCGCAGAAGATCGTCGCGGTTCCGCTTCCGCGCTCGGAGGTGTTCCGCGACGCCGAGCGGCTGATCTACGACAAGCTCACGACGCTGCGCGAGCGCATCACCGATGCGCGCACGAGCGTGCGCATCGTGGTCACGCCCGAGCGCATGGTGATCGACGAGGCGCGGCGCGCCTACACGGAGTTCGCGCTGTTCGAGATCCCCTGCGACGCAGTCGTGATGAACCGCCTGCTGCCCGAGCCGGCGGCCCGCGAGCCGTTCTTCCAGCACTGGAGCCGCCTGCAGCAGGAGCGGCTTTCCGAGGTGGAGGCGGCGTTCGCGCCGCTGCCGGTGCTGTGCGCGCCGCTGCTCGCCGACCAGGCCACCGGCTGCGCGCGGCTCGCGGAGCTGGGGCAGCACCTGTTTGCGAACGCGCAGCCCGACGACGTGTTCTGCAAGTCCGCGCGCGTGCGCTTCGGGCGTGACGAGGGCGGCTACTACGCGCAGGTGCCGCTGCCCCACGCGAGCGCGGACGATCTCGACGTCGTGGTCGTGGAGTCCGAGCTCGTGATCACCGCGGGCGCGAGCCGCCGCTTCCTGCGGCTGCCGCGCCGCATCGCGAGCCGCCCGGTTCGCAGCGCGCGGCTCGACGCGGAGAGCCTGACCGTGCACTTCGGCGGCGCGTCGGGGTCCGGGGGCGATCGATGAGGGTGGTGCTGCACACCGGCAAGGGGGGCGTCGGCAAGACGAGCCTCTCGGCGGCCACCGCGCTGGGCGCGGTCGAGCACGGCCACCGCGTGTTCCTGCTCTCGACGGACTCCGCGCACAGCCTCGGCGACGCGCTCGGCCGCGCGGTCGGGCCCGCCCCGATCGAGATCGTCGACGGCTTGGTCGCGCAGGAGGTCGACGTGCTCACCGAGCTCGATCGCTCGTGGTCGAGCGTCCAGCGCTGGCTGCAGGAGCTGCTGCG
>JBFGGA010000158.1:0-8454 GCA_041579295.1 Myxococcota bacterium | reverse complement strand
GAGGTAGAGGGGAACCAGCGAGGCGCTCCCGAGCGCCGCGAAGATCCCGAAGAGCGCCCAGAGCAGCAAGCGATTGGAGTCCTCGGGCCGGCAGAGGCCGAGAGCCTGGCGCTGCTTCGCGGCGCGGTAGGCGATCGCGGCCTCGACGCTGATCCAGACGTAGGGCGCCGTGTAGCCGACCCAATCGCACCAGAACCAGACGCTGTTCACGACCAGGCCCTCGATGTCGCCCGCGAGCATCGAGAAGAACACGCCCGAGAACAGCGACAGCTCGATGGCCCAGACGAGCGACGTCGCCCAGCGGGAGCCGCGCCGGAACACCTCGCGCGTAAACAGCAGCAGCGGCACGATGCCCACGCTGTAGAGGATCCGCGCCGCGATCAGCACCCAGACGAGCTCGGCGGCGAGCAGCGTCGGCAGCTCGTAGAGGAAATAGGAGACGCCGGCGCTCAAGTAGGTCAGCGAGAGGAGGAATTCCGGTCGGCCCCGCGTGCTCCGGCTCAGCGCGAGCAGGCGCAGGCCGACGATCCAGTAGACGAACGCGGCGACGAGATCGAAGAAGTACGGATTCTCTTCCATTCGGACTTCTTGCGCCTTTCCTGAGCGATTGAAGCGGGAACGGAATCCCGTCTGGGAGCTATCGGGTCTTTTCCGAACCGGCTTGAGTGAGACGCCCGACTCGACGGGCTCGCGATCGACTCGCAGGCTTCGGCCCGGACCCTTCCGGCTCGGCGCCCGGAGCGCGTCCGCGGGGCGCCACCGCGACGCGCTCGCGGGTCACGCGAGAAGTCGCGCCTCGCCGAATTTCCGCCGCCGCCGGCCGCGCGCCACGGGCATTGCGCTCGGGCTGCTGATCGCGGCGTTCGTCTGGCTGCCCGCGCTCGCGCCGCGTCGGGACGCTGCTCTCGGGCCTCGGCGTCGCGATCTGGCTCGCGTCGTTCCTCGCCTGGCGCCGCCGACGCCGCCAGGCGTTCGGGATGTCGGGCTGATCGTGCGCCGCCGACGCCGCCGGGCGTCCGAGACGTCGGGCTGACTGGGTGGTGTCGCCGCCGCCGGGCGTCCGGGGCGTCGGGCTGACCGGGCGGTGTCACCGGCGTCCGCCCGCTGGAATGTCCGCCCGAGACGCGCGCCGGTGCGGCGCGCGCGATGTCAGGTCTCGCTGATGCCGTGGTCCTTCATGTAGGCGCGGATCCTCGCGGCGTGCCGCGCGTCGTCGCGGCGCATCCGCTCGGAGATCGAGGTCGCGTCGGAATCCCGCGCTGGCTGCAGCGCGCGCTCGAAGATCATGCCGTCGGTCGTCGTCTCGATCTCGAGCGCGATGCGGCACGCGGCCTCGCGGGACAGCGGCTGCTGCTTCATCTGCTCGAGGATCTTCTCGAGCTTGCGGTTCGCATCGGCGAGCGTATCGACGCGGGCCGGGAGGATCTCCTCGCCGTACTCGGCGCCAAAGATCTTGCGCCCGGCTTCGAGCAGGCCCGCGTGGCCGTTCTCCTCGACGCTCAGCGTCCACCAGAGGTCGGCGTCGTCGGGAAAGACCTGGAAGAATTCGAAGTAGAGCTGCCCAACGGTCTGCTCGTGCCGGATGGCCTCGTCGAGGAGGGCTTCGAGGGTGTCGTCCATGCTGGGATCCCCATTACGCTCGGGTACGCGGACTCGTCGTGGGAGTATACCGACGTGGGGCGCCCCGTACGCCCGCTACCGGGCCCCGTCTGCCCCTCCGATCATGGGCTGCTCGAAAGCCTGCTGTCCCTTCGTGCCACACCTGATGCTGTAAAGTAGCGGGCCGAACCAGGGGGAGTTGCGGATTCGCGATGAAGCGGGGCACGAAGAATCGCTACTCCATCGCACTCGGCGCGGCGAGCGCTGGCGCGCTGCTCGTGGCGTCGGTCGGATTCGCCCAGCCAGACGAGGGCGGGGCGTGGCCGGCCTCGCCGCCGAGCGGCGAGCGGCAGGCCGTGGACCAACTGAAGCAGACCGTCGCGGACCTGCTCGTGGTGCTGCTGACGGACTTCCCGACCGACGCGCTGCTGGTCGGCCTGGTGCCGGAATTGCCGTATCTGCATCCGCCCGCGACGGCGGACGCGTTGCTCGAGCGCGCCGTCGCGCACAATCCGGACGACGCCATGCTCAATCGGCTCGTCGCGGAGATGGCGTTCGGCAAGGGCGACTACGCGAAGGCGATCTCACACTTCGAGAAGACGTCCGAGCTCTCCCGAGAGACCTGGGAGATCCGCAACCGGATCGCGGAGTCGCAGCTCGCCCTCGGCCGCTACCAGCAGGTGGTCGACGCGCTGGAAGCGAGGATCGAGCACCCGGCCTTCCCGGGTCGGAGCCACTACCTGCTCGGCCAGGCTCACAGCCAGCTCGCGAACCACGTCCGCGCGGTGGAGTGCTTCGAGGCGGCGTTGCGCGCGAACCCGCGAGACGTTCGGGTCGCCTACGCGCTCGGCAACGCCTACCTGCGATTGAAGCGGCCCGAAGAGGCCCGGCCGTACCTCGATGCCGTTCGCGAGAGGCAGGCGGCGCGCGATCGGGGCGCGCTCGAGGCGGCGGCGGCGCGCGTGCAGCCGGAGCTTCGCCGCGCCGCCGTCCCGGTCCCGTGGAAGCTCGGCGAGCTCGCCAACGCGCTGAGCGCCCTGTGCGCGCACGGCGTGAAGCTCTACCGCGCGAGTCGGCGCGCGGACCGGGCCGAGCAATTGCTCGCGGACGGGCAGGCCGCGTTTCGCAACGCGATCGAGCTCGCACCCGAGCAGCCGGGCGCCCACCGGGAATTCGCCCGCCTCTACCTCCTGACGGGCGGCGGCCCGAGCGAGGCGATCGAGCTCGCGGAGCGCGCCGTGGCGCTCGGGCCGTCGGCCCAGAACCACCTCGTCCTGGGCCACGCCTACCGCGCGGGCGGCGAGGATCGCAAGGCGATCGCCGCGTTGCGCAAAGCGGCGGAGCTCGAGCCCGCATGGCTCGCGCCGAAGAACGACCTCGCGTGGATCCTCGCCACCCACGAGGATGCCGAGATCCGGCAGCCGGCCGAAGCCGTCCGCCTCGCCGAGCGGGCCGCCGCGCTGACGGGCTACCGCAACCCGAACGTGCTCCATACCCTGGCGGCCGCCTACGCGTCGTCGGGGCAGTTCGCCTCTGCCGCGAAGCTCGCGCGCGACGCCCTCGCGCTCGCGCGTGCGGCGCACGACGACGCGCTGGCTGCCGAGATCGGCGAGCAGCTGAGACGCTACGAGAACGACGAGCCGTACCGAGGTGTCGAGTGAGCGGTAACGACGAGAGCATCGGAGCAGCGCGCGCGCGCGTCGTCGCGTGCGCGCTCGCGGTCGCCGCGCTGTCGATCACCGCCCGCGCGTCCGCGCAGTCGCCCGAAAGCGCGATCCGGTTCGCGGACGTCACGGCTCAAACGGGCATCGCGTTCGAACACCGCGACGGCAGCGGCGGGCAGTACTACATCATGGAGTCGGTCAGCGCCGGGCTCGCGTTGTTCGATTACGATCGCGACGGCGACGTCGACGTCTACCTCCTCAACGGCGCCGCGCTGCAGGGGACCCGCTACGACCCACCGCCCACCAACCGGCTCTATCGCAACGACGGCAGCTGGAAGTTCACCGACGTGACCGAGGCGAGCGGGACGGGCGATCGGGGATTCGGCCTCGGGGTGGCCGTCGGCGACTACGACCGCGATGGCGACCTGGATCTGTATCTCAACAACTACGGGCCCAACGTGCTCTATCGCAACAACGGCGACGGGACGTTCACGGACGTGGCCGAGCAGGCGGGCGTCCAGGACGGCCACTACGTCGGGGGAGGGGCCGCCTTCCTGGACATCGACAAGGACGGTGACCTCGACCTCTATTCGGTGCGCTACGTCGACTTCGCGTACGCCAAGAACGTCATCAGCATGATCGGCGAGCATCGCTCGTACGCGCCGCCGACCGCCCACGTGTATCCGCCGGACGCCCTGTATCGCAATGACGGCGACGGCACCTTCACCGACGTCAGCGAGGCGTCGGGAATCTCGGCGCGCGCCGGCACGGGGATGGGTGTGATCTGTGCCGACTACGATGACGATGGCGATACGGACATCTTCGTGGCCAACGACCGCCTGCCGAACTTCCTGTTTGCGAACGACGGAACCGGTCGGTTCGAAGAGGTCGGACTGTTGGCCGGCGTCGCCTACGACTTCTTCGCGAGCGCCCAGGGGAGCATGGGCATCGCCTGTGCGGACTATGACAACGACGGTCGGCTCGACTTCTACGTCACCTCCTACGCGAAGGAGTCCGCGACGCTCTACAAGAATCTCGGCGGCGGCCTCTTCGACGACGTGACGGCCGCCAGCGGCGCGGGAGCCGGCACCTTCCTCGACCCGACCTGGGGCACGGGCTTCGTGGACTTCGACAACGACGGAGACCGCGATCTGTTCGTGGCCGTCGGACACACCCATCCGGACGTGGAGAAATGGGACGATTCGATGTCCTACGAGGCTCGCAACGAGGTCCTGATGAACACCGGCGACGGGAAGTTCGCGAACGTCACCGACCAGTGCGGCGACGCGCTGAAGCTCGAACGCAGCAGCCGCGGGGCGGGGTTCGACGATCTGGACGACGACGGAGACATCGACGCGGTGATCCTCAACTCGCGGCGCGAGGCGACGATCCTCCGCAACGACACCGAGACCGACCACCACTGGATCCAGATCCGCCTGAAGGCGGTGGACTCCGCGCCCGACGGCGTCGGGGCCCGGGTGACCGTGCAGGCGGGCGATCTCGTCCAGATCGACGAAGTCCACAGCGGGAGCAGCTACCAGGGCCACCACGGCCTGCGCCTTCACTTCGGCCTGGGGGGCCATCGCAAGGTGGACCGGATCGAGGTGCAGTGGCTCGGCGGCGGAAAGGACGCGCTGCGAGACGTGCCCGCCGATCGGTCGATCACCATCACCGAGGGGGAGGGCCGCGCGGCCGCAGCCGAGTAGACGCCCGCTCGGCGAAGAACCCGCGCCCGCCCGCTCGCGGAGCCTCCGCGAATTCGTCGCGCGCCGCTCTTGGGTCAGGCTCCTAGCCGATGAAGTCGACGTCCGCGGTGGCGGAGTTCACCACGAAGATGCGGAGATTGTTGCTGCCCTCGTCCGCGGGCACGAGGAACCAACCCTGACGCGCGGCCGAGTACGCGGTGGTGAAGCCCGTGATCGTCTCGCCGTCCTCGAAGCGGACCTGCACCTTGCGTCCACCGCCGGGGATCTCGTCTCGATAGGTGTCGTCGCGCTTCGAATCGCCCGTCAGGTCCTTGACGAAGAAGACGGCCTTCAGGTTCTCGACCGACATCGCGGCGACTTCGCCGTTGTCCAGCGTGACGTGGAACTTCTCGCGATTCGGGTGGAAGTCGCCCGTGTGCCCCTTCACGACGCCGCCCTGCTTGGTGTGAATCACGATCTTGTTCACGGCGGCCTCCCCGGTTGGCGCCGGCGCTCGCGGCCGCGCGCCCGTCACCTCATCGGCGTCCCGTTGCGGTGGCTTGAACGGTCGGCGCCGCTGCGGCGCCCGGACGGGGCTCGCGCGCGCCGAGTTGGACGCCGAATGCTTCTCTCGACGTCACGGGCGTTCGGCACGCGGGCTGGGAGCGACATCACGGGCCAGTGGAGCGGGCGGGTCGTTTCCGCGCTGCGGCCGGACCGCGAGTCTCAGCTCGATGGATCGCGGAGGGGCTTGGATCGGACGAGGCGCGCCATTCCGGCGAACAACGCCAGCACATCGGCGTCGGACGTGTCGCCCGCGAACTCGCGGTAGAGAACGTCGACGTTGGCGTAGATTCGCTCGGCGTCGATCCAATGGCTGAAGCCGTCGAGCTGGATGTCCGAGGCGGCCTGCTCGACCGTCATCCCCGCGTCGAAGCGCTCCCTGGCCAGCGCGGTGAGCTGCTCGAGGTAGACCCTCGTCTCGCGCAGCCCCGCGAGCGTCGTCAGCGGGCCGTGTCCCGGCACGACGACGTCGACCTCGAGCGCGCAGAGGCGATCGCACGCGGCGATCCAGTTGGCGACCGGGCCCGTCCAGATCAGCGGGTGGGCATTCTCGAACAGGATGTCGCCCGTGTAGAGCACGCGGTCTTCGGGGACGTAGACGACGCAATCGCCGCGCGTGTGGGCCGGCCCCACCTCGATGAGCCGAACTTCCTTGTCGCCGACGCGCAGCGTCAGCTCGCCCTCGAAACTGCGGGTGGGGGGCACGGGTGGGTTTTGCGCGAAGTCGAAAGGCTCGAACAGCGGCAGCGCGAACGGCGCCGCGTCGATCAACAGCGCCAGGCGATCGATGCCCAGGGCGCCGAGCAGCCGCGCCGCCGCGCGGCCGCCCCAACCCAGCGCTTCGACGACCCGAGCCGCGCGCATCAGCGCCCGATTGCGGCTGGCGGGGTTCGCGAGCAGATCCTCCACGCACCCGGGCGTGCCGATGATCTCGGCCGCATCGACGACACCGTTTCCGTAGCAGTGATCGCCGTTTCCGTGGGTGTTCACGACCGTCCGGATCGCCCTGGCGGCGGGGGACGCGTCTCGCATGGCGGCGAGCATCTCGGCGGTGAGACGCTTGTCGAACAGGGTGTCGATCAGCAGGCTCTCCCCTGCATCGGTGACGAGCCCGGCGTTCGACCACCCCCACGAACCCGGAAGCTGCGTGTATGCGAAGTTTCCGCGACCGAGGTCGTGGAGCTCGCGTCGAATCTCGCTCTTCATCGCTCCATCGTACCGCGGCAGGCCGCTAACTCCCCGCCCCCGCTTCGCTATCTCCACCGGGTGGCCGAGCCCCCGGCAAGCGCATCCGGCCGCCATCCCGGGATTCCGCCGCTTCCGCGTATTCCCGCGCGCTCGCTGTATAGTGTGGCGTTGCATCCACAGGGGCATCAACCATCGTGCGGTCGCTGCGCGATGCCGCGGCGCGAGCCACGGCGGTGCGACGAAAGGAAGCCAATGCAGACGAACACGCTTTCCGCGGTGGCCTCGTCACGCCGCGCGGGCCTGCTGGGTGTTGCCCTGTTCGCGGCGCTCCTCGCCAGCGACGCCGGGGCGCTGCCCCAGCCGAAGGTGATCATCACCTACAGTCTGGAGGTCCCGGACGGCGGCGCCTATCGGCAGCGGATCTCGGATACGCCGCTGGGAGCGGGCGACGCCGACTTCGTCTTCTACACCGTGGATTCCGGAGATCCCAACGTGACGGTCTTCGTGGACAGCCCCCTCACCGTGACCATGGAGTTCACCGCGGACGCGCCGGGCGGCAACATCGTCGACGGCCCCGTCGAGCTCACGCACGCGCACTTCGAGCGGGAGTTCGAGATCAATTCGGCGGGCATCTCGCTGGTGCATACGACCCTCAGCACCGTGCTGTCGCGGAAGGGCACGGGCACGCTGACCGGCTCGACGATCACCTGGGAGAACCAGGTCGCGCCCTATCAGGAAGCGGTCGTCGGCTTGGCGACCTGTGAAGGCTTCGGTTGTGACTTCGTCGATCCGGAGCATCCGTTTCCGCGAGACCTCAGCGGAACCTTCGACGTCCCGCTGCCGACCTTCACCGTGTTTGCGATCGGGAGCTTCGGGGACGCCTTCGCGAGCGACAACGGGACGCCGGCCGATCGCACGGACGACATCGATCGGCCCGCCGTGGACGCCACGGTGAAAGACCTCTGGGAGGGCGTGGAGGTGGTTCCGGAGCCCGGCGGCGGGGCGCTCGTGCTCGCGGGTGTCCTCGGGCTCGCGGGGCTGTGTCGCCTGCGCGCGCGCCGCGGCGCGCGCGCCTGACCGCTTCGAAGCTCGGCATCCCGCGCGGTCGACACGGGAAGCCTCGAACGGCGACTCCGAGTCGCGAGCGAGAGTGAGTCTCGATGAGGTGGAGTGATCGCCGTTTCGACTGGGCCTGGCTCCTCGTCGTCGCAGTCGCGTCGGCTCCGCTCGCAGCGTCGGCAGAGGACGAGGAGCCCGCGGAGGGCGACGGCGAATACGAAGTGGCCGCCGTGAGCCCCGCCGACGGAACCCACGCGGGCATCGAGACGATCCGGGTCACCGTGCAGAAGCGCTCGCAGACGCTGCAGGAGGTCCCCGCCGCGGCCTCGGCCATCTCGGGCCGGCAGCTCGATACCGCCGGCATCACGCAGCTACAGGACATCCAGGCCTTCGTTCCGAGCATGCACTTCGGCCAGGAGCGGGGCGAGGCGAAGATCACGATCCGCGGCATCTCGAATGCCCAGGGCACCGATCAGTCGACGGCCGTGCACGTCGACGGCATCTATCAGAACCGCGCGAGATCGCTCACCGCGCTCACCTTCTTCGACGTCGAACGCGTCGAGGTGCTGCGCGGCCCCCAGGGCACCCTCTACGGCCGAAACGCCACGGGTGGCGCGATGAACATCATCTCGAAGCCACCGAGCCCGAACTTCGAGGCCCTCGGCGACTTCCAGCTCGGCAACTACCACCAGAAG
>JBFGGA010000157.1:0-8501 GCA_041579295.1 Myxococcota bacterium | reverse complement strand
CGTCTTCCCCCCGCGCTCGATCGTCGCGGGCATTCCCGCCAAGCAGATCGGCGAGCGCGACAGCGCGCGCGCCAACCGGCTGAACGCCTGGCTGTACCAGCGCAACGTGGAGTTCACGCGCCGGGGTGACCACGGCGCCTGGACGGGGCCCGAATTCGAGGCCTGGGTGGCCGCCAAGCGCGCGGAGGTCGAGCGCGACGCGGACCTCTGAGCCGCGCGAGCGCTATGGCGAGGCCGGCGCGCGGCCGAGGCCGCGAAACAGCAGCTCGACGGTGTCCTCGATGGCCGTGCGGCAGGCGCCCTCGGACAGCAGGCCGTTTGCCCAGGAGATCCGCGCGCCGATCGCGCCGTAGAACAGCGCGCGCGCCGCGACCAGCACGTCGACGCCGGGATCGAGATCGCCGCGCACGCGCCCGCCCTGGAGGATTTCCGCGAGCAGCCCGATGGTGCGGTCGTTGAGCGCGAGCGCGCGGCTCGCCACGCGCGAATCCGGATAGGTGGTGGCGCGGATCGCGATGACGGTGAGATCCGGATGCCGCGCGAGCAGCTCGTGCTGGCGCTCGAAGAAGCGCAGCACGCGCTCGCGCGTCGCGGTGGTCCGGGCGTCCCGGCGCCGGAACTCGCGCCAGGCCTCCTCCTGGAGCTCGGCGAGCTCGAGCACGAGCAGCTCGTGCTTCGAGCGCACGTGCCGGTAGATCGAGCTCGCGCCCATGCCCGCGCGCGCCGCGATCGCGCGCAGCGTCGCGGCGTCGAAGCCGCGCTCGCGAAACAGCGCGCGGGCCGCCTCGCGAATCCGCGCGCGGCTGCGCGCACCCCGCAGCAGCCGACCGTCGTCGGGTCGGGGCCGTGCGCCGGAGGCCGCCATTCGACCGGAACTGGGCCGCTGCATCTATGCGAACATGATCGCATAGCGCTGGATCGCCGCGCCAGCGCGCGGTCGCCTTCCCGCGCGGCCGCCCGGCGCGCCGACCCCCGCGCCGCGCTACGCGCGGTCCTTCAGCGCCCTGCGCAGATCGGGCGGATCGTGGGCGGCGATCTCCGAGAGCTTCCGGCGCGCGGCCTCGTCGAGCTGCTTGGGCACGCAGATCTTGACGACCACGAAGAAGTCGCCCGCGCGGCCGCCGCCCGGGTCGGGCACGCCCTTGCCGCGCATGCGCAGCTTCGCGCCGCTGTCCGTGCCGGGCGGCACGGTGACGGTGACGCGGCCGTGAAGGCTCGGGACCTCGACCTTGGTGCCCAGCGTCGCCTCCGCGATCGTCAGCGGCACCTCGAGCAGGATGTCGCGACCCTCGCGCCGGAAGAGCGGGTGCGGCCTCACCGAGATGCGCGCGATCAGGTCGCCGGGCGGGCCGCCGCCGGGCCCCTCGCCGCCCTTGCCGCGCAGCCGGATCTGGCCGCCGTCCGCGACGCCCGGCGGGATCCGGACGGTCACCGACTCCGAGCGCTGGCCGCCGTCGCGGGTGGGCCGGGTCACCTGGAAGCGCTGCTCGCAGCCGCGCGCGGCGTCGAGGAAATCCAGCTCGACCCGGGCCTCGAGGTCGGCGCCGCGGCGCTGGCGGGGCCCCCGGCTCGGCCCGGCGCGGCCGAAGAGATTCGACAGCAGGTCTTCGAACGCGGCCGGGCCGGCCTCCGCGCCGCCGAAGTCCTGGAAGCCGCCGAAGCCACCGCCGAACGCGTCGCGCGCGCGCCGCGCCTCGGCGGCGTCGAAGCCGGGCTGAAACGAGATCTCGCCGAACTCGTCGTAGGCCTTGCGCTTGTCGGGATCGGAGAGCACCGAGTAGGCCTCGGAGACCGCCTTGAAGCGCTCCTCGGCGGCGGGATTGCCGGGGTTGACGTCCGGGTGGAGCTCGCGCGCGAGCTTGCGATACGCCTTGCGGATGGTGCCCTCGTCCGCGTCGCGGGCGACGCCGAGGATCGCGTAGGGATCCTTCGCGCTCGCCGCGGCCATCAGCGATCCCCGGGCGGTTGCGCGGCCTCGACGAGCCGGTCGGGGTGCTCGACCCAGTCCCGGATCATGCTCAGCGTGTAGTAACTATAGAGGCCGTCCTCGATGCGCTCGTCGTACGTCCAGGCGACGCTGAACTTGCGGCGCCCGTCCGACCCGTCCTCGACCCTCCCCATCACGCCGAACAGCGAAGCGGTCCCGTACTCCCAGAGATGGTGGTAGCCCGCCGGGTAGTCGATCGAGCCGAGGTTGGCGATGAAGATCGACGTGTAGAGCGGGTCCGCGTCGATCATCTTGCGCGGCAGCAGACCAAAGTGGTCCGCGAGGCGCGCGAACCCGAGCGCGAGCCGGATCAACGGCGCGGGCAGGCGAAGCATCCACTTCACCTCCTTGTCGCTCCCGGTTGGCTCGCCCCGGCGCCCCGCGCGCAGCTGCTCGTAGATCGCGTCGGTCATCTCGTCGAGGGTCTCGCTTTCGGGATGGAAGCGGCGCTTGATGGTGATCATCGGCGCGCCGTCGACGAGCTTGCGCTTGGCGCTGAACGTCATCCAGACACCGTCGCGCTGCCACAGGCGGCCGCTCTTGACGAAGCGATTGACGCCCGGGCGATGCAGCAGCGCGAACGAGCACGCGCGCAGGAAGACGTGGAACAGCGTGAGCGGGCGGTGGCGGGGGCGCTCCTTGTTCCGCTTCTCGATGAACTCGAACGCGGCTTCGGCGCCGATGTCCTGCTTCATGAAGAAGAGCGAGTCGTTGCGCCGCGGCGAGACGTAGGGCATGAAGCGGCGCATGGCGTCGAGATCGCGGACCAAGGTGGCGTCGGGGCGCTTGCCGAACATCGTCCTCCCCAGCGGGCGCTGCGGCCGAAACGCGAGAGTCTAGTTGTTGCCGCGCCGGACCGCGGGGGGTCTCCTCATGCGCCAGATCGGCACGCCGAGCACGCGGGCCTCGCCGACCCGCGAGAACCCCGCCCGCTCGTAGAACCCGAGGTTCGCCTCGCGGTCGGTCTCGAGGTAGGCGGCCGCGCGCTCGCGGTCCACCTCGGCCAGCCAACGCGACAGCAGCGCGCGCCCGACGCCCCGGCGGCGCGCCGCCTCGACCACGCCGAGGGTGCCGAGATACCAGTGGGGCTCGCCGGGGTGGAGCGCCGCGAACGCCTCGAAGACCGCATCCCAGCGCCGCGCCACCCGCCAGCCCTGGCCGATCCGGCAGCGCAGCCAGTCGAGCGGCGGCGGCGGCGGCAGCGGGAAGCCGCCCGGAGGAGACGCGACGAGCCCGCCGGCCACCCGGTCCGCGAGGGTCGCCACGAGCACCCGTCCTTGCCGACGCGCGATCGGGAGCAGCGCCCGCATGCCGTGGCGATTCGATCGGTAGCAGCGCTCGGCGTCGTCGGAGCGCACCACCGCGCGGTTGAGGGGATTGCCGCAGAACGCGCGCGCCAGCGCGTCGATCAGCGCCGGCAGCTGCGGCTCGGCGAGCGGAGCGATCGACGCCGCACTCGGACCGCCGCGGCCCGACAACGGTGCAGCCAGCTCGGCGCGCTGCCGCGGACTCGCGCTCAGGCGCCCTCGCGCGCCCGCTGGCGGTGTAGGATGCTCTGGTGGCCGACGGGGAGGTTCAGGATCTCGCGCGGGAACGCCTCGACGATGAATTCGACCACGTCGCGGACCCGGATCGCGAAGACGGGCCGGTGCTCGTCGTCGACCACGGGGATGTGGCGGAAGCCGCCGACCGACATCATGTTCAGCGCGAGCGCGACCGACGAACGCACGGAGAGGGTCTCCGGATCCGGCGTCATCACCTCGCCGATTGGCAGCGCCGCGGGATTCCTGCCGCGATCGACCACCCGGAAGAGCACGTCGCGCTCGGTGAAGATGCCCGTGATCTTGCTGTTGCGGGTGCCGTCATCGGTGATGACCACGCAGCTGCGGTGCTCGCTCTTCATCATGCGCATGGCTTCGGTGACCGTCGTGTGAGGCGAGACGGTCAGCGCCCGACGCACAGGGAGCACGGCGACGGGCTCCCGGAGCAGGGCCGCGTCGAACACGCGCTCACTCGCTCGCGGCGCTTCGAAATAGTTCTGGTCGAGCAGGTCGTCCCGATCTTCAAAGGCCATCTCGCTCCCTCCCTCTCCGTCCGGCCCCTATTGTAAACTGGCTCGCGGGCGCTGAACAGAGCCGAGTCCGAAGCCGTCGAGCGCGCGGTTTCTCTCCTGAAAACAACGCTTTAGGGAATCGCTGGCCGGTCGGGACGCGCGCCGCTGCGACGCCCCCCGGGGGCCGGTCCGCGCGCGCGTCCGCCCGCCGCGCCCGGCCGGCTAAGCTCGGGGCCGTGCCGAGGCCCCGCCCCTGGATCGGGCAGCTCGCCTGCGCGGTCGCGGCGCTCGCCGCGCTCGCGGTCTGCGCGCGCCCGATCGTCCGGGACGGCGTGGTCGGCGAAGACCGCTTGCAGAAGATCGTCGCAAGCGCGGCCCGGGTGCGCGCGATCGAGCCCAGGGGTCCGATCGCGGCCCGGACGGTGGACCGGCAGGAGCTGCTCGCGGTGCTCTCGGCCGCGATCGAAGTGTGGAAGACGCCCGAGCAGCTCGCCGACTACGAGCGCGCGCTCGTCGCGCTCGGCCTCTGGCCCGCGGATCGCGAGCTCTACGCGGAGGCGCTCGCCGTCTACGGCGAGGAGATCGTGGGCATCTACGTGCCCGCGAGCGCCGAGCTCCTGCTCGTGGTGGACGCCGCCGAGAGTCGGCCGGCCGCATCGCTCGCGAACTTCGAGGTCGAGTTCGCGCTGTCCCACGAGGTCATCCACCTGCTCCAGCACCAGGCCTATCCGGAGCTGATGGACCCCGACTGGATGCCGAAGAACAGCGACGACCTCGAGGCCGCGATCCAGGCCGCGCTCGAAGGCGACGCGCTGCGCTTCGGTTTCGCGGCCGTCGGCGCGCCCGCGCCCACGCCGGAGACCTGGCAGGAGCTGATCGCAGGGCAGCTTCCCGGCCTCGAGGGGGGCGCGCTCGCGCAAGCGCCCGCGCTGATCCGGCTCACCTTCGACTTCCCCTACGCGCGCGGCTACGCGCTGGCCTGGAAGGAGGAGCTCGGGCTGCTCGACGCGCCCCCGATCTCGACCGAGCAGGTGCTGCACGACGACCGCAGGCGCGAGCCCTTCCTGCAGCTGGATCTCGGCGAGCTCGAACGCCGGCTGCCCGCCAGCTGCCGCACCCTGCAGCGCAACACGGTCGGCGAGCTGCAGATCTCGGTGCTGTTCCGCGACCTCTCCGACGATCCCGCACCGGCGATCTGGGAGGGCTGGAACGGCGACCGCTACCTGGCGGCGGACTGCGCGGGCCGCACCGAGTGGGTGTGGTGGACCGCGTGGGATTCCGAACGAGACGCCGCCGAGTTCGCGAGCGCCTACCGCGGGCTGGCTGCGGCCGTCGCCGCGCGCGCGGGCTCCGCGCCCCCACTGCTCGCGCAGACGGCGGCGACCTACGTCGTCGTCGCGAGCGCCGGCCTCGCCCGAGAAGTCTCGAAGCCGCCGCCTCCGGCTGCGCGCGTCGCCGACCTGCGCGCACTCCAAGCGCTGCTGCGCGGCGGCGAAGCCCAAGGCGGCCCGCGTTGAACGAAAGCCCGCGGATCAGAACAGGCCGGTGATCCTGCCGTTCTCGTCGACGTCGATGATCTCGGCCGTCGGGACCTTCGGCAGCCCCGGCATCGTCATGATGTCGCCGCAGTAGACGATCAGGAACTCCGCGCCGGCCGCGAGCCTCACGTCGCGCACCGTGAAGGTGAAGTTCTCGGGAGCCCCGAGGAGCATCGGGTCGGACGAGAACGAATACTGGGTCTTCGCCATGCAGATCGGGATGTGGCCGTGGCCGGCCTTCTCGATGGCGTCGATCTTGTTGCGCACGCGCTTGTCCGCCTCGATCTCGCGGGCGTGGTAGATCTTCTTCGCAATCGTCTGGATCTTCTGCCACAGCGGCAGCGAGTCTTCGTAGAGGAAGCGGAAGTCCGAGGGCACCCGATCGATGATCTCGACGACCTTCTCGGCGAGCTTGCGTCCGCCCTTGGATCCGCTCTCCCAGACCGTGCACTCGATGACGTCGACGCCGAGGTGCGCGCACTTCTCCATCGTCATGTCGACTTCCGGCTTCGTGTCCTGGGTGAAGCGGTTGAGTGCAACCACCACCGGCAGGCCGAAGGACCGGCAGTTGTCGATGTGCCGCTTGAGGTTCGCGAGGCCCGTCGAGAGCGCCTCGAGGTTCTCCGCGGCGAGCTCCGTCTTCGAGGCGCCACCGTTCATCTTGAGCGATCGGATCGTCGCGACGATCACGACCACGTCGGGCTTGAAGCCCGCCTTGCGGCAGACGATGTTGACGAACTTCTCCGCGCCGAGATCCGCGCCGAAGCCGGCCTCCGTGACGACGTAGTCCGCCATCTGGAGCGCCGCGCGCGTCGCGATGATCGAGTTCGCGCCGTGGGCGATGTTCGCAAACGGGCCGCCGTGCACGAAGGTGGGCGTGTGCTCGATGGTCTGCACGAGGTTGGGCCGGATCGCGTCCTTGAGCAGCGCCGTCATCGCGCCGTCGACCTTCAGGTCGCGGGCACAGACCTCGCGCCGGTCGTAGGTATAGCCGATCACGATGTTTCCGAGGCGCCGCTTGAGATCCTTCAGATCGGTGCTCAGGCAGAAGCAGGCCATGATCTCCGAGGCGACCGTGATCTGGAAGTGGGCCTCTCGCGGCACGGAATCGTTCACACCGCCCAGTCCGAGCACGATGTTGCGCAGCGCTCGGTCGTTCATGTCGACGACGCGGGCCCAGTTGATGCGGCGCGGGTTGATGCGGAGCGCGTTGCCGTGGTGGAGATGATTGTCGATCGCGGCCGCCAGCAGGTTGTTGGCCAGGCCGATCGCGTGGAAGTCGCCCGTGAAGTGGAGATTGATCTCCTCCATCGGAAGGACCTGTGAATAGCCGCCGCCCGCGGCGCCGCCCTTCATGCCGAAGCAGGGGCCGAGCGAGGGCTCGCGCAGGCAGAGCATCGCCTTCTCTCCGATCGCGGAGAGCGCGTCGGCCAGGCCCACGGCGGTGGTGGTCTTGCCCTCGCCGGCCGGGGTGGGGCTCATCGCGGTGACGAGGATCAGCTTGCCCTGACCGCTCTTGCCGCTCGAGAGCTCGCGGCACTTCTCGCTCGTGACCTTCGCGATGTGCGGGCCGTAACAGTCGAATTCGCCGTCCTTGAAGCCGGCTCGATGCGCGATTTCGCCGATCGGCTTGAGGTCGGCGCTCTGGGCAATTTCGATGTCGGACGGGACTGCGCTGTGAGCCATGGAAACCTCCTGGAAAGCAGCTCGGAACGGCACGAGCAGGGGCACCGCCGTGTCAAACGAGGTGTCGAAGCTACGTGGAAGTTATACACCGGATTCTACGAGGCATTACGTTCGTGTCAAGCGATCGAATGCTGCAAAGTGCCGTTGACAATGCGGTTTCAAACCTACCCAACGATCGGATGGTCGAAAGCAAGCGCTCGTTTCGCGAAGCGCGGTATTTTTCTTCGCTTGGGAGCTTCACCCAAACGCGGCCCGCATCCGAGCACCCGAGTCGATGGCAGGGGAATGATCCCGCGACGAACGGGCGTTCGCGCTGGTGCGAATCAGGGTAAGACCCGTGCGCCGGAGCCAATCGCGGCGCAGGGCGCGCGATCGCGGGGCCCGCGACGCGGCGCTCTTGCAGCGGATTGCCGCGCGCGAAGCGCACGCGGGCGCTGTGAAATATC
The DNA here is from genome assembly GCA_041579295.1 of Myxococcota bacterium. Taxonomy (GTDB): domain Bacteria; phylum Myxococcota_A; class UBA9160; order UBA9160; family SMWR01; genus JACZVU01. The sequence continues at coordinate 791 of JBFGGA010000157.1, read as the reverse complement.
CCGCCGACGCGGAATTCAGCGGCCGGCCGCGCGCGCCGAGGCCGAACGGGCCGCGCCGAGTGCCCGGTAGCGGGAGCCGACGGATCCGCAGCGATCGTCGCCCGTGCAGCGCCACCAGCTGTCCGCAAGAACGCGAATGTCGAATGGCGCCGAGTGCTCGTAGTAGTCCACAAAGTGCTTCGTGAGCTGGCGCGCCAACGCGTAAGTGCTCGGGGCGTTTTCGAAATTTCCCGCGTCGAAGAAGCGGGCGAGCCGCGCGAGCCGCGCTTCCTCGAGCTCGCCGCGAAGCGCTTCGCTCTGCCGCGCCCAGGAGATCGTCTGTTCCAGCGCGGTCGACGCCGGGTCGTCGTGGCGCCACTGCGCGAGCACCGCCGCACAGCGCCGGGCGTGCAGCCGGCAGACCTCGCGCGCGAACGTCGCCCGCAGATCGTCCGGCAGCCGGCCGCCGTAGTACCGCGCGTAGCTTCGCAGCAGCGAGTTCTCCGCGCCGAGGCGGACCGAGGCCGAAGTCAGCATCGGCGGCAGGTGCGCGGTATCGCCTCGGAAGAAGCCGCGTGCGGCATAATGGGACAGACGCGGATGGTGCAGCGTGTGGAGCGCGGCCGGCAGGTCGGCCTCGTGGACCACGCCGAGCGGAACCACTTCGTGGGCCAACAGCGCGGGAATCCCCTCGATCGCGATGGCCCCGAGCTGGCGCTGGAAGTCCGCACGCGCGAGCGAGCGGACGAGCTCGTCGATGCCGGGCGCGGGCGCGCGATCGTCGAAGCCCAGCAGGATCAGGTCCTCGGTCT
>JBFGGA010000156.1:0-8537 GCA_041579295.1 Myxococcota bacterium | reverse complement strand
GTGCCGAACCGCGAGGTCAGCCAGCCCTTGGTGGGCCAGATGGCGGGCGTCGCGGCCAGGTGCGCGCGCTTGGCCTCGAGTTGTCCGACGATGTCCGCGAGCGAGCGCTCGCGCGAAATCGCCCGCTGACCGCGCTTCTCGGCGCTGCGCTGCAGCGCGGCGATCAGCGGCGCGTGGGCGCCCGCGTCGACCCGCGCCTGCGGCTCGGAGGGGGCGGCCGGCGGCGGAGCGGCCGTCGGCGTTGAGACCTCGGCGTCCTCGAGCGGCGGCTCGGGCGCGGGCGAATCGGCGCCGACCTCGGCCACCTCCTCGCCGCCCGTGGCCGCGGAGCCGGGCAGGTTCGCGATGATCCGCACCTTGCGCTCGAACTCGCTGATGTTCGCGAGCGTCGAGCGCACGCCCTTGAGCGTTGCGTCGAAGGCCTCGATCTGATCCCGCTGCTCGGCGACCTCGACGCGCAGCCGGCCGAGCTCGGCGTGGGCGATCCGCACGCGGACGTAGTCGGCGAGGCCGATGGTCAGCAGCACGGCCGCGACCCCCGCGCACCAGATCAGACGACGGACGAGATCCTTGCGGACGTCGAAGCGTCGAACCGGTGCGGTCTCCTCCGCCACCACGATGATGGAATATCGATCCATTCTCCCCTCTCGCCCGGCCGCGTTCAGCGCGTGCCGGGAAGCGTCACCCGCAGGCGCAGCTTGCCCAGCTGGATTTCGTCGCCGCTGTTGAGCGGCGTGCGCGCCTTCCGCTTGCCGTTGACGGACGTGCCGTTCGTGCTGCGCAGATCCTCCACGAAGAACACCTCGCCGTCGTAGCCGATCGCCGCGTGGGCCCGCGAGATCGTCGGCTCCGTGATCACCAGGTCCGCACCCCGCCCGCGACCGATCACCATCCAATCGCGGTCGACGGGGAGCTCGAGCCCCTCGAAAAAGCCCTGCATGACCCGCACCGACGCCCCCGAAGGGACCGGGCCGGCGAGTTCTCGTTGCTCCACCACCGCGGCGACTCCGCCATCCCAAACATCGACCCGACGCGGACCCGAATGGGTGACCGAGCGCACAGACGGATCGACGGGCCAGATGCCCGAACGACCTGATCGGAGACTTTCGCGGCCGGCTTGAGATCCCCGAGGGGGATGCAGCTTCGGGGCGCCCGGGCTCGGCGGAGCCCTACAGCGGGGAGCGCGACTGGATCAGCTCGCGCGCGTGGCGCCGGGTGGATTCCGCGACCTTCTCGCCCCCCGCCATGCGCGCGACCTCCTCGACGCGCTCGGCGCCCTCCACGCGCCGCACGCGCGCCGACGGACGACCGTCGAGCTCGCGCTTCTCGACCCGGAAGTGGGCGTTCGCGTAGGCGGCGATCTGCGGGAGGTGGGTGATGCAGAGCACCTGGTGCCGGCCGGCGAGCTCGGCCAGGCAGCGCCCCACGCGGTCGGCCGCGCCGCCGCCGATGCCGGCGTCGACTTCGTCGAAGACGAGCACCATGCCCGCGTCCGCGTCGCGGACGGCGGTCTTGACCGCGAGCAGCGCGCGCGAGAGCTCGCCGCCGGATGCCACCCGGCGCAGCGGGAGCAGCGCTCCGCCCGCGCTCGCCGCGAAGCGGAACTCCGGCGTCTCGAGGCCCCCGGGCCCGCACGGGGCGCCCTCGACCGCGGCGGCCGCCTCGAGCGCGACCTCGAAGCGCGCCTGCGGCATCGCGAGCTCGCGCAGCGCCGACTGCACCGCCGCGGCCAGGCGCCCGCTCGCCCTGCGCCTGCCCTTCGACAGCCGCGCGGCATCGGCCTCGAGCGCCTCCGCCTGCCGGCGCCGCAGCTCGCCGATCGCCCGCGCGCGCTCGCCGGCCCCCTCGAGGCGCGCGAGCTCGGCCGCGGCATCGCGTCGGAAGCGCAGGATCTCTTCGATCGAAGCGCCGTACTTGCGCTGCAGGGCCTCGATCTGGGCGAGCCGCTCGTCGAGCGCGCCGAGCCGCCCGGGGTCGGACTCGATGTCGGCCCGGTAGCGCTCGAGCTCCGTCGCGATGTCGCGCAGCTCCTCGCGCGCCGCGCGCAGTCCCGCGAGCAGCGGCCCGAGCTGCGGGTCGAGCGCCTCGACGCCCTCGAGCCGCCGGATCGCCTCGGAGACGAGCTCCGCGGTGTCGGAGGCCTCGGAGCCGCCGACGTCGCCCGCGAGCAGCACGAGCGCCGCGGAGGCCTCCTCGCGCAGGCGCTCCGCGTGGGCGAGGCGCGCGCGCTCGGCGCGCAGCGCCTCGAGCTCATCGGCTTCGAGCTGCGCGTCGTCGATCTCGCCGACCTGGTAGGAGAGGAAGTCGCGGCGCCGCTCGCGCTCCAGCTCGGCGGCGCGCAGCTCGGCGAGCTCGGCGTCGAGCGCGCGCAGCTTCGCGCACCCCTCGGCGACGGCGCTGCGCGTGGGCAGCAACCTCGCGGCGGTGTCGAGCAGCCGGCCGTGGAACTCGGTCCGCAGCAGCGCCTGCGAGTCGTGTTGGCTCGAGATCTCGATGCGCCCGGCAAACAGCTCCGCGAGCGCCGCGGCCGGCATCAGCCTCCCGGCCAGCCGCGCGCGACTGCGACCCCCGCGTTGCACGCTGCGCTGCACGACGAGCTCGTGGTCGTCCGCGCCGAGCCCGACGGCCTCGAGGCTCGCCTCGAGATCCGGGAGGTGGTCGGTGCGGAAGACCGCCTCGACGACCGCCTCGTCGCAGCCTTCGCGGATCGCCTCGGGCGAAGCGCGCGAGCCCGCCAGCAGCGACAGCGCACCGAGCACGATCGACTTTCCGGCGCCGGTCTCGCCGGTGAGCACGTTGAGGCCCGTAGCGAACTCGATCTCCTCGCGCGCGACGATGGCGAGATTTTCGATCCGCAGGGTCTCGATCAACGCTCGCCCCAGCGCAACTTGCTGCGCATGATTTCGAAGCGGTTTCGATCCGCGGGGACGAGCAGGCGCAACGGCCGCTCGGAGGTGCGCACTTCGACGCGGTCGCCCTGCTTGAGCTCGCAGCCCACCTGGCCGTCGACGGTCAGGTGCACCTCGCCCCCGCGCGTATCGAGTACTTCCACCTCGACGCGGCAGGTCTCGGGCAACACGATCGGGCGCTGGGTCAGCGCGTGCGGGCAGATCGGCGTCAGCACGATCGCGCCGATGCCGGGCAGCAGCAGCGGTCCGCCCGCCGAGAGCGAGTAGGCGGACGAGCCGGTCGGCGTCGCGACGATCAGCCCGTCGCCGTGGTACGTGGTGACCTCCACGCCGTCCGCCCAGGTCTGCAGGTCGATCATCCGCGACAGCGCGGTCCGGGCGATGACCGCGTCGTTGAGCGCGAGGTAGTGGCCGATCGCGCGACCGTCGCGCTCCGCGCTGACGTCGAGGCGCATGCGGGTCTCGGTGCGAAGCTCGCCCGCGAGCACGCGCTCGAGCGTCGGGAAGAGCTCGTCGGGCGAGATCTCGGCCAGGTAGCCGAGGGTGCCGAGATTCACGCCGAGCACCGGCACGGCGCGGTCGCCGATCGCGCGCGCGACGGCGAGCAGGGTGCCGTCGCCGCCGAGCACGATCATCAGATCGACCTTGTCGGCGAGCTCGACGCGCGGCATCCCCGGCAGGCCCGACGCCTTTGCGCTCTCCGGGCCCAGCAGCACTTCGATGTCGCGATCCCGCAGCCACTTCTCGAGCTCCTGCACCAGGCTCCCGAGTTGCGGATGGTTGGGTTTGAGCGATATGCCGATTCTGCGAATACTCATGGCCGCTCTCTACCGGACACCCGGAACTATCCCACGTTGCTAGCATCCCCGCATGCCCCCCGGTGACTCCCTGGACCTCTTCCCGCCCGAGCGACGCGACGCCTCCGCAGCCCCCGCGCCCGGCGCCGATCGCGCGCCGCTCGCGGACCGCATGCGCCCGCGAACCCTCGAGGAGCTGCTCGGGCAGGACCACCTGGTCGCGCCCGGCGCGGCGCTGCGCTCGCTGACGGAATCGAGCGCGCTCCCCTCACTGATCCTGTGGGGCCCACCGGGCTGCGGCAAGACGACGCTCGCGCGACTGCTCGCCGAAGGCGCGGGGGCGCGCTTGGAGCCGCTCTCGGCCGTGATGGCCGGCGTCAAGGAGATTCGCGACATCGTCCAGCGCGCGCGGCGCGTCGCGGCGCGCACGGTGCTGTTTCTCGACGAATTGCACCGCCTCAATCGCGCGCAGCAGGATTCGCTGCTTCCGCACGTGGAAGCCGGCACGATCACGCTGATCGGTGCGACCACCGAGAACCCCTCTTTCGAGGTCAACGCCCCGCTGCTCTCGCGCTGCCGGGTCTTCACGATGTCGCGCCTGGACGAAGACGCGCTCGCGGCGCTCGTCCGGCGCGCGGCGAGCGACGAGATCCGCGGGCTCGGCAAGCTCGGGATTCCGTTGGAAGACGCCGTGGTGGCGGCGATCGCGCACGCCGGCGACGGCGACGCGCGCCGCGCGCTCGGGCTGCTGGAGGCCGCCGCGGCGGTCCACGTCCGCACCGGCAAGCCGGGCGCGGCGCTCCCGCTCACGGCCGTCGAAGAGGCCGCGGGACGACGCCTGCTGGTCCACGATCGCGATCGCGAGGAGCACTACAACGTGGTTTCCGCGCTGATCAAGAGCCTGCGCGCGAGCGACCCCGACGCGGCGCTCTACTACGCGGCGCGCATGCTCGACGCGGGCGAGGATCCGCTCTTCGTAGCGAGGCGCCTGATCATCTTCGCGTCCGAGGACGTCGGCAACGCGGACCCCCAGGCGTTGGCCGTCGCGACGGCCGCGCATCTGGCCGTCGAGCGCATCGGCATGCCCGAGGGCCGCATTCCGCTCGGTCAAGCGGTGACGTATCTCGCGTGCGCGCCCAAGAGCAACGCATCCTACCTGGGCATCAACCGCGCGATCGAAGCCGTGCGCGAGCACGGCTCGCTGCCCGTTCCGATGCACCTGCGCAACGCCCCGACCCCGCTGATGAAGGGACTGGGATACGGCCGCGACTACGTGTACCCCCACGACACGCCCGAGCAGCTCGTGACCGCGAGGAACCTGCCCGATGAACTCCGTCAGCCGACCTTCTACGAGCCCAACGGCAAGGGCGCGGAGTCCGAGATCGCGCGGCGACTGGCCGCTTGGCGAAGGCAGCGCGCGGAACGGAGCCCTTCCGGTGGCGAGGACTGACGTTGATTCCAAGGCAGTCGCGTCGCGCTCGCGTCTACTATACTGACCGGTGCGGAGTGAACGAGTCAGGTCGACCAAAGACCTGGGAGATCGAATGCAGAAGATCAAGATCGCAATCGCGGGAGTCGGAAACTGCGCCAGCTCGCTCGTGCAGGGCATCTACTACTACCGCGACAAGGCGCCCGAAGAGGCGACCGGCCTGATGCATTGGGAGATCGGAGGTTTTCGCCCCCACGACATCGAGGTCGTCGCAGCCTTCGATGTGGACGTCCGCAAGGTGGGCAAGGACGTCGAGGAGGCGATCTTTCAGCCCCCGAACTGCGCGACCGCCTTCTGCCGCGACGTCCGCAAGACGGGCGTGAGGGTGCGCATGGGGCGCATCCTCGACGGCATCGCCGAACACATGAAAGAGTACCCCGAAGCGCGCACCTTCATGCCGTCGGACGAGCGAGAGCCGACCCAGAAGGAGGTGACGCTCGCCCTGAAGCAGAGCGGCGCGGAGGTGCTCCTCAACTACCTGCCGGTGGGCTCCGAAGAGGCCTCGCGCTTCTACGCGCAGTGCGCGCTCGACGCCGGCGTCGCGCTCGTCAACTGCATCCCCGTGTTCATCGCGAGCGACCCGGACTTCGCCGCGCGCTTCGAGGAGCGGAGCGTCCCGATCGTCGGAGACGACATCAAGGCGCAGCTCGGCGCCACGATCACACACCGGATGCTCACGGATCTGTTTCGCAGGCGCGGCGTGAAGCTGGAGCGGACCTATCAGCTCAACACCGGCGGCAATACCGACTTCCTGAACATGCTCAATCGCAGCCGGCTCGCCTCCAAGAAGGTCTCGAAGACCGAGGCGGTGCAGTCGGTCTCGGCGCAGCGCATCGCGGACGACAACATCCATATCGGCCCGAGCGACTACGTGCCCTGGCAGAACGACAACAAGGTCTGCTTCCTGCGCATGGAGGGGAAGCTCTTCGGGGACGTTCCGATGAACTTGGAGCTTCGGCTGTCGGTCGACGACTCGCCGAACTCGGCGGGCTGCGCGATCGATGCGATCCGCTGCGCGAAGCTCGCGAGCCAGCGCGGGCGGGGCGGCGTCGTGCGTTCCGCGTCGGCCTACTTCATGAAGCATCCGCCTGAGCAGTTCCCGGACAGCGAAGCCTACGAGATGCTCGAGGCGTTCATCGCGGGCAAAGAGGGCGCCTGAGCCGAGCGCCCGCGCGGCGCGCGCTCGGGGAGACCGCGCCGGCGTCGAAGGCTCGCGACGCGCGTGGCGGAGGCCGCGCCGGCGTCGAAGGCCTTCAGCGCGACGCGACCAACCACCGCGCGCCCTCGCGCCCGAGCAACGCGCCCATCGCGACGCGCTCGACCGCGGCTCCGAGCAGGATCTCCACCGCGACCTCGCGCGCGATCGCGAACTGCGAAGCGGATTCCACCTTGTTGATCAGCACCACCGCGCGCCGCACCGCGTCCGCGCCCTTCAATCCGCCCTCGGGCGAGACGATCAGACGCGCTAGGGTCGCGGGCACGAGCACGTCTTCGACCGCAAGCCCCGCGATCGCGCTCACCCGCTCGGGTCGATGCGCGACCTCGGCAATGGGTTTGTCGAGCGCGTCGATGCCGACGACGGTCACGAGCGTCGTCGCGCCCGTGGGGATCGCCGGCTCGTGGGGCCCCGGCGCCTTGACGGGCAGCATGCGCGAGCCGTCGGCTTCGACGACCACCCAGTCGACGCGCGGGTGCACGAGCAGCTCCGCGGGAAGCTCGCGCGGCACGCCGACCGCGCGCTCCCCCTCGACCCGCCCGACCACCAACAGGCCCGACTCGTAGGCGTCGAGGTGCGCGCGCCAATTCGCGTCTTCGAGCGTGCAGACTTCCGCCGCGCGCCCCATCTGTGCCGCGAAGATGCGCGTCGTGGTCGTCATCACGCCGCGCCCCGGCAAGCGCGCGGCGAGTTCGAACATCAGGCTGCTCTTGCCCCCGCCGCCGACGATCGCGACGAGCTCTCCGCGCGGTGCGATGCCGAGCGCCTCGACGACATCCGCGATTTCGCGTTGCTCTCTCACCGGGCCCCGAGCCCCCAAGTCTCGCGCGCACGCCGCGCATCCGCGGCGCAGCGCCGAGCGATTCGACGAGTATTTAGCTCAGGCCAGGCGCGGCTGGGCGATGCCGTTGCGGTTGATCCAGCGCCGGTAGTTGGCGGGGGGGTAGAACACCAGCCAGACCATCGTGACCCCGCTGATCTCGAGCAGGGCCAGGGTGATGCTCAGGGAAGCGAGCCAGCGATTCGTCAGCTCGTAGATCATGTACTGGGCGGCCGAGACGCACTCGATGACCGTCCAGCAGAGCCCCACGTAGCACCACAGACCGATGCGGTTGGCGAGCAGCGCATCCCCCTCTCCGAGCCAGCGGCGCTGGCGGATCCTCGCGTAATAGACCGCGGCCTCCATCGAAATCCAGATGATCGGAATCACCGAGCCGAGCCACTCGAACCACCACCACGGATTGCTGAGCGGATAATCGCCCCCGTAGTCACCCACCCAGACCGAGCCGATGCCGCCGCCGAGAAGCAGGCCCGCCACGATGACCACCACCCAGTAAGCTTTGGGTTCGGAATTGCGGAAGGTCCGCTTCACGAACAACGCCATCACCGCCGAGCCGACTTGCCAGCTGATGCGCGACGCGTTGGCGAGCGGGGCCAGCACGAGCTCGTCGACCGCGAGCGCGTAGGGAACGTCGTAGAGCGGATAGCTGACGCCCCAGAGCAGAAAGCTCACACCGAGCAAGCGCTCGGGCGCCGCGTGGGTGTGCACGCTGCGTTGGAGCAGCCGGGCGGCGACGCCGAGGAAGGCGAGCGTGATGATGGAATCGCTGAGTAGATAGGCCGCGTCTTCCATTCGCCTCGCCCTCGAATCTTCCGATCCGAGCAGAGCACTTCATTCCACGGAGAAGCGCTCCGTGTTTATCGGGGGCACCGAGCGCTCACTTGAATCGCGCGCGCGGCGGCGCGCTGTGCGCTCGCCGCAGGCTCTCGGGTCGCCGCTGCGCACAGCTCGACGGTTGGCGATCGCCGTGGGCGACCGCCAACCGCCGAACCCTCCATCACCTGGCGAGGGAATCCTGCAGTCGGCCGAGCTACGCGTTCAGCTTGGCGAACCGGCCGTCGGTTTCTTCCTCGCCACCGATCCGCGCGCCACACGCGGTGGAGGGCGAGAGGCGGCGGGGGCGCGCGATCGCGCGGAGTCCCCTTGACAGCGCCGCGGGCGTGACCATCCAAGTGCGCAACGTCGGCGCGGCACGGGGCCGCCCGACGCGCAACGACAAGCCGTGCAAGGAGAAAGACGATGGCTCAGTCCAGCCTCTATCGACCCTGGGCCGCGGCATCGTGGG
>JBFGGA010000155.1:0-8574 GCA_041579295.1 Myxococcota bacterium | reverse complement strand
GATCGGGACGATCGACCTCGTGGTCGTCAACCTCTACCCGTTCGAGGCCACCGTCGCGAAACCCGGGGTTTCGCTCGCGGAGGCGATCGAGAACATCGACATCGGCGGCCCGTCGATGATCCGCTCGGCGGCCAAGAACCACGCCCACGTGGCGGTCGCCGTCGATCCGTCGGATTACGCGTCGCTGCTCGAAGAGCTGCGCGGCTCGGGGGGGTTGAGCGAGCCAACGCGCCGACGGCTCGCCCTGAAGGCGTTCGAGCGCACGGCCGCCTACGATGCGGCGATCTCCGATTACCTGTGCGGCGAGAGCGCCGATCCCGGCAGCCCGTTTCCCGAGCGCCTGCGCGTCGAGTTCCGGCGCAGCGCCGAACTGCGCTACGGCGAGAACCCGCACCAGCGCGCGGCGCTCTACGGCGGTTTTCTGGAGATCGCGGAGCCGCTGCACGGCAAGGCGCTCTCCTACAACAACGTCGTCGACCTGCAGGCCGCCCTCGCGCTGATCCTCGAATTCGACGCCGACGAAGCCGCGACCGTGGCGATCCTCAAGCACAACACGCCGTGCGGTGTCGGCTCCGGTACGTCGCCGCTCGAGGCCTATCGGCGCGCGTTCGAGACGGATCCCGAGTCGCCGTTCGGCGGCATCGTGGTCTCCAACCGCCCGATGGATCTCGAGCTGGCCGAAGAGGTGGACCAGATCTTCACCGAGGTGCTCGTCGCGCCGGCCTTCGACGTGGCGGCGATCGAACGCCTGACCCAGAAGAAGCAGCGCCGCCTGGTGCGCTTCCATCCCGATCGGATCGACGCGGGTCAGCTGGATTGGAAGCGTGTCTTCGGCGGCGTGTTGATTCAGGAGCCCGACCTCGCGATGGAAGCGATCGCCTCGTGCCCCGCGGCCACGCGGCGCAAGCCGAGCGAGGACGAGCTGCGCGCGCTCGCCTTCAACTGGAAGGTCGCGAAGCACGTCAAGAGCAACGCGGTCGTCTTCGGCGGGCCCGAGCGGACGCTCGCGCTCGGCGGCGGGGCGACCTCGCGGGTCGACGCGATCCTGCAGGCCGTCGAGAAGGCCCGGCGCGTGGGCCTCGATCTGCAGGGCTCCGCGCTCGCGAGCGACGCCTTCTTCCCGTTTCCCGACGGCGTCGAGGCCGCGGCGCGCGCGGGCGCGACGGCGGTCGCCCAGCCCGGCGGCTCGACGCGCGACGACGAGGTCGTCGCCGCGGCCGACCGGCTGGGGATCGCGATGGTGTTCACCGGCGCGCGCCACTTCCGACACTGACGACGGGCGCCGGGCGATCGAGAAGCGGAGTCGAGATGCGAGTCCTGGTGGTCGGCGGAGGCGGTCGGGAGCACGCGCTGGCGTGGAAGATCGCGCGCAGCCCGAAGGTCGACGCGGTTCTCGCGGCGCCCGGCAGCGACGCGATCGCCGGGTTCGCGAGCTGTCACCCGGGGATCGCGGCCGGCGATGCCGACGCGCTGATCCGACTCGCGCGCGCGCAGGGCGTCGGCCTGGTCGTGGTCGGGCCCGAAGATCCGCTCGCGGCGGGCCTCGCCGACCGGCTGCGCGAGGCCGACATCCCGACCTTCGGGCCCACGGCGTTCGCCGCCCAGCTCGAGGCGAGCAAGTCCTTCGCGAAGCGCTTCATGACCCGGCACGGCATTCCGACCGCGGCCTACCGCGAGTTCGCGCATCCGGACGAGGCCCGACGCTACGCGCGCGAGCTCGGCGGCGCGTGCGTGGTCAAGGCCGACGGCCTCGCGGCCGGCAAGGGCGTGGCGGTCTGCTCCACGCCCGACGAAGCGGACCGCGCGCTCGTCGAGATCATGCAGGATCGACGCTTCGGCGATGCGGGTGCGCGCGTGGTGATCGAAGAGCGCCTCGAGGGCGAGGAGGTTTCCTACTACGCGATCACCGACGGCGAGCAGGTCGCGACGCTGGCGCCCGCTCGCGACCACAAGCGCGCGCTCGACGGCGACCGGGGTGAGAACACCGGCGGCATGGGCGCCTACTCGCCGGTCGCACGGATCGACGAGGCGCTCGAGCGCCGGATCGTCGGCGAGATCGTCGCGCCCACGGTGCGCGGGATGGCCGCGGAGGGCCACCCCTTCACGGGCGTGCTCTACGCGGGCTTGATGATCGACGCCGGCGGCGCCCCGCGCGTCGTCGAGTTCAACGTGCGCTTCGGCGACCCCGAGACCCAGCCCCTGATGCTGCGCATGGAGGACGACCTGTTTCCGATCCTCTACGGGGCCGCGCGCGGCAAGCTGGATCCGATGGATTTTCCGCAGCGCTGGGGGCCGGCGGCGGTCTGCGTGGTGCTCGCGTCGGGCGGTTATCCGCGCGGCTACGAGCAGGGCATCCCGATCGAGGGTCTCGCGGCCCTCGAGGGCGATCCCGACGTGGTGGTGTTTCACGCGGGCACCCGGCGGCGGGCGGACGGCGGATTCGAGACCGCGGGGGGGCGCGTGCTGGGCGTGACGGCGCGCGGCCGCGACGTCGCCGAGGCCGCGGAGCGCGCCTACGCGGCGGCCGATCGGATCCGCTTCCGCGGCATGCAGCGGCGCGGCGACATCGCCGCCGCCGAACGCGCTGCGCGATGATCGGCCGAGCGGCGCTGAAAGACCCGATCGGCGACGCCGTGGACTGGGTGCGGGGCGGGGGGCTGCTCGCCTATCCGACCGAGACCGTCTGGGGGCTGGGCGCCGACGCCGGCTCGCCCGAGGCGATCGAGCGGTTGCGGGAATGGAAGGGCCGGCGGGAGGCCTCGCCGATCTCGATCCTCGTCGCGGACCCCGCCGCGCTCGAGCCGCTCGGCTTCGAGTACAACGACCTCGCGCGCCGCCTCGCGTCCGCGTTCTGGCCGGGCCCGCTCACGCTCGTGCTCAACTGCCGCCACCGCTTTGCGACGGGCGTCTCGCGCCACGACGGCGCGGTGGGGGTGCGCTGCTCTTCCCATCCGATCAGCGCGGCACTCGCGCGGCGCCTCGAGGCGGAGGGCGTGGGCCCGATCACGTCGACGAGTCTCAACCGCAGCGGCGCGAAGCCCGCGGTCGCGATCGAAGAGGCCCGCGAGGTCTGCGGGTCGGGTCCGGATCGGCCCCGGCTGCTCGCCGTCGAGGGCGCCGCGGCCGGTGGCGACGGCGAGAGCACCGTGATCGACACCACGGGACCCGAGCTCGTCGTGCTGCGCTGGGGCGCGCTCGCCAAGCCGGATCTCGCGTCGGTCCTGCAGTCGCTCGAGGAGGAGCCGTGAGGCGCGATCGCAAGAGCCGACCGGAGCGGCTCGGCGACGTCGTGGCGCGCGTGCTCGAGGACCTCGGCGCGGGCGACAGCGCGCGCGTGCTGCGCATCGCGGAGCGCTGGGAGTCGGCCGTCGGGGCCGAGATCGCCGCGCACTGTCGTCCGACGGCGTTGCGAGGCGAGGTGCTCGAGGCCAGCGTGGACTCGAGCGTGTGGTGCCAGCAGCTCCAGCTCCGCGGCCCCGAGATCATCGAGGCCCTGCGCGCCGCCATGCCCGAGGACGCCCCGTCGCAGCTCTGGTTCCGGGTCGGCTGAAGCGCGCGGCGCCGCGGTTGACCCCTCCGGACGCGTGCTCTAGCCTTCCCTGCCGTCCAATTCGCGGCGTCTGATGCGCCGCACCGGGCCATCCGTCACGCATCGATGCAGCGCGTGGGCCCGTCGGCGCATTGCGCGATCTGCAGGGAGCAGCAGCGAGCCATGGTCAAGATCCGCCTCACGCGCGTGGGTGCGAAGAAGCAACCGCACTACCGGATCGTCGCGATCGACGAGCGCGAGCAGCGCAACGGTCGGCCGCTCGAATTCATCGGCACCTACGATCCCGGCTGCGATCCCGAGAAGTTCGAGATCAAGGTCGATCGCTTCGACGCGTGGATCGCGAGGGGCGCGCAGCCGAGCCCGACGGTTCGCTCGCTGCTCAAGAGGGCGCGCAGGCGCGCGGCGGCGGCGAGCTGAGATGGCCGCAGCGCACTCGCCGGCCGCGCTCGTCGAGTTCATCGCCAGGGCGATCGTCAAGCATCCCGACTCCGTCGTCGTGACGGAGTTCGACGACGGTCGGCTCCTCGAGCTCGAGACCGACGCCGAGGACCGCGGCCGCGTGATCGGCCGACAGGGCCGCGTCGCCAAGGCGATCCGCGCCGTGCTGGAGGCTTCCCGCGATGGAGCCGGCTGCCGGCTCGACATCGTCGACTGAGGCCGGTCGAGCACCCGCCGAGCGGGTCGCGCTGGGTCGCGTCGTCGGCGCGCACGGAACGCGCGGACAGCTTCGCGTCCGCCACTTCGGCGCCGCTCCCGACAACCTGATCAGGCTCGAGGTCGCGTGGCTCGCGGCGGGCGAAGACGGCGCGGACGCGGAGCGCTTCGAGGTGACGCAGGCGAAGCCCGGACGCCGCGGGGAGGTCCGCATGACACTCGCGGGCGTCGGGGACCGCGAATCCGCGCAGCGCTTGCGCGGTAGGCTGGTGGTGGCGGACGCGTCCGGGCTGGAGGCGCTGCCCGACGGGGAGTACTACAGCTACCAGTGGATCGGCTGCCGGGTCGAAGATGCGCAGGGTCGGCCGATCGGCACGCTGCGCGAGATCTGGCCCACGGGCGCGGTCGACGTGCTCGTGGTGGAGGGCGACGACGGGACGCGGCAGCTGATCCCCGCCGCGCAGGAAAAGCTGCGCGCGGTCGACCTCGAGGCGCGGCGCATCGCCATCGAGATCCCGCCGGGGCTGCTCGACCCCGCGTAGCGGGGCGGCCGACACGCGCCGCGACGGCTCGGGAGGTGCAACCAGTGCTGCGGATCGACGTCATCACGATCTTTCCAGGGCTCTTCGAGGCGTTTCTCGGCGAGTCGCTGGTCGGGATCGCGATCCGCACGGGTCGGCTGCAGGTCGCGGTCCACGACCTGCGCGACTGGGCGACGGATCCGCACCGCAGCGTCGACGACTCGCCCTACGGCGGCGGCCCGGGGATGGTCATGAAGCCCGAGCCGCTCGTGGCGGCGATCGAGGCGCTCGCGGGCCGCAAGGGTCCCGAGCGCAGCGCGCGCGTGATCGCGCTCTCGCCGCAGGGCGAGCGGCTCGAGCAGGCGCGGCTGGAGGATCTCGCGCGAGAGCAGGCGCTGGTGCTGGTCTGCGGGCGCTACGAGGGCGTGGACCAGCGGGCCATCGAGCTGGCCGTGGACGCGGAGCTCTCGATCGGGGACTACGTGCTCTCCGGAGGGGAGGTCCCGGCCATGGTGGTCATCGAGGGGCTCGCCCGGCTGACGCCCGGGGTGGTGGGAAATCCGGAATCCATCGCCGCGGAGTCATTTCAGGGTCCCGCTTTGGAGGGACCGCAGTACACTCGGCCCGCCGAATTTCGCGGCCGCTCGGTTCCGCGCGTGCTCCTCTCGGGAGACCACGGCGCGGTGGCGCGCTGGCGAGCGGAGCAGTCGAGCGAGTACACCCGGCGGCGCCGGCCCGATCTGCTGGATGCCCGCGGCGACCGGGAGAAGGAGAAGCAGTCATGAGACGCACGGACATCGCTCACACCACGCCGCTCCGGCGCGACCTGCCGCCGTTTCGCACCGGCGATACCGTGCGCGTCCACGTCAAGATCCGAGAGGGCGACAAGGAGCGGATCCAGGTCTTCGAGGGCGTGGTGTTGCGCCGCAAGAACGGCGGCCCCTCGGCGACCTTCACGGTTCGCAAGCTCTCCTACGGAGTCGGCGTCGAGCGGGTCTTTGCCACCGAGTCTCCGACGATCGCGAAGCTCGAGATCAAGCAGCGCGGCCACGTGCGCCGCTCGCGCCTCTACTACCTGCGCGACCTGCGGGGTCGCAAGGCCCGCCTGCGCTCGAAGATCCGCGACCTCTCCGGCTTGATCTCCGAGCAGGCCGCGGACGAGGCGGCGGAGACCGCCTCCGAGCCGGGCACCGCCGCCGCGGCCGCCGCGATCGAGGAGGCCGCCACCCAGCAAGCCGCGGCCGAGGGCGCCGCCGATGCGCCCGCCGTCGAGGAAGTCGCCGGCGGCAAGGCCGAGGCCGAAGCGGACGCCGGCGACGCAGCGCCCGCCGAGCCCGAGAAGGAAGCCCGCTAGCTGGCGAATCCTGCGGATCCGCTTTGCGGCGACGGGACCTTCCGTTCCCGTCTTTCCGCGCGGCCGGGGCGAGCGGATCGGGTCCTCAGGCGCTCGCGTCGAAGGCGCCCTCGAGATGGCGGAGCTGCCAGTCGCGTTCGTCCCGACTGCACTCGCAGACGATCACGTCGAAGCGCGCCCGTCGCGCCCCGCGCGGCGCTTCGCGCAGCCAGGCCGCCGCGCCGCGCACCAGGCGGAGTCGCTTGCGCGCGTCCACCGCCTCTTCGCCGCTCCCCGACCCGCCCGCGCGACGGGTCTTCACCTCCACGAAGACGACGAGCTCGCCGCGCCGGACGATCAGGTCCAGCTCGACCCCTCCCGCGCGCACGTTGCGAGCGACGATGCGATAACCTCGCGCCGCCAGGTGACGCGCGGCGCGTCGCTCGCCCTCGGCGCCGAGCTCGCTTCGACTGCGCCGCCGCGTGCGGTCCGCTGCTGACATGGGCTGCCCCGGGGACCGGGGACCGTCAGCCTAGCGGATCCGCTCGCCGCCACCGCGAGGAGGACATGAGCGCAACGCCCCCGCCTCTGACGATCGGGGTCCTCGGTGGGTCCGGGATCTACGAGCTCGACGGCCTGCGCGATGCGCGCTGGGAGAAGGTGGAGTCCCCATTCGGCTCGCCGAGCGACGAGATCCTGATCGGCGAGCTCGCGGGCGTGCGCTTCGCGTTCCTCCCGCGTCACGGACGCGGTCATCGCATCCCCCCGTCCGAGGTCAACTACCTCGCGAACATCGACGCCCTCAAGCGCGTGGGCGTGACGGACCTGATCTCGATGAGCGCGTGCGGGTCGCTGCGGGAGGAGCTCGGCCCCGGGACCTTCGTGCTGGTGGATCAGTACGTCGACCGCACGTCGGCCCGGCCCCGCTCGTTCTTCGGCAGCGGATTCGTCGCCCACGTCTCGATGGCGCGGCCGGTCTGCGCGCGGCTGTGCGACGCGCTCGAGTCGGCGGCGCGCGCGCTCGGCATGCCGATCGTGCGGGGCGGGACCTATCTCGCGATGGAGGGGCCGCAATTCTCGACGCGCGCGGAGTCGAACCTGTACCGCGAGTGGCGTTGCGACGTGATCGGCATGACGAACATGCCCGAGGCCAAGCTCTCGAGGGAGGCGGAGATCTGCTACGCGAGCGTCGCGATGGTCACCGACTACGACTGCTGGAGGGACGACTGCGGCCACGTCGAGGTGGGCGACATCGTGCGGGTGCTCCAAGAGAACGCCGACCGCGGCCGGGCCCTCGTCGGCGCGGTGGCGCCCCGGCTGGCCGACCGCCCGACGCCGTGCGCGGAGGGCTGCGATCGCGTGCTCGACGCGGCGGTGATCACCCCGCCCGAGGCGCGAGAGCGGGAGATCACCCGCAGGCTCGACGCCGTGGCGGGTCGCATTCTGTAGAATGGGAGCAGGGCCTTCGGGTCGGCGCCGGGGCGGTTGCGCGGCCTCGGATCGCGGGCCCATTCACCCCGTGTGGGGACCACCGCACCCAGCGCGAGGCCGTGAGCCATGGACATCAAACGACTGATTCGAACGATTCCGGACCACCCCAAGCCGGGCATCCAGTTCCGCGACATCACGACGCTGCTGCTCGATCCCGCCGGCGTCCGCTCCGCGGTCGCCCAGCTCGCCGAGCCGTTCGCGGGCCAGGTGCAGAAGGTGGCCGGCGTGGAGGCGCGCGGCTTCATCTTCGGGCTCGCGGTCGCGATGCAGCTCGACGTCGGCTTCGTGCCGATCCGCAAGCCCGGCAAGCTGCCGCACGAGACCGTGGGCGAGGACTACGAGCTCGAGTACGGCACCGATCGCGTCGAGGTGCACCGCGATGCGATCGCTCCCGCGGAGAAGGTTCTGCTCGTCGACGACCTGATCGCGACGGGGGGCACCGCGGAAGCCGCGGTTCGGGTGATCGAGCGGGTCGGGGGCGTGGTCGAGGCCTGCGCGTTCGTGATCGAGCTGTCGGATCTCGGCGGGCGCAGCCGCCTCGAGACCAACGGCCGCAGGGTGTTGTCGATCTGCTCGTTCGCGGGGGAGTGAGGCGCCCGATCCGGGCGCCGGGGTGGATTCGGTGAAGGTCGACGGCGTCGCCCGCCGCAGCATCCAGCTGGCCGCCGACGGCCGCGCGGTCGAGATCATCGATCAGACGCTCCTCCCGCATCGCTTCGCGACGCGCGAGCTGCGCGAGCTCGCCGACGCCGTCGAGGCGATCCGCGCGATGCGCGTGCGCGGCGCGCCGCTGATCGGCGCGACCGCCGCCTACGGCGTCGCGCTCCAGATGCGGCAGTCGCCTTCGGACGCTTCGCTGAAGCGCGCGATCGAGGCGCTGCTCGCGACGCGGCCGACCGCGGTGAACCTGCGCTGGGCGCTCGACCGGGTGGCCAACGAACTGCGCCCGATGCGCGAGACCGACCGCGCGGAGGCCGCCTACGCCCTGGCGGCCGCCATCTGCGACGAGGACGTCGCCATCAACG
>JBFGGA010000154.1:0-8616 GCA_041579295.1 Myxococcota bacterium | reverse complement strand
GTTTATCGCGGCGGGGGACTGACCAAGGATGCGTCGTATCTGCGCGGACTCGCGGGCCTGCTAGCGTATCTGCGCAAGGGCGGCGAGCTCGAACCGCTGCTCGTCGGCAAGCTCGGCTCGGACCACGTGCCGATCGTCGAGGAGCTGCAGTGGCGCAAGGTGCTCGCGCCGCCACCCCTGCGACCGCGCTACTTGGACGACCCGGAGGCGGCCCGACGCCTGGCCGACCTCCGGAGGGGAGTTTCGGTGATGGACCTCGTGAAGGGGGGAAGAAGATGAAGGTCGGCTTCGTAGTCAACGACGTGATGACGGAGGAGACGGGCTACACGACGACGCGACTCGCGATGGCCGCCTTGAACCGCGGCCACGAATCCTGGGTGATCGGAGCGGGTGATTTCGCATACGACGCCGACGAATCCGTCCACGCGCGCGCCACCGCGGCGCCGAAGTCGCAGTACAAGTCGTCCGACTCCTACATGGCCGATCTCAAGGGCCGACGCGCCAGGCGCGAGCGCATCCACGTCGACGAGCTCGACGTCCTGCTGTTGCGCAGCGACCCCTCCGCAGACCTCGCGCACCGCTCCTGGGCGCAGGGGTCGGGGATCATCTTCGGGCGCGTCGCGATGCGCCGCGGGCTCATCGTGCTCAACGACCCCAACGGCCTGGCCAAGGCGATGAACAAGATGTACTTCCAGCTCTTTCCCGAGGAGGTCCGGCCGAAGACCGTGATCACCCGCGACCGGGACGAGATCCGGGACTTCTGGAAGGATCAGGGCGGCACGATCGTCTTGAAGCCCCTCCAGGGGTCGGGCGGCCAGGGGGTCTTCCTGGTGCGCGAGAGCGACGGCTCCAATCTGAACCAGATGGTCGACGCGGTCAGCCGCGACGGCTACGTGATCGCTCAGGAATACCTGCCCGCAGCGCAGGAGGGCGACACGCGGCTGTTCCTGATGAACGGGCAGCCGCTGCGCCACCGCGGAAAGTTCGCCGCGTTCCGGCGCGTGCGCACGGGCGACGACATGCGCAGCAACATCCACGCGGGCGGCAAGCTTCGCCCGGCCGAGATCACCGACCAGCACCTGCGGATCGCCGAGATCGTGCGGCCCAAGGTCGTGCAGGACGGCATGTTCCTGGTGGGGCTCGACATCGTCGGCGACAAGCTCATGGAGATCAACGTCTTCAGCCCGGGCGGCCTCGGCAGCGCCCAGCGCTTCGAGAAGGTGAACTTCGCCCACGCGGTGATCGAAGCCCTGGAGCGCAAGGTGGATTACATGTCCTACTACCGGCGCAACTTCGACAACGCGGAGATGGCGACCCTCTAGGAGCGCCGATCCGCGAAGCCGGTCGGTGCGACGCCGCGAAAGCGTGGGCCGAAGGCCAACGCGCAGCTAGCCGCCGTTCGCCTCTCCCGTCGAACGAACGCTCGGGCTGCGCATCGGGAGCCGCGGAGATGACCGTCACCGCCAAACGCCGCATCTGCCCGCTGTGCGAGGCGACCTGCGGGCTCGAGCTCGAGGTCGACGGACGCGAGGTCCGCTCGATTCGCGGCGACGCGAGCGATTTCTTCAGCCGGGGCTTCGTGTGCCCCAAGGGCGTCGCGCTCGGGCAGCTCGACGCGGATCCCGATCGCCTGCGCGCGCCGCGGATCCGCGGCGCGGGTGGCTGGCGGAACGCATCGTGGAAGGAGGCCTTCCGTGTGATTGACGGCCGCCTGGGCGAGATCGTCTCGCGCCACGGCCGCAACGCGGTCGGTCTCTACCTCGGAAACCCTTCCGTGCACAACACCGCGCTCACCCTCTACCTGCCGGTGCTGCGCAAGGCGCTGGGCACGCAGAACGTGTTCACGGCGAGCTCGGTCGACCAGCTGCCGAAGCAACTCGTCGCGGGCCTGCTGTTCGGCAATGGGCTCAGCGTTCCGATCCCGGACATCGACCGCTGCCGCTACTTGCTCGTGCTCGGCGCGAACCCACTCGTCTCGAACGGCAGCCTGCTGACCGCGCCGGACATCGGCGAACGCCTCAAACGATTGAGGCGGCGCGGCGGCAAGCTGGTGGTGATCGATCCCTGTCGCACGCGAACCGCCAAAGCCGCCGACGAGCACCACTTCATCCGCCCGGGAACCGACGCGCATCTGCTCTTCGCCATCGTCCACACGCTATTCGACGAAGGGCTCGTCGCGCCGGGCCGCCTCGAGCCGCACGTCGACGGCCTCGAACGCGTCCGAAGCCTCGCGGAGCCGTTTGCCCCGGAGATCGCCGCGGCGCGCTGCGGGGTGAGCGCCGACACGATTCGCGCGATCGCCCGCGAGATCGCGGCCGCCGACGGCGCCGCCGTCTACGGGCGCATCGGCACCTGCACGCAGGCCTTCGGAACGCTCGCGAGCTGGCTGCCCGAGGTGATCCACGTGCTCACGGGCAATCTCGACCGCGCGGGGGGCGCGATGTTCGCCAAGCCCGCGCACGGCCCGGGCAACACCAAGGGCAAGCCCGGGACGGGACGAGGCCTGCGCGTCGGCCGCTGGAAGAGTCGCGTGCGGGGCTGCCCCGAGATCTTCGGCGAGCTGCCGGTGGCGTGCCTCGCGGAGGAGATCGACACGCCCGGAGACGGGCGCATCCGCGCGCTGCTCAGCGTCGCGGGCAACCCCGCGCTGAGCGCGCCCAACGGCGAGCGCCTCTCGCGCGCGCTCGAATCGCTGGAATTCATGGTCGCGCTCGACATCTACTGCAACGAGACCACGCGCCACGCGGACGTCATCTTGCCGGGCCTGTCTCCGCTCGAGGTCGGCCACTACGACTTCGTGTTCTCGCAGTTCTCCGTCCGCAACCACGCCCGCTACTCGCCGCGCTTGTTCGATCCGCCCGAGGGACAGCTCGAAGAGTGGGAGATCCTCCTCGCGCTGGTCGGAAGCCTCTCCGGGATGGGACCCGACGCGGACCTCGCGGGCATCGACGACGGCGTGATGCTCGCGCTCGTGGAGCGCGAGGTGAAGGGCGAAGGTTCGAGCGTGCGCGGCCGCGAGCCGCGCGAGATCCTCGCTGCGCTCGCGCCCAGGCGCGGCCCGGAGCGCATCGCGGACTTCATGCTGCGCACGGGCCCCTACGGCGACGCCTTCGGCGCCGAGCCGGACGGGTTATCGCTCGGGCAGCTCGAAGCGACGCCGCGCGGCATCGACCTCGGACCGCTCGCGCCGCGCATCCCCGAGGTGCTCCGCACTCCGTCGGGCCGCATCGAACTCGCGCCGGAGCGCATCGCGCGCGACGTCGCCCGCCTGCGCGACTCCGCGGACGAGGCAGAGGGCGAGATGGTCCTCATCGGGCGCCGCGACATCCGCTCGAACAACTCCTGGATGCACAACCTCGGCGCGCTGGTCTCCGGGAAGGCGCGCTGCACGCTCCGGATCCACCCGAGCGACGCAGACGCGCGCGGCCTCCGCGACGGCGTCCTCGCGACGGTCCGCTCGCGCGTCGGCTCCATCGATATCCCCGTCGAGATCAGCGAGGACATCGCGCCCGGAGTCGCGAGCATCCCCCACGGCTGGGGTCACGACAGCCCGCACACCCGGCTCTCGACCGCGCGCGCCCACCCGGGCGTGAACAGCAACAGGCTCGCCGACGAGCAACGGCTCGACGCACCGTCGGGCAATGCGGTGCTCTGCGGAATTCCGATCACGGTCAGCGAGGCGAAGCCGGCGGCGCGCTAGAGCAGCGCCGGACAGAGCGGGTACGGCGAGAGGTTCACGGTCTCGTCGGCCGTGAGCAGGAACTGGTCGCCGAGCTTCACGCCGAACGACGCGCCGGGCTCGCCGAGATAGACCTCGCTCACCACGACCATGTTCTCCTTCAGCACGCGTTCGGGGTTCGGCTGCGCGACGTCCGCGTAGGAGATGCTCGGCCCCTCGTCTTCGAGCCCGCAGCTGTGCATGATGCACTCGTAGCGCTGGGCGTTGAACTTCTCGGGCAGCCGCGGGGCCTTCTCCGCGACCTCCCGGTACGAGGCGCCGGGCTTGAGCAACTCCTGCATGCCCTGCACCCAATCCCGGGCCACGCGGTAGGTCTCCTTCTGCTCCGGCGTCACGCCGCGATCGCCGCAGGCGAAGGTCCGCGATACGCAGTAGAAGTAGCCCTCGACCCCGTTTACGTCGGTGTCCACGAAGACGAGGTCGCCGTCCTCGAGCGCGCGGTCGTCGGACTCCTGCCGCCACGGGTT
This sequence comes from Myxococcota bacterium, assembly GCA_041579295.1. Taxonomy (GTDB): domain Bacteria; phylum Myxococcota_A; class UBA9160; order UBA9160; family SMWR01; genus JACZVU01. The sequence goes on along the minus strand of JBFGGA010000154.1, from coordinate 4,410 downwards.
GGTGTTGGTCCCGGAAGCCACGCCCCGCGTGATCAGGTATTCGCCCCCGCCGCGGAGCATGCTGTCCGTGATCACGGCGACGAGGTCCTGCTCGCGAACGCCCGGCGCGACCGCCGACTCGAAGGCCTCGAGCATTCCGAGCACCAGCTTTCCGTTGAGCTTGAACAGCTCGATCTCCTCGGGCGTCTTCACCTCGCGCGCGTCCATCGTGATCGTCCCGGATTCGACGACCTCGATGCCCTCGGATTGCAGCGCGCGCAGCGCCACGGGGGCGAGCTTGTCGGCCGCGAGCCGGCGATCCGCCACGCCGAGCTCTCCCATGGCCTGCACGATCTCGCGCGCCCAGGCGGCCGCCTCGGTCGCGGGGTCGTCGAAGAACTCCCAGGCGTGGAACGGGCGCACGTCGGCCTCGATCCCGGAGAACAGGTGCATCGAGTTGGCGTGCTCGAACAGGATCGGCTTGCCCTCCGCCGCAACCAGCGCACAGCGGACGAACGAGCCCAGGCAGTAGACGGTCATCGTGGTCGCGCCCGTCGCATAGCGGACGTTGGCGGGATTGAACAGCAGGCAAGCCTCGACGCCGTGCTGGCGCATGGCGGCCTGCAGGCGCTTCAAGCGGCCGGTGCGCAGACGCACCGGGTCGACGGCGGTTTGCATGCGCCTAGCCTACCGAAGGTGGGCACTCCGCTCCACGCGGGCTTCGCTTCACGCCCCGATCGGCGACGCTTCGGCCCGCGGCGCGATGCTCGACCTCGCGGATCGGCGCGCGACGATCGACCCCGCCGTCGGGGTGATAGGACGGACTTTGCGGGCGCGCGTGCGCCGAGGATTGGGCCGCGATTGGTCCTCTTTCTCGAATCGTCGGTCGAGCGGATCGCAGATCGGCGGCGGCGCCCGTCTCCGTCGAACGCGCCCAGAAGCGGGCCGACTGCGATACCATCTCGACGGCCGCGGCGCGCGCGCCCGGGCTCGGTCCGCAGCCGCATACGGCCGCGGCCGCGGCGCCGCCGAGATCGGATTCGAGCGCGGTCGCCGGGCGGCCAGGGGGAAATCGACGTGGACGAAACCCTGCAGGCGATCTTCTCGCAATTCGATGGGAAGCAAGAGGAAATCATCCCCATCCTGCAGAGCGTCCAGAACGCCTACACGTATCTGCCCGAAGAGTCGATGCAGAAGATCGCCCGCTTCACCCGCGTGCCCGAGAGCCGGGTGTACGGCGTGGCAACCTTCTACGCGCAGTTCCGCTTCACCCCCACCGGAAGGAACATCGTCTCGGTCTGCCGCGGGACGGCCTGCCACGTGCGCGGCGCCCCCGCGATCCTCGAAGAGACGGCGAGGCTCGTGGGCCTCGAGGGCGAGGGCACGACCGAGGATCTCGAGTACACGGTCGAGACCGTCGCCTGCATCGGATGCTGCGCACTCGCACCTTGTCTGACGATCAACGACGAAGTGCACGGAAACCTGAACAAGAAGATGGTGCGCAAGCTCATGGAAGCCGGGGGCAAGTAGCATGGGCGCCGAGAAGCGGACCCTCCTCGTCTGCCGTGGCACCGGGTGCGAATCCAACAAGTCTCCCGCGATCCAGGCGGCGTTGACTGGTGAGCTCGGCGCCAGCGACGTGGAGGTCAAGTTCACGGGCTGCCACGGCATGTGTCAACAGGGGCCGATCGTGATCGTCGAGCCCGAGGGCACCTTCTACTCGCACGTCAAGGAGAAGGATGCGCCCACGATCGCCGATTCCCTGCTCCATACGAGCCAACCGGTCGAGAAGCTGTACTACAAGGATCCCGCGACCGATCAACAGATCTCCAGCTATCACGACATCCCGTTCTACTCCAAGCAGACGCGTCTGGTGCTGCGCAACTGTGGTCACATCAATCCCGAAGAGATTTCCGACTACGTCGATGCCGGCGGCTACCAGGGCCTGGAGAAGGCGCTGTTCGAGCTCGCGCCCGAAGAGATCGTCGACAGCGTCAAGCGATCCGGGTTGCGCGGGCGCGGCGGCGGGGGCTTCTCGACCGGTACGAAGTGGCAGTTCTGCCAGCAAGCGGACGGGGACGTCAAGTACGTGGTGTGCAACGCCGACGAGGGCGACCCCGGCGCGTTCATGGACCGCAGCGTGCTGGAAGGCGACCCGCACGCGGTGCTCGAGGGGATGACGATCGCGGCCCGCGCGATCGGCGCGAGGCAGGGCTACATCTATTGCCGCGCCGAGTACCCGCTCGCGATCAAACGCCTGCAGGTCGCCATCGCACAGGCCCGAGAGCGGGGTTACCTCGGCGAGGACATCCTCGGCAGCGGATTCGACTTCGACATCGAGATCTTCCAGGGCGCCGGCGCCTTCGTGTGCGGCGAGGAGACCGCGCTGATGATCTCGATCGAAGGCAACCGCGGCATGCCGCGCATCCGCCCCCCCTACCCCGCGCAGTCCGGCCTCTACGGCAAGCCCACCCTGCTCAACAACGTCAAGACCTACGCGAACATCTCGCTCATCGTCCGCAACGGGGCCGACTGGTTCGCGGGCATCGGGACCGAGAAGAGCAAGGGAACGGCCGTGTTCGCGCTGACCGGAAAGATCGCCAACAGCGGACTGATCGAGGTCCCGATGGGCGCCACGCCGCGCCAGATCATCTACGAGATCGGCGGCGGCATCCTGAACGGCAAGAAGTTCAAGGCGGTCCAGACGGGTGGCCCGTCCGGCGGCTGCCTGCCGGAGTCGTTCCTCGACGTTCCCGTCGACTACGACTCCCTGATCGAGGCCGGATCCATGATGGGATCCGGGGGCATGGTGGTGCTGGACGAAGACACCTGCATGGTGGACGTCGCTCGCTACTTCCTGGATTTCACCGAGAAGGAGAGCTGCGGGAAGTGCGTGCCCTGCCGCCTGGGCACCAAGCAGATGCTCACGATCCTGCAGGACATCGTCGAGGGCCGGGGCCGACCCGAAGACATCGAGACGCTCGAAGCGCTCGGCAAGTCGATCAAGGTCGGCTCTCTCTGCGGGCTGGGGCAGACGGCCCCGAATCCCGTCCTGAGCACGCTGCGCTACTTCCGCGACGAGTACGAGGCCCACGTCTTCGAAAACCGCTGCCCCGCGAAGAGCTGCAAGCAGTTCATCAGCTACCACATCCTCGACACCTGCGTGGGCTGCCAGCTCTGCGCGAAGAACTGCTCCTCCGACGCGATCATCGGCGGGCACAAGGAGCAGCACTGGATCGACCAGGAGAAGTGCCACAAGTGCGGCGTGTGCTACGAGGTCTGCCCGCCGAAGGTCTTCTCGATCGAGATCCGCACGGGCGAAAGCGAGGCGGCATGAAGCGAGCGAGCGCGCAGATCCGGCTCGCGATCGACGGTTTGGAGATCAGCGCCGACGAGGGCACGTCGGTCCTCGACGCGGCGCTCGCGAACGACATCCACATCCCGCACATCTGCCACCACCCGGACCTGAAGCCCGTGGGGGCCTGCCGCCTGTGCGGCGTGTCGATCGACGGCGGGCCGATGGTGATGTCGTGCACGGTTCCGGTCCGGGAGGGGATGGACGTCAAGACCGACAGCCCGGAGATCCACCGAGCGCGCACCACCGCGATGGAGCTGCTGATCGCGGATCACCACATGGATTGCCTGGCCTGCTCGGCGGCGAACGACTGCGCGCTGCTCCGGGACTCCGCGTATCTGGGTATCGAGCCCGAGCAGCTGGAGCGGCTGCGGCCGTCGAACAAGGGGCTGCCGATCGACACCTCCAACCCGTTCTTCCTGTTCGACCCCAACAAGTGCGTGATCTGCGGCATCTGCGTGCGCACCTGCGACGAGGTCGTCGGGCGCGGGGCCCTGGCGTTCATCGACCGGGGCTTCGAGACGGTGATCGGGACCTTCGGCAACAAGCCCTTCATCGAGTCGACCTGCGAATCCTGCGGCGAGTGCGTGGTGCGCTGTCCGGTGGGCGCGCTCGCCCCCAAGCAGCCAAAGATCGCGGCCCGCGAGGTCCAGACCACCTGCGTGTACTGCGGCGTGGGTTGCGGCATCTACCTGGGCGTCTCGGGCGACCGGATCGTCAACGTGCGCGGCGACCGGGAGCGGCCCACCAACGAGGGCCGGCTCTGCGTCAAGGGGCGCTACGGCTTTGGCTTCGTCAACCACCCCGAGCGCCTGACGAAGCCGCTGATCAAGAAGCACGGCGAATTCGTCGAGAGCGGGTGGGACGAGGCCCTCGAGCTCGTCGCGAGCAAGTTCGCCGAGCGCAAGGGCGAGCGATTCGCCGCGCTGGCGAGCGCCAAGTGCACGAACGAAGAGAACTACCTGATCCAGAAGTTTGCGCGCGCAGTGATGCAGACGAACAGCGTCGATCACTGCGCAAGACTCTGACACAGCCCCACGGTGGCCGGTCTGGTCACCTCCTTCGGCTCCGGCGCG
>JBFGGA010000153.1:0-8628 GCA_041579295.1 Myxococcota bacterium | reverse complement strand
GGCCGGCCGACCGATGGACGCCCGGAAGCTTTCGCACGCGCAGGCCGATCCCCGCGACGTTCCTCGGCGCCGAGGCCTTTTTCGAACGCCGCGGCGCTTCGGAGGTCGTCTTCTACGACGACGACCCGACCAGCAGCGTGGCCGTCGGCGTTCCGATGCGCCAGCCGGAGGACATCGCGCTCTACGTCGATGGCAGGAGTGAGGGGTCGCTCGCGGCCGACCATACGGCGATGTTGCTCGGCGCGCTGCTCCCCGCGCTGCTCGCGGAACGCGGCGAGCGCGCACTCGCGATCGGGCTCGGGCTCGGCGTGGGCGCGCGGGAACTCGCGGCGCTCGAGGGGATGAGGAAGGTCGCGGTGATCGAGGCGTCGCGGGCGGTGATTGCCGCCCAGCCGCTCTTCGCATCGGACGCGGTCGGAGCGGCGAGCCGTCGCAAGATCGAGATCGTTCGGGGCGACGCCCATCGGGCGCTGTCGCGCAGCGACGAGCGCTATGACGTGATCTCGTCCGCGCCGAGCCATCCGTGGGTCGCGGACGTGGATCGGCTCTACACCCGCGAGTTTCTCGAGGTGGCGCGCTCGCGCCTGGCACCCGGTGGCGTGTACGGGCAGCGGCTTCACGTCCACGAAACCGACAGGGAGATCATCGACCTGGTCCTGCGCGGCTTCGCGTCCGTGTTTCCGCGAGTCTCCGTCTGGTATACGGACGGATCGGATCTGCTCGTGCTGGGTATGGATCGCGCGGAGCGCGAGCTCGACGTGCGCGCGCTCGAGGCGCGCTTCGAGCGGCCGGACTTCAGCGCCGCATTCGGCCGTGTGCAAATCGACCGGTTTCCGCAACTGCTCGCCCACGAGCTGATTCCGCTCGGGACGATCCACGCCGAGCCGCTCGACGGTCCGATTCACACGCGACGCCGGCCCATCCTCGCCGGGCTCGCGGCGCGGTCGTTCTTTTTCGGCAGCCGATCCGCACGCGTCGGCCCGTTCTCGAGCACACGTCACCAGGCTGCGTCGATGCGCAACTCCCTGCTGCGCCGCTACGCGGGGGGGGCCGAGGTGCTCCCCGAAGCGATCTTCGAAGTCGCGACGCACGAGATCTGCCGATTCCAGCGCGCGCGCGATTGCGCGACATTCGTCGCGCGTTGGTCGGTGGAACATCCGGACTCCGATCTGTGGCGCGCGACGCTCTCGAGCTTGCGCAAGACCGCACACCCAATGGACCCACACCTCGCGGCGTACCGCCTCGAGCGGCTCCGAGCCCTCCACCGCGGTGGATCGATGGCGGAAGGAGACGCGGTGCCTGCGCACGTCGAGGCTCTGCGCGTGACGGGGCTGTTCTTGAACCACTACAACCACGTCGTTCCCTTCGACCGTCGCGCGGTCGAAGAAGTCTGGAATCGCTGTGGCGACGCAGCCTGCGAGGCCGAGCGAGAGGAGGTCGCGCCGTTGCTCTGGGGATTCGATGACGGCGCTTCGCGCTAGCCCGATCGCGACGCCGCAGCCGCGCATGCCGGCGGCGGTCTGGATCATCTGCGGCGGGGCGGTCGCGCTTCGCGCGCTCCACGCCTGGCTGATGGTGGGCGATCCGCTCTACGACCATCCGGTCATCGACCCGATGGAGAATCTGCGGCGCGCGCAGTACCTCGCAGAGGAGAGCTGGCTCGGGCCTCCGTTCGCGTACTGGAAGCCACCACTCTACGACTACTTTCTCGCGATACATCACGCGCTGTTCGGCAGCGCGCTGTGGCCCGCGCGAGTCAGCCAGATCCTGCTCGATGGCCTCAGCTGCGCGCTCGCGTTCTCGCTCGCGCGGCAGCTGATCTCGCAGCGGGCCGGCCTGGCGGCGGCCGCGACACTCGCGCTCTGGGGCCCGCTGATCTACTTCTCGTCGGTTCACGTCTCGGCGAGCCTCGTGATCTTCCTCGAGCTCTGTCTGTTGTGGCTCGCGGTCCGCGCCGAGCGCAAGCCCTCGCGTGCCCGCTGGATGGACGTGGGCTTCGCGTTGGGATTTCTCGCGGCCGCGCGCGCGGAGGCGCTGTTGTTCGCGCCCTGGCTGGCCGGGTGGCTCTGGCTGGCGCTCGGGCGGTTCTCGCGCCGCGCGCGGGCGCAATGGCTGGCGATGTTCGCGCTCGGCGTCGCGGTCGTGCTGGCTCCGATCAGCCTGCGCAATGCGCTCTACGCGCAAGACCCCGTGCTGATCTCCGCCAATGGCGGCGTCAACTTCTTCGTCGGAACCGATCCCCGCTACCGCGGGGTGATCGGCGTTCGACCGGGCCCGGAGTGGGAGCTCCTGATGCGCGCGCCGATCGACCTCGGCTACTACAGCGAGGGGGAGCGTTCGCGCTTCTACGTGCGCAAGGCGCGCGCGCTGATCGCGAGCGACCCGGGGCGCTGGGTCGCGCACTGCGCGCGCAAGCTCGGACACGTCTGGCACGGGCGCGAGCTCGCCTCGAATCGCGACATCTACGGCGCGCGCAAAGAGTCCGCGGTGTTGGCCGCGCTCTTGTGGCGCACGCCCGCGCTGTTCTTTCCATTCGGTCTGATCGCGCCGCTCGCGCTCGTGGGCATGGCGCTCTCGCTGATGCAGCGCCGCAGGACGCGCTTTCTGATCGGCTTCGCAGCCGTGCAGTGCGCGACGATGATGCTGTTCTTCGTCACGGGCCGCTTCCGCCTCGCGATGCTCCCCGTGCTCGTGCTGTTCGCCGCGGAAGCCGTCTCGTGGGCGGCCGAGTGCTACCGCGCCCGGCGCTGGCGCGCGCTCGCGCTCGCGGCGGGGACCGCGCTGCTGCTCTTCGCCGCGACGAACCTCGAGGCCGTGCTGCGCGCGGACCCCGATGCCTACGCTTCGAAGCTGCGCGCAGAAGCGCACTACTACCGGGGCAGCGTGCTCGGCAACCAGATGGAGCGGACCGAGGAGGCCAAGGCCGAGCTCCACGCGGCGCGCGAGCTCGAGCCCGAGTTCGTCGCGATCGCCTACAACCTGGCCCAGATCTACGAGCGGGAAGGGGATTACGAGGCAGCGCTGCGTCTGTTCGTCGAGTCGCTCGCGATCACCGAGCGCTCGCCCGCCGAGCGCGACCTGGAGCCCTTGATCCACGAGCACATCCGCTCGATGGCCCGGGCGCTGCTGGCCGACGAAGGCCAGCCGGCGCGCCTGCGCGGTGTTGCGGCGGGCATCGCGTGCCTGGACGCGCGCGATTGGGATTGCGCGCTCGCCGAGCTTCGCGCTGCGAAGCTCGGCGAGGGGCGAGACACCGCCGCGCTGCCCGACGAGCGGTCGGAGCTCGCGCCGCTGCTGGGCCTCGTCCATCTGGAGCGCGGTCGGGAACACCTGCGCGCGGGGCGAAACGCCGCGGCGCTGTCGGACCTGAGGGAGGCGGCGGCGCTGCGGCCGCACGATGCGCTCGTCTACGTCGAGCTCGGCGTCGCGCTCGCGCGCGTGGGCCGCTTCGGCCGGGCGCGATCGGCGTTCGGGCAGTTTCGGATCTACGATCTGCCGCGCGGCGAGTTCTACCGCCGCGCGATCGAGAGCGCGAACGCAGCGGATCGCGCGATCGCGCTCGAAGCCGCGCGCGCCATCGCGCACCAGTTTCCCCGCGACCGCCTCGCGCGCGAGGCCGTGGAGCTCCTCTCTCGATGATCTTCCGCCGCGCGCGCGAGGCGACTGCCCGCTCGAGGGCCCGCCGCGGCGAACACCGCGACGACGGCGCTGCTCGGTCGCTCGCGCGCGCGGCGGGCGCGCGTGCGATGGCGCTCGCCGCTCGGCGATTGGCCGCGACGAGCGATTGGGCTACCGGTTGGCTGCGCGACCCGCTCGCCGCCCGAGACGAAGGCCAACACGGAGAAGGACATGATTGCGCGAACGCTCCGACCTCGAACGAAAGCCAGCTGCCAGAGCGCGGCCCTGCTGGGCGCGCTGTGCGTTCTGCTCCCGCCGGGGGCTTCCGCCGAAGGCGATTTCCGAGCGCTCGCGCGGGAGATCTACGCGGACCTGATCGCGTTTCCGTCTGCCGCTTCGCACGGCGGGTCGGCGGAGATCGCGAAGTACGCGGCGGAGCGCCTGGTGGCCGCGGGCTTCCCCGAAGAGGACGTCCAAATCCTGGGGCCGAGTCCCGAATCGATGGGCGTGCTCGCGCGCTTTCGCGGGCGGGGTGAACGGGCGCCGGTCTTGATGCTCGCGCACCTCGACGTCGTGGAAGCGCTGCCCGAGGACTGGTCGCTGCCGCCCTTCGAGCTCGTCGAGAAGGACGGCTACTTCTACGGCCGCGGCACCTCCGACAACAAGGCGGGCGCGGCGGCGCTGCTCGCGAACTTCATCCGCTTGAAGCGCGAGGGCTTCGAGCCCTCGCGCGATCTGATCATGATGCTCACGGGCGACGAGGAGACCGAGATGAGGAGCGTCGCGTATTTCGCGAACGAGCAGCGGGAGCGGATCGATGCGGCATTCGCGCTCAACAGCGACGGCGGGACGATCGAAACCGACGCCGCGAGGCCGTTGGCATTCGTCGTTCAGGCCGCGGAAAAGGTCTACCTGACCCTACGGCTGGAGGCCACGAATCCGGGAGGCCACAGCTCGCGACCGCGCGCCGACAACGCCATCTACGAGCTCGCCGAAGCGCTGCTGCGGATTCGCGCCCTCGAGTTCCCGGTGAGCCTGAACGACGCCACCCGCAGCTACTTTCGAGAGGCGGCGCAGTTCCACGAGCCGGAGATGGCGGCCGCGATGCGGGCTCTCGCGGAAGACCGCGCGACCCGAGAGGACATCGCGCGCCTCGACGGTTCGGTCCAGCTGCGCACGGTGATGCGCACGACCTGCGTCGCCACGCAGCTCGAGGGCGGGCACGCGGAGAACGCGCTGCCGCAGATGGCCGCGGCCGTCGTGAATTGCCGCATTCTTCCGCAAGAGTCGCCCGAGAGCGTGATTGCCGCGGTGCGCCGCGCCGTCGCGAACGACGCGATCCGCGTCGAGGTCAGCTACGAGCCCGTCGCGAGCCCGCCTTCGCCGCTCACGCCGGAGGTGATGGATCCCATCGCGCGCGTCGCCCGGGAGATGTTCCCGGGGATCCCGGTGCTCGCCGACATGAGCGCGGGCGCCACGGACGGGCTCCACCTGCGCAACGTCGGCATCCCCACCTACGGGGTGAGCGCGCTCGCCGAAGACACCGACGACATCCGCGCCCACGGCCGCGACGAGCGGGTTCGCGTGGAGGCTTTCTACGACTCCGTCGAGTACTGGTATCGACTCTTGCGCGCACTCTGAGTTAGCATCCCGCGCGATGCGCAGCGCTTTTCCGATCGACTCCGTTCGCGCGCAGTTCCCGGGCCTGGAGCGAGAGGTCGCGGGGAGGCCCGCGATCTTCTTCGACGGGCCCGCGGGCAGCCAGACGCCGCGCCGCGTCGCCGAGGCGGTTTCCGACTACCTGCTCCAGCGCAACGCGAATCACGGCGGACCCTTTGCGACCTCGCAGGAGAGCGACGCGATGCTCGCGGACGCGCACCGCGCGGTCGCCGATTTTCTCGGCGCCGATCGCGCGGAGGAGGTCTCCTTCGGCGCCAACATGACGACGCTGACCTTCGCGCTGAGCCGCGCGCTCGCGCGCACCTGGCGCGAGGGCGACGAGATCGTCGTCTCACGGCTCGACCACGACGCGAACGTCTCGCCCTGGGAGCTCGCGGCGCGCGACGCGGGCGCGGTGGTGCGTTACATCGATGTGCGCGCGGAGGACTGCACGCTCGACCTCGACGCGCTGCGCTCCGCGCTCGGGGATCGCACGCGACTCGTCGCGGTCGGCGCGGCGTCGAACCTGGTGGGAACCATCAACCCGATCCGGGAGATCGCGCAGCTCGCGCACGCGGCGGGCGCGCAGCTGTTCGTCGACGCGGTGCACCTGGCGCCGCATCGTCCGATCGAGGTCGTGCGCTGGGGCTGCGACTACCTGGTGTGCTCGCCCTACAAGTTCTTCGGCCCGCACCTGGGCGTGCTCTGGGGCCGCTCGGAGCGGATGGCGGCGTTGCCCGCCTACAAGCTGCGCGTGGCCGATGACGGGCTGCCCGATCGCTGGATGACGGGCACCCAGTGCCACGAGGGCATCGCGGGGACGCTCGAGGCCGTGAACTACCTCGCGGACCTGGGGCGCGAGGTGGGGGCTGCGGCCGCGGATCGCCGCGCGGCGCTGCGCGCGGCGTTCGAGGCGATCCAGGCGTATGAGGGTGCGCTCTGTGAGCGGCTGCTCGAAGGGATCGCGCAGCTCGGGGGCGCGCGGGTCGTCGGCATCCGCGACGCCAAGCGGCTCGAGGAGCGCGCGCCGACCGTCGCGATCCTCGTGGAGGGCTGCTCGCCCGGCGCGCTATCCGAAGAGCTCGGCAAGCGCGGCGTCTTCAGCTGGGGCGGGAACAGCTACGCGCTGCCGCTGACCGAAGCCCTCGGCCTCGAGCCCGGCGGCGTGCTGCGCGTCGGGCTGCTGCACTACAACACCGATGCAGAGGTCGAGCGCTTCCTGAGCCTGTTGCCCGAATGCATCGCGACCGTCGCGGCGGGCTCGCGCTGATCGCACTGCGGCGCGCGGACTCGCGCCGACTTCTCGGCGCGCACTGCGCGTGGGATGGCCTTCGCACGCGCCGTCACTGGCAGCTCTCGCGTCGCGCGGCGCTGCGGGCTCGCTTCGCGGCGCGCGAAGCCTTAGCCCGACTTCCGCCAGGGCGCGCGCGCGAACAGGCAGAGGAAGTTGGTCGCCAGCTGAGCGCCCGCGAGCGCCGTGATCTCGGCGACGTCGTAGGGCGGCGATACCTCGACGAGGTCCGCGCCGACGATGTTGAGACCCGACAGCCCCTGGACGATCTCGAACGCCTGGTGGGTGGTCAGCCCGCCCGGTGAGGGCGTTCCGGTTCCGGGCGCATAGCTCGGGTCGAGACAGTCGATGTCGAAGGTCAGGTAGGCCTTTGCGTCGCCGACGATCCGGCGCGCTTCGGCGATCACCGCGTCGGTGCCGTTTCGATGGACCCAGGGCGCGTCGAGGATGTTGAATCCCATGGTGTCTAGGTTGACGGTCCGCAAGCCGATCTGGACCGAGCGGGCCGGGTCGACCAGCCCCTCGCGCGCGGCGTGGCGGAACATCGTCCCGTGGTTGACGCCGTCCTCGGTCTCGTCCTCCCAGGTGTCGGAGTGCGCGTCGAAGTGGATGAGCGCGAGCGGCGCCCCGTGTCGCCCGACGTGGGCCTTGATGAGCGGGTAGCTGATGAAGTGGTCGCCGCCCAGGCTCAGCAGCATCGGGCCGGCGTCGACGATCTGCTTCGCGTAGGCCTCGATGGCCGCGGGCACCTCGGCGGGGTTCGACAGCTCGAAGGGCAGGTCGCCGTGGTCGACGATCGCCAGCTCGGTGATCGGGTGGAAGTCCCAGCCGTAGACGCGCCGCTCGTAGGAGAGCAGCGACGACGCCGCGCGAATGCCGCGCGGGCCGAAGCGGGCGCCGGGTCGGTTGGTGGTGGCCGTGTCGAACGGCACGCCGAGGACCGCGACGTCGATGCCCTCGAGATCCTTCCGGTAGGGGCGCCGGATGAAGCTCGTGACGCCCGCGTAGGTGATGTCATCGCAGAAGCGGTGCAGATCGGTCTCGGTGATCGCGCTGTCGCCCCAGCTCGCCTCGTGCCTGGTGTCGGAATCGTCGGCCATCTCGCTTCCCGTTCCGGGTCTGCGGGCTGCGCAGCCCCGGGCGCTCGAATCCCCCGAGCGCGGGCACTCCAGCGCTCGCCCAGCGCCTCGAGATCTGGAGCGCGGATCCTACCAGGCCGGGTGCGCGCTGGCCCGCGCGGGCCGGGGCACCCGGCGCGGCGCTCGCGCCGGATCGCCGGGGCCCTCCGACCGCCCGCTCAAGCTGCGGCGGTGAACCGGCCGAAAGCGCCAGGGTGCGGGTATTGGTCGCCGATGACGATCCCATCCAGCGCGATCTGCTCCAGGTGCTGCTGTCGGACTGGGGCCACGAGGTGGTCTGTGTGGACGACGGAATCCGCGCCTGGGAGCTCCTCGAAGGCGGGTCGCGCTTCTCCGTGCTGATCACGGACTGGGTGATGCCGCGACTCGACGGCGTCTCGCTGTGCCGCAGGCTTCGAGGACAGGAGGCGCGCGGCTCCTATCTTCCGGTCATCCTCATCACCTCTCGGACCGACCCCGAGGACATGATCGAGGCGCTGCATGCCGGCGCGGACGCGTTCTTGAAGAAGCCCTTCGATCCGGGTCAGCTGCTCGCGCAGCTGCGCGTCACCGAGCGGATCCTGAGCCTGGAGGATCGGCTCGGCGAGCAGCTGCGGGAGCTTCGCGTCGCCCACGACCGGCTCGAGGCGGGGCTGGCCGCCGCCGCGACCGTCCAATCGTCGCTGTTGCCCGAGGTTTCACCGAAGATCCACGGCGTGAATTTCGAGTGGAGCTACGAGGCGTGCGAGCGGCTCGGTGGCGACATGTTCAACATCTTCCGCCTCGACGAACACCGAGTCGGAATGTACGTGCTCGACGTCTCGGGCCACGGTCCCTCGGCGGCGCTCCAATCCGTCACGCTGAGCCACGTGCTGACCCCGTTCGACCAGCAGGGCGGCATCCTCAAGCGAGCCAACGGAAGCGTGGGCCGCTACCAGCTGG
>JBFGGA010000152.1:0-8632 GCA_041579295.1 Myxococcota bacterium | reverse complement strand
TTCCTGGGCCGCATGACCGCCGAGCAGAAGCTGATCGAGGAGGTCGTTCCACTCGTCGCCCACCACCTCGCCCCGCTTCACCTGCGCGGCAAGGAGGTGAGCGACGCCGCGATTCGCCGCCTGGCGCGCCGGGTCGGGCGCATCGATCGGCTGGTGCGGGTTTCGCGCGCCGACCAGCGCGGCCGACCGCCACTCGCGGTCGACGACTTCGAGGCCGGGGGTTGGCTGCTCGAGCGCGCCCGCGCGCTCGCCGTCGGGGATCGGCCGCCCGCGCCCCTGCTCATGGGCCGCCATCTGATCGAGCTCGGACTCGAGCCCGGGCCCCGTTTCGGAAAGGTGCTCGCGGAGTGCTTCGAGCGGCAGATCGAGGGCGAATTCGACACGCTCGATGGGGCCCTCGCGTGCGCGCGCGCGGTCATCGCGGCCAACGCGGAGGCGCCGGCCGAATAGGCCCGGCGCCGGATGCGGGAGGTCTCGCGGCCGCGGGGCGCCGTGACCGGAATGTAGAGGGCGCTGGTGTGGAGGGCGGGTGCGCGGCCTCAGGACAGCCAGCGCCCGAGCGGCGAGCGGAACAAGATGCGGATCAGGCGCTGCATGCGCGCTTCGTTCTTGAACGTGTACGGGTAGAGCCCTGCGGTGGTCTTTCCGCCGAAGCGATCGATCAAGATCGGCTTGGGGTGGGTGAAATCGCGCAGCGCGTTCGAGCCGTGCACGCGGCCCACGCCGCTGCTCTTGAGTCCGCCGAACGGGGCTTCCAGGACGCCGTAGGTCATCCCCATGTCGTTGATGCAGACGCTCCCGCTCTCGATGCGCCGCGCGATCTGCACGCCGCTGTGGTGGTCGCGCGTCCAGACGTTGGCCCCCAACCCGTAGTGGGTCTGGTTGGCGAGACGCACGGCCTCGTCGACGTCCGCGACGCGCATGATCGGGAGCACGGGGCCGAAGGTCTCCTCGCGCATGATCAGCATGTCGTGGTTCACGTTTCCGAGCACCGTCGGCTCGAAGAAGAGGCCCTCGTGGTTCGGATTCCGCCGACCGCCGGCGAGCGGCTTGGCCCCCTTGGCGACCGCGTCCGCCACGTGCGCTTCGATGATCTCGAGCTGCCGGTCCCAGAAGATCGCGCCGACGTCGAACTCGCCCCGGCTCCCCTGGCGCAGACGCGAGACCCGCTCGAGCACCTTCTTCGTGAACTCGTCTGCGACTTCGTCGACGACGTAGACGCGCTCCGTCCCGCAGCAGACGTGGCCGCTATTCAGGAACGCCCCCACGATCGCGCCGCCAGCCGCGTTGTCGAGGTTGGCGTCCGCGCAGACGATCATCGGATCCTTGCCCCCGAGCTCCAGCGTGCACGGTATCAGTTGACGGGCGCAGGCTTGCGCAACCGACCGGCCCGTCTCGACGCTCCCGGTGAACGAGATCTTGTCGACGCCGGCCTCCACCAGCGCGGCCCCGGTCTCTCCGTCTCCCGTCAGAACGCTGACCACGCCGTCGGGCAATCCGATGCTCTCGAGCAGATCTCCCACGAGCTTGCCCGAAAAGGGCGTGACCTCGGAAGGTTTGAGGAGCACGGTGTTTCCGGCCAACAACGCTTGAATGGTCGGGCTCAGGGACAGGATGAACGGTCCGTTCCAGGGGCTGATGACGCCCACCACGCCCAACGGTTGATACTCGATCCGGAGCTTCTTCACGAAGCGCATGAGGCCGTGCAGATGTCGCTTCTCGCTCTGGAGCATTTCGGCGGCGTGCTTGGTGTAGTAGGTGAGCACATCGCAAGCCGAGTAGATCTCCATCATCAGGATTTCCGTTCGGGGCTTGCCGGATTCACGCGACAGCACGTCGATGAATTCGTCCTCGCGATCGATCAGCTCGTGGATCGCGCGCGCGAGCAGGCGTGCGCGATCGTGCAGCGTGCGCGCTGCCCAATCGGACTGGGCCTTTCTGGCTGCCTCCAGCGCCAGCGAGACATCGTGCGCATTCTGGACCTCGATCTCGCCGATCGGCTCGCGCGTCGCTGGATTGGCGATCTGCAGGCGCCTTCTACTGCCCGGAGGCGCCTCGATCGGCGTTACGATGGCCATCGTTCGGTCTCCGACGAGGATTGCAGGGGCTCTGGCGGAGCTTGGCTCATTCGGGCGCCTGGTTCCACCCGAGCGCTTCGACGATCGCGTGGTAGATGTAGCTCTGCTCCTTTACGCCGTGGAACAGTCGCGAGCCCGGCCCTCTCGCGTAGGCGGCGACGTCCTCGCCCGAGTGGGTCTCGCTGCGCATGGGAACGGCGGCTTCCTGGAGGTAGTCGGGGTCGGCCGTGTCGACTTCCGTGAGGTCCGGTCGCCCCGCGGTCACCCCGCTGACGATGCGCGGCCGGTGCGGGTGGAACTTGGGGCCCTCCGGCTGTTCCGCGCTGGCCCCGGTGTAGCCGGGGCCATTCTGATAGCCCAGCGTCGTGAATGGCAATCCGAGTGCGTCGAGCGCGGGCTGCTCCGCGGGGTGCCCCCGATGATCGTTCTCGATGGTGAGGCCGAGGATGTCGTTTCCGCGCGTGGGATAGCCTCCGATGTTGAATACGTGGCCGTGGTCCGCGGTGACAACGATCAGCGTATCCTCGGCGCTGGTCCGCTCCGCCGCGACGCCCACTGCGTGGGCGAATTCGATGGTCTCGGTGAGGGCACGAAATGCGTTCGCATTGTGGTGCCCGTGGTCGATGCGCCCGCCCTCGACCATCAGGATGTAGCCGCGCGGATGGCGCTCCAGGATCTCCAGCGCCGCGAGCATCATCTGCGTCAGCGAGGGCTGGCACGGCAACGCGCTCTCGCGATCCGATTCGAAGTGCAGGTGTCGGGCGGCGAAGAGGCCGAGCAGCTGCGAGGTCGACGCGGTGTCGAGCTCGTCGAGCTCCGAACAGCTGCGCACGAAGGCGGACCCCGGGCGACGGGCGAGCCACTCTTCGGTGAGGTCGCGCCCGTCGGATCTCGTGATGGCCTTCCCCTGAAGCTGAGGCCACAGCCCGGCGGTCTTCGGCCCTGCGGGCCGGAAGTGCTGCTCCCCACCGCCGAGCGCGACGTCGACCCCATCGCCGTGGGGAAACTCGATGAGCTGACGCGCGATGTCCGGGAAGCCCGCCGCTCGCGCGTCGGGAGGCAGCGCGGTGTCGCTATCCCAGTTTCGCTCGGGCGAGTGGGCGTAGAGCGCGGCGGGCGTCGCGTGGGTCACCGAGGTGGTGGTGACCAGGCCCGTGGCGAGCCCGCGATCCTCGGCGTTTTCGAAGAGCGTCTCGAGTCGATGCGCGTCGGCGCGCTGGAAGTCGCCGCGTTCGACGGAGGCGTCCACGGAGAGCACGCCCGCGCGAGTCTTCTCACCCGTGACGATCGCCGTCATGGTTCCGGCCGAGTCCGGAGTCTGCTGATTGGTGTTATAGACCTTGATCAGCGCGACGTGCGGAAAGCGATCGAAGCTCAGCTGGTTCTCTTCGCCGCTCTCTCCCCTCAGCTGGCCTTCGAGGATGCGCGCGGCGGTTACCGTGCTGATTCCCATCCCGTCGCCGATGAACAGGATCGCGTTCTTCGCGCGGCTCGCGGCCGCATCCAGGCGCGGTCGAGCCTCGGCTCCCGCCGCGCGCTCGACTCCTTCGGGTTGCGCCGTCGCGCAGGCCAACTGCAGATGGACCGGCACGGCCGCCGCTGTCGCGGTCGCGAAGAGCGCTATGCTTCGCCGCAGCACCCTCAACCGATCCACCCCTCCCGGCGCCGCCTTCGATTCGAACCGGAGCCCATTCTAGCCATCGTCGGCCGCGCCATTGCGGCCGCAGAGCCCGATCGCCGCGAGCTCCCCTCGGGCGCTTTTCGACCAGTCGGCGTTGGCCCGCGGGTTCGCGGGGCTCGGATGCAGGATCCTCCCGATGCGGACTTCGCGATCGGCGAGTGCCTCTCGGGCGCGCTGCTCCGCAAACGCGCCGATGCCGATCACCCACTCGGCTTCGAAGATCTCCACCAAGCGCCGCAGATAGGCGTCGCAGTGATCGAACAGGGGGCGTCGCTCGCCTGCCGGCAGCTTGTCGGGTGTGCGGTTGCGCCCGCTCGACTCGATGAACGCGAGTGGGCAGTAGTTCGCGATGAAGCGCCTGTCGAAGAAGCGCTCGGGCCTGCGGTAGTGCTTCGCGATTGCGCCCCAGAGCCTGGAGCCGCTGACCTCTCGGCGCGGGCAGTCGAAGCCCCAGACGGGCCGCTTGGGGTGTTCGCTCGCGGGGCGCCCCACGGGCTCGTCGATGCCCAGCCAATCCCGCACGTAGGCGATGTCGCCGAAGGGGACTCCGGTCTGCGCCATCCCGAACGGCCCCGGATTCATGCCCAAGAAGACCACCTGCTTGCGTGCGTCTCCGTACGACCGAATGTAGGCGTCGTGAGGCCGGCGCGCGTATTCGAGCGGATTGTAGACGTGCGTGACGGGCGCCGCGAAGCGCAGGTCGGCGAGCTGGTCGCAGAGTCGTCGCGTCGCCGCACCGAGCTTCGAGGCGATGTCTCCCCGCATGCGTCGCGCTCCTCGTCAGCGACCGCTCGAGCGCGGCGCGCTCGCCGCGGGCGGTCGGTCCGGCGCGCTCGAGGGCGCTCGCGGCCGACGGCGCGAACGGCCCCCGAATCCCGACTCGGACGTCCGTTTTCGGCTGAGGGATGTAGCGGCCCGCGGAGGATCGCCGCAAGCGGCGGCTCGGACGAAGCCGGGCGCTTCTCCGCCCGCCGATCGAGGGTGCCCCGAGCGCCTCGGCCGAGATTCCGCGCTCGTTGGGGGGCCGAGCGGCGCCCGGCTGGACTAGAATGCCGCCGCGCCTCGGGGGGTGTTCGGCGCGGAGCCGCGCTCCGCGGCGGAATCGCCGGTTCGCGACTGGTCGCCTGCGGGATCCTGCCGAGGGAGCGATCCCCGCGCGGTGGGCGATCCCACCCGGGTGCGGCGGGCACCGCGCGCGATGCGCCGCGGGATGGGAGCGAATGAGCGAGCCCGGAGAACAGGAATTCCGGATTGCCTTCGACGGCGTCCACCTCAGGCGCGGCGACCGCTGCATCTTCAAGGGATTGTCCTGCGGGTTTCCGCGCGCCCGGATCTCGGTGGTGCTCGGTGGCAGCGGCGCCGGCAAGAGCACCCTGATCCGGATGATCGGGGGCCTCCAGAGGCCCGATAGCGGCAGCGTGCGCGTGGCGGAACAGGACATCACCGGCTTGTCCGAGCGCCAGCTGTTCGCGGTGCGAGATCGGATCGGGATGCTCTTCCAGGGCGGCGCGCTGCTCGACTCGATGACGGTCTTCGACAACGTCGCGCTGCCGCTGCGCGAGCACACCCGCCTCTCCGACATGGACATCGTGGCCGAGGTCAACCGCCGGCTGGTCGCGGTCGGCCTCGCGGGGACCGGGCATCTCTACCCCCGCGAGCTCTCCGGGGGCATGGGCCGCCGCGCCGCGCTCGCGCGCGCGATCGTGATGGATCCCGAGATCCTCCTGGTCGACGAGCCTTTCTCCGGCCTCGATCCGATCAATGTTCGGCGCATCGAGATGCTGCTGATCGATCTGAATCGGCACCTGGGTCTGACGCTGGTCGTGACGTCCCACCACATCGCTTCGTCGCTCCGCATGGCCGACCGGCTGGTCTTCATGGTCGACGGCATCGCGATCGCCGGCTCGCCGAGCGACCTGCTCAAGAGCGACGACCAGCGCATCCTGGACTTCCTGAACGCCGACAGCGACCGCTTCTCGGATCGCCACGAGCTCGACGTCACGCCGCTCATGGATCGTCGGGGCGCAACGTGAAGTTCCGATGGATCGAAGAGCTGGGGTTCCAGACGCTGGTGGTGATCCAGCACCTCGGTCGGATCGCGCAGTTCGGCCTGCGCATCGCGGCGTGTCTGCTGGCCCCGCCGTATCGCGTGCGCCGCTTTCTCGTCGACGTATTCGACGCGGGCGTGCTGTCGCTACCGGTCGTCTGCCTCTCGGGCGCCGTCGTCGGCGGGACGCTGAGCCTGCTCGGTTACACGACGCTGGTTCGATTCGGCGCGGAGGAGGCGCTCGGCCCGCTGGTGGGGCTCGCGGTGATTCGGGAGCTCGGCCCCGTGCTCACCGCGCTGCTCGTCACCGGAAGAGCCGGCTCAGCGATCGCGGCGGAGATCGCGAGCATGGTCACCACGGAGCAGCTCGACGGTCTGCGCATGATGTCGGTCGATCCCGTCGACTTCGTGGTGTCGCCCAAGGCGTCCGCGATGCTGTTCGTGATGCCGCTGCTCGTCGGGTTGTTCGTCATCTGCTCTCTGGCGGGCGGCTACGCGATCGCGGTCGGGCTGCTGGGCGTCGACGGCGGCTCGTTCGTGAGCAGCATGGAAGGGGCCGTCGAATTCTGGGACGATGTCGTGGGCTGCTTCTCGAAGGCGCTGACCTTCGGCGCGCTGACGGGCCTGATCGCCACGTACCGCGGCTACATCAGCGAGCCCACCGCCGCCGGTGTGAGCGCCGCGACCACCGGTACGGTCGTGATCGGCTCCGTCTCGATCCTGGTGTTCGACTTCTTCCTCAACGGGTTGTGGGGAGTCTAGGAGTGTCGACTTCGTAGGAGGCAACAGTCGCCATGCAACGCGCTCCGGTACGCGATCTCGTCGTGGGCATCTTCGTCCTGTTCGGCCTCGTCTCGATCGCCTATCTATCGATTCAAGTGGGGGGCCTTTACTACAGCGGCCCGAGTGGCTTCACGCTCTACGCGACCTTCGACGAGGTCGGAGACTTGAAGCCCCGCGCTGCGGTGGTGGTCGCGGGCGTGAAGGTCGGCCAGGTGGTGTCGATCGAGCTCGACGATGTCCTCCGGGCCCGCTGCAAGCTCGACATCGACCCCCGCCTGGGTCTGGATGTGGAGACCTCGGCGGCGATCATGACCGCGGGGCTGCTCGGCGAGAAATTTGTCGCGCTGCAACCGGGCGGCGCGGACGAAATGCTTGAATCGGGAGACGAGATCGGCCGAACAGTGTCTGCACTCTCGATCGAGAACCTGGTCGGCAAGTTCGTGACCAGCATGGGGTTGGAGGAGGATTGACGATGGAGCCCTGGGGGGATCGCGCGCGGTGGATGCGGCTCGCTGCTCGGGGGGCGATCGCCGCGCTTCTGGCCGCGCAGCTTTCCTGCGCACATCTCGAGGGCGAGCCCGACCCCGCGGACCCCTGGGAGCGGATGAATCGCGGCATCTTCCAGTTCAACGAGGCCGCGGACCGCTGGGTGATCGAGCCCGTCGCGAAGGGCGTGGACTTCCTCCTGCCCGATCCGGTGGAGCGCTCGATTCGCAAGTTCTTCGACAATTCCAAGATCCCGATCCACTTCGGCAACGCGCTGCTTCAATTCAAGCCCGTCTCGGCCGTCGAGGAGCTCGCGCGCTTCGTGGTCAACAGCACCATCGGCATCGCGGGCTTCTTCGATCCCGCCACCCGGATCGGCCTCGAAGCGCATCGCGAGGATTTCGGCCAGACCCTCGGACATTGGGGCGTTCCGCCCGGCCCCTACCTCGTTCTACCGATCTGGGGGCCCTCGAATCCGCGGGATACGGTCGGTCTGATGGCCGATTCGGCTTCGCTCGTCTATCCGTGGTTCATGCCGTGGTATGCGAGCATGGCGGTCGGCACGGGCGATCGGCTCAATCTGCGCTCGATCCATCTCGACACGATCGAGAGCGAACGCGAGGCCGCGCTGGATTATTATGTGTTCCTGCGAAACGCCTTCATGAGTCACCGGGAGGACCAGGTGTGGGACCGCGAGGGAGACGAGGCGGATGACGACGATCTCTACTACTTCGACTGAGCGGTGGACGCAGCCGACGTTGCGGATCGCGTGCGTCACTGCGGCGATCCTCGGCATCGGGGTGGGCGCGCTCGCGGCCCCCGGTGCGCGCGCGATGACGGAATCCGAGGCGGCCGCGCGGGCCGTCATCGCCGAAACCGTCGAGGAGGTTCTCGCGGTGCTCCGCGACAAGTCCAGGCCGACCGAAGAGCGCATCCGCTCGCTGGAGGAGATCGTCTACGGGCGCTTCGACCTCTACGTGATGTCGCGACTGGTGCTCGCCCGGAACTGGAAGCGCTTCTCCGACGAGCAGAAGGAGCAATACGTCGCGGAATTCAAACAGTATCTCACGAACAGCTACGGCAACCGGATCGAGCGCTACGACCAACAGGACGTGGAGATCGTCGGCGAGCGCGAGGAGCCGCGCGGCGATGTGGTCGTGAAGACCAGGATCCGCGGCGGAGAGTTCGAGGGCGCGCTGGTCGAATATCGATTGCGGAGCCAGGATTCGGAGTGGCGAGTGATCGACGTGGTGATCGAGGGCATCAGCATGGTCTCGAACTACCGCGACCAGTTCAAATCGATCGTGAGCGCGGGCGGACCCGAGCTGCTGCTGCAGAAGCTCAAGGAAAAGAACGCCGCCGGCATGGCGATCGACTGATCGACCGACCCTCCGAATCCGCTTACCGCGGTGCAACCCTCGGTTCCATTTGGCGCGCGAACACTCGGAGTTTGCCTTGCAGCGCGCGTCTGATGGGATCTCTCTTGCGGGGGTCGGATGCTCGGGCGGGGTGACGGAGGGGCCATCGGGCTCCAACCCCATGTCGCCCTCAGGCCCC
>JBFGGA010000151.1:0-8655 GCA_041579295.1 Myxococcota bacterium | reverse complement strand
GCGGGTTGGGCGGACTTCCGCACGCCGATCCGCAACTACTACCAGTGCGGCTCGGGGACGCACCCGGGCGGTGGGATCACGAGCGGGCCGGGCCGCCTCGGCGCGCTGGAGATCCTGCGAGACGGCAACTGATCGACGGCCGCAGTGGCAGAGCGGTCGACGGAGACCTCACCCCCAACGCAACCACATAGGAATCGAAGCCGTGGGAAACAGCGAAGTCGTCATCATCGGAGCGGGCCACAACAGTCTGGTCGCGGCTGGATATCTGGCGCAGGCCGGACGGCGCGTGGTGGTCCTCGAAAAGCGCAGCGTGGTCGGCGGCGTCGCGTCCACGGAAGAGATCTTTCCGGGCTTCAAGATCTCGCCGTGCGCCGACACCGCCGGGTACCTCTCCCGCGAAGTCGCGGCGGATCTCAAGCTGGACTCCCAGGTGGAGATCATTCCGCTCGATCCGATCGCGAGCTCTCCGGAGCCCGACGGTTCGCATCTCACGATCTGGCGGGACACCGCGCGAACCGTCGCGGAGATCGAGCGCTTCTCGAGCGCAGACGCCGCCAAGTACCCGGCCTTCGTCGAGAAGATGACGAAGATGGCGGGCGTGATCGGAGGCCTGCTCAAGCTGACCCCGATGGATCTGCCCGATGTGGGGTTCGCCGATCTCCGCGCCGCGCTCGGTCTCGCGGGGCCGATCTTCAAGCTGGGCCGCAAGAACGTAAACGACCTGTTGCGCGTGTTGCCGATGCCCGTCGAAGACCTGCTCAACGAGTGGTTCGAATCCGAGGTGCTCAAGGGCGCGATCGCGGCGAGTGCGGTGAAGGACATCACCTGGGGTCCGCAGGAGGCCGGAACGGCATTCACGTTCCTCTACAACTGGGCGCTCAGCGACACCGGGCTCTTCCGCTCCGCGAGCCTCGTCAAGGGCGGGATCGGCGAACTCAGCCGGGCGATGGCGGACACGGCGCGCGGATTCGGCGCCGAGATCCGAACGGACGCCGAGGTCCGTTCGATCGACGTCGAGGAGGGCCAGGTCGCGGGCGTGACGCTCGGCAACGGCGAGAGCATCCGGGCCAGCGTGGTGGTCTCCGGCGCTTCTCCCCGCACGACCTTCCTGCGGCTGATGGATGCGCGCCGCCTCGACGCGTCGTTCGTGCGGCACGTGCGGAACATCAAGTACCGCGGATCCGCGTCGCGCATCCACTTCACGCTGAACGGACTCCCCGAGTTCGCGGCGTTCTCGGGCGGCGAGACGGAAGGCCACCTGCGCGGACCGATCCAGATCGCTCCTTCGATCGCCTATCTGCAGCGGGCGTTCGATTGCACCAAGTACGGCCGACCGTCGAGCGCGCCGTATCTCGACATCGTCATCCCTACGGTGGCGGATCCGAGCCTCGCCCCGGGTGGCAAGCACATCCTGTCGGCGACGCTGAAGTACACCCCCTACGCGCTCCGGGAGGGCAGCTGGGAATCGACGGCGAAGGAGCTCGAGAAGCTCGTGGAGGATACGATCGCCGAGTACGCGCCGAACTTCCGCGGCCTCGTCGAAGACCGGCGGATGCTCACTCCCATCGACCTCGAGAGGATCTACGATCTGCCCGAGGGCAACACCAATCACGGGGAGATGACGCTCGATCAGTTCTTCCACATGCGCCCGGTTCCCGGCTACGCGCGCTACCGAACGCCCGTGAAGGGCATGTATCTCTGCGGCCCGGGATGCCATCCGGGCGGTGGCGTGACCGGGATTCCCGGTCGAAACGCCGCGCGCGAGATCCTCGCGGACGCGAAGTAGGCGGCGCGGCCCGGCCCGAGCGGTCGACAGCCGCCACTCGCGGGCGGCCGGTTCAATCCCAGCCGAGAATTTCACGCCTGCTGGATCGGGAGGCGGGCTGGGGGTCGGCCCGCGCGCGGTTCGAGCGCGCTCGACCCCGCTCATTCGGAAACCTCGGTCGGCCGATGCGTTCGGAGAGTTCGGCTGTCACCGAACGGTCGACAGCGGTGGCCAGATGTACTGCGAAGCGTGTCACGAGCGCATCAAGACCGGAACCAGTCGATGCCCGAGCTGCGGCCACGCGGCAAAGGGCAAGCCGGATCTCGGTTCCGCTTCAGTGCGAGACACCGCGATACCGACTTCGTATTCGCTTCCTCCGGTGCCCAAGCTCGTCCAGGATTCGTCCCGCGAAGCGAATGAGGCCGAAGAGGTCAGGCAATCGCCCGGCGAGGCGAAGGCGAAGCTCGAGGGCGTCAAGCAACCGTCCGACGAGGCGAAGATCAAGGTCGAGGACGTCGTGCAACCGCCCGAACCCGCCGCCCGCAACGCGGGTCCCCTCCAACGCCCGGCCGCGGGCTCCGGCTCCGAGTCGACCTTCGAGCTGAGTCCGGACGGCGTTCGCAATCTGGTGATCGCGCGACCCGAATTGATCGAAGCGGGACTGCGCGTTCACACGGACGGCAAAGGCGCCGCGTCCGGCGCCCGTTTCGAGACGGGTGTGGGCAGGATCGACATGCTCGCGCGCGACTCGGGCGCGGGATGGGTGATCGTTCTCGTCGCGGAATCCGGTCAGGGCAAGGAGCTGGTCGGCGATCTGCTTCAGCTCGTGGGCTGGGTGAGGAAACACCTGAGCGCCAAGGGCGAGGAGGTTCGGGCGGTCGTCCTCGTCGATTCGGTTCCGGAGGATCTGGGCTACGCGGCCGCCGCGGTGTCCGACACGATCGAATTCCGGCGCTACCGCGTCGGTCTGACCCTCGAGAAGGTAGAAGTCTGACGGCGCGACCCTTCCGCGTCAGCTCCCGCCGGCAGCCGAGGTCGACGCGTCGCGAAGGGCGCTGCGTCGAGCGAAGAGCAGCGCGTAGACGATCGCGTACAAACCGATCACGATCAGACCGATCCACTCGATCTTCAGCGGCGTGAACTGATAGAGCAGGATCAGGCCGAACATCCCGGTCCAGTTCCCGAGCATGTAATTGCGCCTTCCGAACCGCTCGACCGTGAGCCCGAGGTTGACGGTGTAGAGGCGCATCAGCGAGTCGAGCGAGTTGATGACGAATACGATGCCGACGATCACCATCGCGACCTTGAAGAATCCGACGATTTCGATTCCGTTGGAGAACTGGTGGTAGAGCACCGAGAACCAGACTGCGATCAGGATCGACGGAATGATCAGCAGCGAAGCGAGTAGCTGCCAGGTCTTCAACCCGCCGACGAAACGCGAGACGAACTGGCCGATCATGATGCTCCAGGAGAACCACCAGAACAGATAGAATGCGTGGTAATCGCTGATCGGCGTGACGAATCGGTGGATGTTCGTGAAGTAATCTCCGATCTCCGCGAACGTGCCCGCGAAGCCGGCGATTCCGATGTCGGCCGCCAGCCACATGCCCCCGATCAGGGCGAAGAAGACCCAGGTCGAGGCCACGCTCAGGATCTTGACGTAGCGCACATCGGTGCTCGAGAACACCGCGCAGAGCACGACCAGGCCGACGAGCCCGTAGCGCGCGGGCTCGGCCATGTCGTCGATGTAGCTGGGAATCTGGCGAAAGAAGAGGAATCCCGTGAACGCGCACGTGCCGATCACGACCGCGTTGTTGAGCCACTTCACGATGGGAATTTCGAAGAGCTGGACGTGCGGCTCGACGATGCAGAAGTAGAACGTCGTCAGGAAGTAGAAGGCCCAGACGAGGAAGCCCCAGAATCCGAATTCCACCGCGAGCGGATTGGCGAAGCCGTAGACATCCTCGGCTGCGTAGACCGGAAACTCCGTGAGCGGAAGCATGATCAGACCCACGTCGAGTCCCGAAGTGAAGAGGATGGCAATGAAGGCGAAGAGCGAGGTGGGCAGGCTGCCCTCGCAACGCAGGTTTCCCCAGCGCAATACGATGATCAGTGAGGTTGCGAGCGTCACGAGGATGGCAATCGAAAGAATCGCCTGCATCCGCCCCCCGATCGCCTCCCCGCTGGCTGGCGCCCGATCTCCGCTCGCGCAGCTCGGAAGCTTCGAGCTTCCGGTGCGCGGCGTCCGTGCGCCGCGTCGCTACACTCTGCGAGGCGGATCTGGGGGTTTCGCTGCGACTCCCGGCGTGTCCGTCTTCTCGCAGTCGGCGTCGAACCAGGGCAGGAGTATGAGGGATCGCTTCGATTACGTCATCGCAGGCGGCGGGTCGGCGGGTAGCGTGCTCGCCAACCGGCTCAGTGCCGATCCGAACGCCTCCGTCCTGGTCATCGAGGCGGGGCGACCCGATTACCGCTGGGATGTCTTCATCCACATGCCCGCGGCGCTGATGTTCCCGATCGGCAACCGCTTCTACGACTGGTGCTACGAGTCCGAGCCCGAGCCCTTTCTGAATGGTCGGCGCATCCATCACGCTCGCGGCAAGGTGCTCGGCGGCTCGTCGAGCATCAACGGCATGATCTTCCAGCGCGGCAACCCGCTCGATTACGAGAAGTGGGCCGCGGACCCCGGGATGGAGCGCTGGGATTACGCGCATTGCCTGCCCTACTTCAAGCGGATGGAGACCTGCATGGCCGGCTCCGACGCGTACCGCGGTGGCGAAGGTCCGCTCGTGCTCGAGCGCGGCTCGGCCGAGAATCCGCTCTTCGCCGCGTTCTTCGAGGCCGTGCAGCAGGCGGGCCATGTGCTGACCGAGGACGTGAACGGCTATCGGCAGGAGGGTTTCGCGCGCTTCGATCGCAACATCCGGCGCGGGCGGCGCCACAGCGCGTCGGTCGCCTACCTGCGTCCCGCGCGCAGTCGCCCGAATCTGACGGTCGTCACGCGCGCGCTCGCGACGAAGATCCGCTTCGAGGGCAAGCGCGCGGTCGGCCTCGACTACCGGCGCCGCGGCCAGACCCGATCCGTGCGGGCGGGAGAGGTGATCCTCTGCGGCGGAGCGATCAACTCCCCGCAGCTGCTCCAGCTCTCGGGCGTCGGAAACGGCGACGAACTCCGCGCGCTCGGAATCGAGGTCGCCCACCACCTGCCGGGGGTGGGCGAGAATCTCCAGGACCACCTCGAGGTCTACGTCCAGTACGCGAGCCGGCTGCCGGTCTCGATCGCGCCGGCCCTGGCGCGCTGGCGCCGCCCGTTCATCGGCTTCCAGTGGTTGTTCTTTCGGGGCGGGGTCGGAGCGACCAACCACTTCGAAGCCGGTGGGTTCATCCGCAGCAACGACGAGGTCGCCTATCCGAACCTCATGTTCCACTTCCTCCCCATCGCGATCCGATACGACGGCTCTTCGCCTGCCCGGGGCCACGGCTACCAGGTGCACATCGGGCCGATGAATTCCGACGCGCGCGGCTCCGTGAAGATCCGATCGACGGACCCGAGCGTCCATCCGGCGCTTCGCTTCAACTATCTGTCGACGCAGCGCGATCGCACCGAATGGGTCGAGATGGTCCGGGCCGCGCGCCACATCTTGAACCAGCCGGCCTTCGAGCCGTTCAACGCGGGCGAAGTCTCGCCCGGCCCCGGCGTCGAGACCGACGACGAGATCCTGAAGTGGGTGGCGAGCGATGCCGAGACCGCGCTGCATCCCTCGTGCACCGCGAAGATGGGGCGCGACGAGATGGCGGTCGTCGACCCGGACACGATGCAGGTCCAAGGGCTCGAGGGCCTTCGCGTCGTCGACGCATCGGTGATGCCCTACGTGACCAACGGAAACATCTACGCCCCCACGATGATGATCGCCGAGAAGGCCGCCGACCTCATCCTCGGCAACACGCCGCTGCCCGCGGAGCGGGTCGCGTTCCACCGCGCTTGATCTGCGCGCGGGTCGTCCGCATCGATGGCTGCGCGCGGCCTGCGGGCGGAGAGCATCGGCGCGCTCAGCGGACGTTCAGGAAGATCGGATTCGAGTAGAACCAGAGGTCCGACCAGGGATCCTCGCCGGGCGGGTCCGGTGCCGGCTCCAGCTCGGAGCCGCTCGTACCGCGCACGCGCAGGTACGCGTCGGCTTCGATGCCTTCGATTCGATGCGTCATCACCTGGTAGGCGCCGTCGCGCTTCCACTCGCTCGCGGTGAAACGGGCCAGCACCCGCGTCGTCGGATGGGTGTCCGCGGAGCGGTCGGCTGCCGGGCCGGTCACCGCGCCGCCGATCAGGTCGACACGTCGCACCGAGGGGTCTTCGCCGTGGTGGTTCGCGGCCGTCGGGTCGAGGAAACGGATCTCGACATCCGCGCTCGAACCCCGTGCGATCTCGAGCGCGCCGCCGATGCGTGCCTCCCGATCGTCCGCCCGCACGGTCAGATCGAGCTCCGAGATCAGATCGCCGGTCGTCACGAACATGCGACCTTCGCGGATCCCCTCCAGGATGGAGTCGTGGCTCGGTATCGCCCACACGTAGGTCTTCGAGTACTCGCCCGGCCAGAAGTCGCCGCCGCCGTCCGTCCAGTGGTCGTGTGAGTCGGAGTTGGCGGTGATCCACCAGCGCCGACCCTCCCCGAGCATCGAATCCCAGAAGCCTCCGAGGCGCGCGGTCATCTGGTCGAAGCCGCCGTGGGTCGGGTGGTCGGTGTAGTAGCCGCGCTCGGCGCGCGGCTTGCGCGATCCGTCGCGCCGGATCGCCATCGCCTGATGGCCCGGCGCCCCCTCCATGCCCACCGCGAGGTCCGGCGCGGTGTCGTTCCAGTCGCGAAGCTCCGAGGGCTCGTCGAGGCCGTACTCGCCGAGTCCCGTCGCGGAGCGCGAGGGGTGGTTCGCGATCACGATCGGGCGCTTCGCGAGGCTCCGCATCGCGCGCAGCGCCGCGAGCATCCGCGGCTCGCGATCCCAGCTCGCATCCACGGGCCACGGGTCGAGCTTTGCGAAGCGCGACTCGAGCTCGTAGAGCCGATCGGCTTCGTCGCCCGTGTGCGGGATGATCAAGCTCGAGTGGTCGGCGCCCGGCGTATCGAACTCCATCCCGTAGAACTGGACGACCTCGGGCACCGCCGCGCGCGAGCGCAGCAGCTCGGGGTAGGCCTGCTCGAGGTTGACCTTGCTGTGGTGGGGGCCGCCGTGATCGGTGACCACCATCCAGCGCAGGCCGTGCTGTCGGGCCTGCTGCGCGTTCTTCGGGATCGAGTAGCGGGCGTCTCCCGCGAGGATCGGCGCGGGCGGGCTCGCCTCTTCGTCCCAGGTGACGCTGAAGTGGGTGTGGACGTGGTGGTCGCCCGCGAGCCAACGCGGGCCGGAGCGCTGGGCGGGCTCGACCGGGTTCGCGCCAGCGGGAGCGGCCCCGGTGAACACGGTGGCGGCTCCGGTGATTGCGGCAGCCGCGACGCGCAGGGCGGCGGTCGCTGCGAACCCGAGCGCTGCGCTCGCGCCCATTGCGGTCGATCGATCGTTCATCTCGCTCAGTAGTGGGCGTCCGGCTGCTCGGCCTTGCGCCGCGCGATGTACTCGTGGAGCGCCTCGTCCACTCCGGGATCGATGGGCGGCGCCTGGTACTCGGCGAGCATGCGCTTCCAGATCGCGTTCGCGCGTTGCACGGCGTCCCGCGCCCCGTCCGCATCCCACTGCTCGAAGCTGTTGTTGTCCGCGACGCTCGAGCGGTAGAAGGCGGTCTCGAAGTTCGCCTGCGTGTGCGGGCAGTCCAGGAAGTGGGCGCCCGGCCCGACGTCGCGGATGGCGTCCATCGCCTGACCGTTCTCGCTCATGTCCACGCCCTCCGCGAGCACCTGCAACATGCCGGCCTGGTCGACGTCGAGCACGAACTTCTCGTAGCCCATGGTCAGCCCGCCCTCGAGCCAGCCCGCCGTGTGTAGCATGAAGTTCACGCCCGCGAGCAGGCTGTGCTGCAGCGTGTTGGCGGACTCGTAGGCTGCCTGCGCGTCGGGGATCTTCGAGGCGCAGAGCGCACCGCCGCTGCGAAACGGCACCCCGAGCCGCCGCGCGAGCGCCGCGGTCACGTAGAGCACGAGCTGCGGCTCGGGCGTCCCGAAGGTGGGCGCGCCCGATTGCATCGAGATCGAGCTCGCGAACGCGCCGAACACGACCGGCGCGCCCGGTCTGATGAGCTGCGCGTACGCCATGCCCGCGAGCGCCTCGGCGAGGATCTGCGCGGAGGCGCCGGCCACGGTCACGGGCGACATCGCGCCCGCGAGCACGAAGGGCGCGATGATCGTCGCCTGGCCGTGTCGCGCGTACACCTTGAGCGCGCCCAGCATGGTGCCGTCCCAGGTCATCGGGGAGTTGGCGTTGATCAGGGCGATCACCACCGCGTTTTGCGCGACGAAGTCTTCGCCGAACACGAGCTTCGCCATCGCGACCGTGTCCTCGGCGCGCTCGGGCGCGGTCACCGAGCCCATGAAGGCCTTGTCGGAATCGCGGATGTGGCTGTAGATCATGTCGAGGTGGCGCTTGTTGACCGGGACGTCGACGGGCTCGCAGACGGTGCCTCCCGAGTGGTGCAACGCGGGCGTCGTGTAGGTCAGCTTCACGAAGTTGCGAAAGTCCTCGAGCGTCGCGTAGCGGCGCCCGTCGTCGAGCGAGCGGATGAACGGCGAGCCGTAGGCGGGCGCGAAGACGCTGTGCGGGCCGCCGATGCGCACGCTGCGCGACGGATTGCGCGCGTGCTGCACGAATTCAGTCGGCGCCGAGCGCTGGATCAACGCGCGGCACAGCCCGCGCGGAAAGCGCACGCGCTCGCCGTCGATCGCCGCACCCGCGTCCTTCCAGAGCGC
>JBFGGA010000150.1:0-8724 GCA_041579295.1 Myxococcota bacterium | reverse complement strand
TGAGCGCGGCGGCGATCTCGAAGCGCCTCGGGCGCGCGTAGTTGCCGGGGTGGCGACCCGCGCGATGGAAGGGGTCGAGCTCGTCGAGGCCCCGAGCGTCGAAGAGCTCGTCGAAGGCGTCGAGCAGCTCGCCGAGCGTGCGCTGGCCGTCGATCAGCCGGGTCGCCGCGAAGTGGATCGCGGAGGCGATGGCTCGGGTCTGGCTCATGTCCACGAGCTGCTCCACGCCGCGCAGGTCGAGCGCTTCGCGGCCGAACTCGATGCGGTCGAGCGCGTGGGTTCGGATCGAGACGCGCCTTCGCCCGCGAGAGGCGTCGATGCAGCCGGGGAGCGGAATGCGCTGCGCGATCTCGCCCAGCGGATCGGCGGCCTCGCTGCGACGCGACGAGACGGCGTTCGCGGCGATGGTCCGGGCCTCCGCGGTGACGTCGAGTGGCAGGAAGTCCCGCAGCGCGATCACCGTGTCGGCGGTGTCGAAGTAGTCTCCACATCCGCCCATCACCAGCACGGTCGATACGCCGAGGCTCTCGTGGAGCTCGCGGACCCGCTCGACGAACGGCGTGATCGGCTCGTGTCGCTTCTCGATCAGCGCCTGCATTCGCGCGTCGCGCAACATGAAGTTGGTCGCCGAGGTGTCCTCGTCGAGCAACAGTCCCGACGCGCCGGCCTCGAGCGCTTCCACGAGGCTCGCCGCCTGGCTCGTGGAGCCGCTCGCGTCGTCGCTCTCGAAGGCCGTCGTGCTGCGACCCTGCGGGAGGTTGCGGATGAAGGCGTCGATGTCGACCTTCTCCACGCGGCGGCCGTCTTCCGCGCGAATCTTGACGAGCCTGCGGTCGCCGATCACCCACTCCCTCCCGTCTCCCGGGACGTGCGGGTAGACGGCGCGTTCGATCGCGTCGAGCAGCGTCGACTTTCCGTGGTAGCCGCCGCCCACGATCAGCGTGACGCCCTCGCGGATCCCCAGCCCGGCGATCGAGCGACGCAGCGAGCCGCCGATCTCGATCGGGTGGAGCAGCTCGAGCTCCACGCGGAGCGACTCGGGGGCTGCGAACGGGACGGTGCGCTCGTCGGCCAGCGGCCGGTCGCTCGCGCCGCTCTCGCGGGGCAGGTGGGAGCCATCGCCGACGAACGCGATCAACCCCAGCGAGGGCAGCCGATCGCGGATCGCCTCCTGGTTCTCGATGCAATCGACGAAGTGGCGGGCCTCGTCGATCGGCGGTCGCAGCAGGGACGCCTCGGCGATCGCGAACAGCTGCTCGCAGAGCAGCGCCTCCGCCTCGCGCCCGAGGATCCTGCGGCCGTCGGCGGGCAGTCCGACCTCGAGCCGCGCTTCGACCCACTCGGGAGTCAGCACGGTGGCGGTTCGCTTCAGCACCTGCTGACCACCCACGTCGACGAGCACCACGCCGCTCTTGCCGCTTCCCCGGCGCGCCCCGCGCGCGCTCGGCGCATCGCGCGCCGCCCGGGCAACGCGTCGCGTCAGGAAATCTTCGAACGCGAGGCGCCTTACGGGATTGTCGTGGAGTTCCGCGGGCAGCTGGGCGAGCGTCTGGTCGATTCTCAAGCGCAGCCGCGAGGGGGCCGCGAACGGATCTCCCTGCACGTGATCGACGAAGAGCGTGCATTCGCGCCGCTCGAACGCGCCGAGGATCTCGTGGTAGGCGTTGTATCCCCGCCCATCGATCCGGTTCAGGATCCCGCGTAGCTCGTCGATGGTCGACACGGCAAGTCGCACCTTTCGCGGATGTGTGATACCCCGGTGGGCGCCGGCGCAGGATAGGCGATCCGCTCGCCGTTCTCCGGCGCGGCCGAGTGGGCGCGTTCGCCATCGGGGCTGCGAGGAGTCTCGCCGATGCGCGGAGTGACGGAACCCCGCGCAGCGCCGGCGAGGTCCGGAGCGGGGAGTCGAGGGTGACGCTGCAAGAGCTGGGAAGCCTGGGCGAGTTCGTCTCCGGACTCGCGGTCGTCGTCACCCTGTTCTACCTCGCGCTCCAGATCCGGCACAACACCCGCGCGGTGCGGTCGAGCATGCATCAGGACATGATGGAATCCACGCTGCGGATCGCGGAGAGCCTCAGCGACAACCCGGAGGTGGGTCGCATCGTCCTCAAGGCCGACCAGGACTACGGCAGCCTGACGGAGCACGAGCGCATCCGCTTCGATGCCTACGCGGAACGGGTCTTCGGGAACTTCGAGAGCGCCTACTACAGCTATCGCAATTCGATGATCGAAGAGGATCTCTGGGAGTCGTGGGAGTCCTCCTATCTCGCCGACATCGAGCGCCACTCGCTGCGCCGTTACTGGCAGGACAAGCACCCGCTGCACCTTCGCGAATTCATGGATTTCATCGATCAGTTCTACCAGGTGCGCGGCGCCGACGACGCGTAGGCGCTCGAAGCCTCGCGTCTCGGCTGCACGGTGCGCCGGGGAGCCGGAAGTCTCCGAGACCAGACCTCAATCGCCCAGCCAGGCGACGAGATCCTTCGCCGCCTGTCCGCGAAAGCCCCGGTACCAGTCGAAGCGCTCGAGCGCCTGGCGCAGCGCGCGTTCTCCCGTGGGCACGGGGTTGGCGCGGAAGAATCTCGCGACTTCGCGCTTGTAGTCGCGGGTGAGCAGGGCGGGGGTCATCTCGATCAGGTAGCTGCACAGATGGGGAGGGACCCGTTCGCGGATGCGATCCCAGCGGCGAACCATGAACTCCCAGGTCCGCTCGCGCGCTTCGGGGTTGGCGAACAGGCGCATCAGCAGGAATGCCACGTCCTGCGTGGCCACCGCGTTGGTGAGCGAGAAGTTCAGGGTCCTGTCGATCAGCCTCGGCTTGCGGAAGTCGCCCAGCGCGAGCAGGAAGCGGCGCTTTTCCTGTGCGCTCGCAGACCCTGTCGCGGCGTCGACGAAGCGGCGGTGAAGCGCCGCGTCGCCCGCGCGCGCGCCGAGCGAGACCACGGCGTCTGCGAGGTTCGCATCGATCGCTCGGCGGTCTGCGAGATAGCGCTCGCAATGCTCCGCCGCGGCTACGAGCGCGCGGGGCGACTCCCCGACCGCGCCCACGATGCTCAGCAGGGCCGCGCGTCGCAAGCGGACCGCGTCCGGCTCGTGCGCGGCCGGCTTCCAGCCCAGCTCCTCGAAGGGCTCCTCGAAGCGACCCAGGAGCCAGGTCTGCATCGAGCCTCTGCAGCGCGGCGCCGCATCCGGAATCAGCGGGTCCGCGATGAAGGACAGCGGCTTGCGGAGCATCGCGAGCACGTCGGCGTCGGGCTCGCGCGCGAAGCCGCCGGCCAGCTCGAGCATCGATCCGATCTTCGATTGCCCGGCGCGAACGAGCGCCCACTGGTGGTCGATCAAGCCCATGCGCTCCACGGTCTCGAGCGACCCGATCGATTCACTGAGGCGGCGGATCTCCGCGTCGTCGTGCCGCGGGCGGTAGAAGCCGCCCTCTTCCGCGTTGCCGTAGACGAAGCGCGGGGCGCGTTTGAGCGCGATGCGATCCCGCGCGCCGCTCAGCAGTCGCCGTTCGAGACGTCCTGCTCCCACGCGGCGCCCCCCGCCGATCCGCCCGATCCAGGGAATCGGCCAGCGCGTGGGCGACCTTCGGGATCCCGCGCGCTTGCCGGTGCCCTGCTCGAGAAAGCGCCGCTGGCGGAATTCGAGCGTCGTGCGGCCGCCCGATTTCGCGCGCCGGATCTCGACGACCGGGTAGCCCTCCTGTTCGATCCAGGGTCGAACGAGCGCCTCCACGTCTTCGCCCGACGCGTTGGAGAGCGCCTCCCAGAGGTCCGCCGCAACCGTGTTGCGCTCCCGGTGCTTGCGGATGTAGGCGCGGACCCCGCGCCGGAACGTCGCCGCGCCGAGATAGCGTTCGATCATGCGGACGACGGCGGCTCCCTTCTCGTAGGTGATCCGATCGAAGTTCTCGTCGGCCTCTTCGGGTGTGCGCACGCGGCTGTAGATCGGGTGCGTGTGGCGGAGTGCGTCGAGCTGTAGCGCGGAAGCGGTGCCGTGACGGAAGTCGAGCCACATCTTCCATTCGGGCTTCCAGTCGTCGACGACCTTGAACGCCATCCACGTCGCGAACGCCTCGTTGAGCCAGAGGTCGTCCCACCACGCCATCGTGACCAGGTCGCCGTACCACATGTGGGCGAGCTCGTGGCAGATGACCTCCGCGGCCCGCTTCTTCTCGTTCAGCGTGGCGCTGCGCTCGTCGATCAGCAGCAGCGTCTCGCGAAAGAAGACCGCACCCGCGTTCTCCATCGCCCCGAACTCGAAATCCGGCACCGCCACGAGATCCAGCTTCGAGTACGGATACGCCAGGCCGAAGTAGTGTTCGAGCCGCTGCAGGCACTCGCGCGCGGCCTCCAGGCCAAAGGACGTCTGGGCTCGTTTCCCGGGCGTGTGCCAGATGCGAATCTCGGTCGGTCCCAGCGAGACGGGCTTCGAGTGCTCGAGATCGCCGACGGCGAGCGCGATCAGATAGCTCGAAAGCGGCGGAGTTTCCGCGAAGTGGACGGTCTTGCGGTCGTCCGGGAGCCGCTCCGTCCGGCGCACTGGGCCATTCGAGAGCACCTTGTTGGCGGCGTCGGTCGTGACCGAGATCGAGAAGCGCGCCTTGAGGGCGGGCTCGTCGAAGCAGGGAAAGAACTTTCGCGCATCCGCGGCCTCCAGCTGTGTGAACGCGTAACGGCGCTTTCCGACGGACACGCCGTACAGGCCGCAGAGGTCCTTGCGCAATCGCCCCGCGAATGCGAGGCGCAGCACGGCCGTTCCGGCGGGAATCGATCCGTCGAATTCGAGCTGGATCATCTCGGTCGCGGCGAGCTTCGACACGCGGCCGCGTCGGACCCGGCCGGCGATCTCGAGTCTGGGCTTCGACACCCGCAAGTCCACGGCGTGCAGGCGGATGGATCGGCGGCGCCGGTCGAGCTCGATCTCGAGCGCAACCTCGCCTCGAAAGAGGTTGGATCGCTGCGGGTCGACGCTGACGTGGACGTGCACGCGTCTGGGTCGGACGCCCGGATCGAGTCGGTAGCGGGGAATGCGGGGGGCCACGCCGATCAGCTTCGGGTTGCGGCTGCTTTCGTGCAGTGGTCGATGCTTCCGCTCATGGAACTCCCCGCGATGGCTGCGGGCATCGTATCACTTTTGACGCGGGTGGCGGTCCGATCGGCGGAACGCGGCGATCGGGCGACCCCCGAACCGCCCGTGTATGCTTGCAAGCCGCTCTTCGCGGCTGCGGCGCGCGGTTCGCGTCTTCGCGAGGCGATTGCCGTGCGGCGAACGAAGAGGGGTGCAGCGATGGCCGGTGTTCCCAGAGAACAGTGGACGAGTCGGCGCGGCTTCGTGCTGGCCGCGATCGGATCCGCGGTCGGGCTCGGCAACATGTGGCGCTTCTCCTACCTCGCGGCCGAGAACGGGGGCGCCGCCTTCGTGATCCTCTACCTGCTGACCACCCTGGTCGTCGGCCTGCCGGTGCTGCTGGCCGAACTCGTCCTCGGCCGGGGCTCGCAGAAGAGCCCCATCCAGGCGCTCGATCACTACGGGGGGAGAGCCTGGAAGCCGTTGGGCGTGGTCTTCGTCACCGCCGGTTTCGTCATCCTCTCCTACTACGCAGTGATCGCGGGCTGGGCGCTGCGCTATGGGCTCACGGCGATCACGTCGGGTTTCGATCCCGACGCCGCGGAGTACTTCGGCGAGGTGGCCTCGGGCTGGGATGCCTTCGCCTACCACGTGGCCTTCATGGCGTTCACCGTCTTCGTGGTGGTCGGGGGCGTGAGCCGCGGCATCGAGCGAACCTCCCTGGTGCTGATGCCGATGCTCTTCGCGCTCGTGGTGGGCCTGGCCCTCTACGCGGCGACACTGGACGGTGCGGGTGAGGGGTACGCGTACTACCTCGGGGCCGATTTCTCGAAGCTGCTCTCTCTCGACGTTCTCAAGGACGCCACCGGCCAGGCGTTCTTCAGCCTGAGCCTCGGCATGGGGGCGATGCTGACCTTCGCGAGCTACCTCGGCCGCGACGTCCATCTGCCGAGGGCGGCCCTGGTGATCGCCGGGGCGGACATCGCGATCGCATTCGTCGCGGGTCTGGTGGTGTTTCCGCTGATCTTCGCGTTGGACCTCTCCGCCGACGTCGGCGCGAGCTCGGTGGGTGCGCTCTTCATCACGCTCCCGAAGGCCTTCGCCGAGATGGGTGGCGTGGGCCGCGCGGTGGGGATCCTGTTCTTCGCGGCCCTCATCGTCGGCGCGTTGACGTCCGCGATCTCGCTGCTCGAGGTCGTGGTGAGCTCCGCGATCGACAAGCTGGGCTGGACGCGCCGTCCCGCGGGCATCCTGCTCGGCCTCGCGATCACCGCAATCGGCGCGCCCTCCGCGTGGAGCACGGAGATCCTCGGGGCCGCCGATCAGGTTGCCAACAACATCCTGCTGCTCGGGGGCGGCTTCGCGCTCGCGATCTTCGTGGGATGGGTGATGGCGGGAGCGATCGAAGAGGCCAGGGAAGGCGCGGCGGAAGTGACGTGGTTCGGGAGCTGGCGAAACCTGCTGCGCTTCGCGGTGCCCGCCTTTCTGTTGTTCGTCCTGGTCTACGACGCCATTCCGAGCACCGTGAGCCTGATCGCCGATCTGGTTCGCTGACGGCCGCGCGACGCCGTGACGATTTCAACCCCGGCCGGTATCGTCCCCGCCAACGTCCGGGCGGGTGAGGCTCGCGCACCCACTCGCCGATCGCGTCGCCGGAAGCGCGAGATGGAGGACTTCCGTGCCCGAACGAGCGCGTCTTCCCCGAGCCGCCTGGGTGCCCCTCGTGTCCGGATTGAGCTGGCTGTGGATCGCCCCGGGCGGCGGATTCCTCTACACGCTGCTGACCGCGCTTCCAGGATGCCTGCTGCTGGGCTCGGGAATCGCGCTGCTGCTCGTTCCGGGCGATCGCCGCATCACCCATTACGCGGCGTTCGGCGGCGTGCTCGGCGTGGTCGTCGCACTGCCCGGTTTCTTCGCGATCGGCTTCTGGGCGAGCCTGCTGTTGATGGGCCTCTCGGCGTGGAGCTTCGTGTCGGCGGGCTCCCACGCGCTGCTCGCGGAGCCGCTCAGCGATGGCGTTCCCGCGCCGATCCCGTCCATCCGGCTGTCGGCCGAGGTCGCCGCCGACGAGGCGCTGCTCGCGTCCGTGCTGCCCTTCCTGCCCGTGCCCGCGACGGGTGACGCGACGCGGATCAACGCGGAGATGTCGGCCGCGCGAGCGCTCTTCGAAGACCGGGGCTGGTTCGAAAAGCCCGCGAGCTACCACAGCGCGCCGTCGCCGCTGGATTCGCCGACGCTGAGCGCGGCGCGCGTCCGCGGGACCGATTACGAGAAGCTCACCTTCGAAAGCGGCTACGAACCGCATCCCGAAGAGCCCGGCCGGGAGCGCTGGCTCTCCTACCGCGCGAACCGCACCGCGTGCGCCTGGGTGTTGCGCCACCGCGAGGCCAACCGGCCCTGGTTGGTGTGCATCCACGGCTACAAGATGGGTTACGCGACGATCGACCTGCTCGCCTTCCAGCCGGACTGGCTGCACCACGGGCTCGGATTGAATCTCGTCGTTCCGATCCTGCCGCTCCACGGGGTGCGCAAGATCGGCCGCAGGAGCGGCGACGGCTTTCTCTCGGGAGAGATCCTCGACTGCGCGCACGCGGAGGCCCAGGCGATGTGGGACATCCGACGGATTCTCAGTTGGATCCGCGCGCAGTCGGAATCCAAGATCGGCGTGTTCGGCCTCTCGCTGGGGGGCTACAACGCCGCGCTGTTGTCGGCGCTGGACGACGATCTCGCGTGCGCGATCCTGGGCATTCCCCTCGTCGACATACCGGCCGTGATGATTCGACACGGCCTGCAGTCCGCCATCGGCTATTCGGAGCCGGAAAACCTCGACACCAATCTCATGGCCGAGATCATGACCGTGGTGTCCCCACTCGCGTTGGAGCCCCGGTTGCCGGTCGAGCGCCGCTTCGTGTTTGCGGCGGTCGCCGACCGACTGGTGCCGCCCGAGCAGGCGGCCCGGC
The DNA here is from genome assembly GCA_041579295.1 of Myxococcota bacterium. Taxonomy (GTDB): domain Bacteria; phylum Myxococcota_A; class UBA9160; order UBA9160; family SMWR01; genus JACZVU01. The sequence continues at coordinate 694 of JBFGGA010000150.1, read as the reverse complement.
TCTGGGAGCATTGGGATCGCCCGCGCGTCGAGTGGTATCAGGGGGCGCACATGACGTTCCGCGCCCACCCGAACGTGCGACTGCTCGTCGAGGAGGGCCTGCGCGAGTCGGGTCTGGCGCTCTAGCCCGCGCAGTTCCCCGGTGCTGGCGCGCTGCCGGGAACTGGCGGGGGCTCAGTCGGCCCGCGTTGGGGGCGCGGGCCGCGCGCGATCTTCCGCGCCCGCCGCGTCCTGGCGAGACGGCTCGCGCCGCAGCGCGAGCGCCGCCTGGATCCGCGCGTGGTCTACCCGCGTCAGCGGGTAGCGGAATGCGGCTGCGATCGCGAGCAGCAGGATGGCCATCGGGACCAGGGAGGTCATCGTGCGAATCGCCAACAGCGCCGGCTCGGTCTGCGCGGCGCGTTCGAGGCCGCCCACGAAGCCCGAGAGCTCGAGTGCGAATCCCATCAGGAGCACCGCGGTCGCGCCTCCGATCTTCCGCAGGAAGGTGAAGAATCCCACGTAGAGCCCCTCCCGACGCTCGCCGGTCGCGAGCTCGTCCTCGTCGATCACGTCGCCGAGCATGGCCCAGGGCATCATCTCCGCGACCGCGTAGCCGACGGCCGCGAGCGTCGGCACCGCGAACAGCACCCAGCGCGGCCACTCCGGGCTGCCGAAGAAGAGCGCGATCTGGATCGCGGCCCACCACGCCGCGC
>JBFGGA010000149.1:0-8745 GCA_041579295.1 Myxococcota bacterium | reverse complement strand
CGCTGTCGCCCGAAGTGATCGCGATCTTGCGCGAGGAGCTCGCCTTCGACGGCGTCGTCTTCTCCGACGATCTGGAAATGAAGGCGGTCGCCGATCACCACGGCCCGAAGGCGCTGGTCGACGGTTGTCTCGAGGCCGGCGTGGATTCGCTCCTCGTCTGCCGGCACGCGGGGCTGCGCGAAGCGGTGCTTCGCGGGCTCGAGCGCGCGCCCGATGCGCGGCTCGAGCACGCGCTGCGGCGCATGATCGAGCTCAAGCGGCGCTTCGCGGGCCCGCGCGAGACGCCGGCGCGCGGCGCCGGAGAGCCGCCCGCGCCGCCCTATGCGGATCACCGCGCGCTCGCCGAGCGCTTCGCGTAGCGGAAGGCCGATGCGACTCGAGCCGATCCAAAGACTCGACGATCCGCGCATCGCGGACTATCGCGACGTCAAGGACTCGGCGCTGCGCGATGCGCGCGATCTGTTCGCGATCGAAAGCCGCTTGTGCGTGCGCCGCCTGCTCTCGGCGCGCCGCTTCGAGGTCCACTCCGTGCTGGTCACGCAGACCGCGCTCGACGCGCTCGGCGACGCGCTCTCGAGGCTCGGCGAAGCGACGCCCGTCTACGTCGCGAGCCCGGCGCTGCTCGAGCAGCTGGTGGGCTACCACCTCCACCGCGGCTGCATCGCGCTCGCGCGGCGCGGGCCCGCGCGCACGCTCGACGAAATCCTGCGTTCGTCGCCGCGTCTGCTCGTCGGGCTGGAGCGGGTCGCGAACCCCGAGAACGTGGGCAACGTCTTCCGCAACGCGATGGCGTTCGGCGCCGACGCGGTGCTGCTCTCGCGGGATTGCGCGGACCCGCTCTACCGGAAGGCCGTGCGGGTTTCGATGGCCGGAACGCTGCGCACGCCGTTTGCCCAGCTGGACGACTGGCCCCGCGCGATCGCGCGCCTGCGGGCCGCGGGCTTTGCGACGCTGGCCCTCTCGACGCGGGCCCGCGCCGTCGAGCTCGCCGCGCTGGGGCTCGAGGCCGCCGCGCAGCGGCGTTTCGCGGTCCTCCTCGGCGCGGAGGACCGGGGCCTCGACGCGGCGACGCTCGCGGCTGCCGACACGCAGGTGCGAATCCCGATGGCTCCCGGCGTCGACTCGCTGAACATCGCGACGGCCGCGGGCATCGCGCTCCACCACTGCTTCCACCTGCTTCAGGCGGCGCGTCGGCGCCCGGAGCGCGCCGCACCCGAGCCGTTCGCAGCCCGCTGAGCGCGGCGACGACGAGTCCGCGAAGCCGCCCGTCGACGTCGGGCGGCCCCGACGACGGCCGTCGCGTGGGCGGGCCGGCACCGCGGCGCACGAAGCGCCGCTGCGGAACGCGCCCGCGCGGGGCCCGCGCGCGGCCGCTCCGCCGCGCTGGATCGCCAGGCGCCGCGCGAGCTATATACGCGCGGTCGACCTCTCGTCGGCGCGGGGGATTGCGCTTGCCCGGATCCGGGACCCGTCAGGAACACGGCGCGGAGGGCGCCATTGCGCCGGGTTGGCTCGCGCTCTGTCACGCGTGCGATCTCCCGAGCCGCATCGGCGAGGTCCCGGCGGGCGGACGGGCCCGCTGTCCGCGCTGCGGAAGCGTGCTCTATCGGAGGATTCCGGACAGCCTCGACCGGACGCTCGCGCTCGCACTGGCCGGCCTGATCCTCTTCGCCGCCGCCAACGCGTTTCCGTTCCTCGAGCTCGAAATGCAGGGGAGAGTCACGCACACGACGCTCTCGTCGGGCGTGCGCTCCCTGTTCGAGCAGGGGTCTCCGATCGTCGCGTCACTGGTGCTGCTCACGACGATCGTCGCGCCGCTGCTGCAGATCGGCGCGCTGATCTTCGTGCTCGCGCCCCTGAAGCTGGGAGCCCGGCTGCCCGGACAGGCGCAGCTGTTCCGCGTGCTGCGCCGGGTGCAGCCGTGGAGCATGATGGAGGTGTTCATCCTCGGCATTCTGGTCTCGCTGGTGAAGCTGATCGGCATGGCCCAGGTCGTGCCCGGGATCGCGCTCTGGTCGTTCGTCCTGCTGATCCCGGTGCTCGCGGCCGCGTCGTCCTCGCTCGACGCGGAGTGGATCTGGCGGCGGGTCGGACTCGTCCGATGACGTCGCACTCCGAGATCCCCCCGGGCGAGGCCCTCGCGAGCTGCCACGACTGCGGCTTCGTCGTCGCGCTGCCCGCCGGCGCGCAGCGCGCCGTGCCGCGCTGCCCGCGCTGCCGCGCCGCCGTCCACCGGCGCAAGCCCGACAGCATCCACCGAACCTGGGCGCTCGTCATCACCGCGGCGATGCTCTACGTGCCCGCCAACGTCTTCCCGGTGATGAAGGTGATCTCGCTCGGCAAGGCGCAGGAGGACACGATCCTCAGCGGCGCCGTCTACCTGCTGGTTCACGGGATGTGGCCGCTCGCGCTGATCGTCGTCTTCGCGAGCATCGTGGTTCCACTGCTCAAGTTGATCGCGCTCGCGTTCCTGCTGATCTCGATCCAGAGGCGCTGGAGCTGGCGACCGGTCGAGCGCACCAGGCTCTACCGCATCGTCGAGGGCGTGGGGCGCTGGTCGATGACCGACATCTACGTCGTGACGATCCTGGTCGCGCTGGTCCGTCTCGGCAATCTCGCCACGATCGAAGCCGGAATGGGTGCCGTATACTTCGCCGGCGTGGTCATCCTGACGATGCTCGCGGCGCAGAGTTTCGACCCGAGGTTGATCTGGGATCGGACGGGAGAGCCGGATGGCTGACGACGAGGGGAATTCGGACGCCGCGAACGCGACCCCGGCGGACGGCGTTCGCGAAGCCGTCGTCGAGCGGCGCAGTCGGCCGTCGCTGGTATGGGTGATCCCGATCGTGGCGGCGCTGGTGGGCGCCTGGCTCACCCTCCACACGTTTTCGCAGCGCGGCCCGGCTGTGACGATCCGCTTCGACACCGCCGAGGGGCTCGAGGCCGGCAAGACGAAGGTCAAGTACAAGGATGTGGAGATCGGATCCGTCGAGTCGATCGAGCTCACGGACGACCTCGCCGAGGTGGTCGTCACCGCGCGACTGGTGAAATCGGCGCGGGAATACCTGCGCGAGGGAACCCGCTTCTGGGTGGTGCGCGCGCAGGTGAGCGCCGGACGCGTGTCGGGGCTCAGCACGATCTTTTCGGGCGCCTACATCGGCATCGACCCCGCATTCGAAGGGGAGAGTCGGCGGGAGTTCGAGGGGTTGGAGTCCCCGCCCGTGGTGACGGCGGACGAGGCCGGCAGTCTCTTCACGCTGCGGTCGAGCGAGCTGCGCTCGTTCGAGGTCGGGTCGCCGGTGTATTTCCACGCGATCCAGGTCGGTCAGGTGACGAGCTACGAGTTGGACGAGAGCGGCGAATTCGTGACCGTGAAGGTCTTCGTCGAAGCGCCGAACGACGAGCGCGTCGGGTCCAACACCAAGTTCTGGGACGTGAGCGGCGTCGACATGTCGCTCAACGCGGATGGCGTCGAGGTCGACACGGTGTCGCTCGCCTCGCTGTTGATCGGCGGCATCGCGTTCGACACCCCCGCCGGCCTCGAGCGGGGCGGCCCCGTGCCCGAGGGCACGGTGTTTCACCTGTACCGGAATCGGGCGGCCACCAAGCGTCCGGCGCCGGGTCTGGGCCATCGCTTCCTCATCGAATTCGAGCAGTCGGTGGGGGGCCTGTCGGTCGGCGCGCCCGTCGAGTTCCGCGGCATCAAGATCGGTGAGGTGATCGACGTGAGACCCATCTTCGACCTCGACACGCGAACTCCGCGGATTCCCGTGCTGATCGAAATCCACCCCGATCAGTTCGCCTTCAAGGGGCACGAGTCCGGCCCGATCGAGGAGCGCTGGGCCAATCTGGTGGCGCGCGGCATGCGCGCGCAGCTCCAGACGGGAAATCTCCTCACGGGACAGCTCCTCGTGAGCCTCGATTTCCATCCGGATGCCCCGCCCGCGGAGATCGTCTGGAAGGGCGAGGTTCCGCAGATCCCGGCGATTCCGAGCCCGATCGAGGAGCTCAAGGCCGGGCTCACGCAGTTCGTCAATCGCCTCTCGGCGATGCCGCTCGAGCAGATCGGCGAGAACCTGAATCAGACGTTGAAGCAGCTGAGCGCGCTGAGCGGGGCGCTCAACGAGGAGATGATGCCCTCGCTCGTGGCCACGCTCGACGAAGCCGAACGCGCGCTCGCGTCGGCGGACTCGCTGATCGCGCCCGACTCGGACGCGAGCGTCGAGCTCAAGCGCCTGCTCTTCGAGCTCGCGGACGCCGCGAAGGCGATCCGGCGGCTCGCCGAGCAGCTCGAGGAGCATCCCGAGTCGCTCCTGCGCGGCAAGAAGCGGGGCGAAAGATGAAGCGGCTCCGGCATCCGGTGATCCGCGCGGCGACCGCGCTGGTCGGCGCGGCGCTCTCGGCGGGCTGTCTGGGTACGAGCCCGGGTGTCGCGCTCTACACGATGAGCGGCGTATCCGCTGCGCCGATCACGAGCGAGACCGCGAAATTGGCGCTCGGCGTCGGGCCGATCCGCGTGCCGCGCTACCTCGACCGGCCCGAGCTGGTGACGCGCCCCGGCGGGTCGACCTCGCGGCTCGAGGTCGATGACTTCAGCCGCTGGGCGGGCGGGTTTTCGTCCAACGTGCTGAGCGCGTTGGGCGAGAATCTCGGCGCCAGGCTCGGCACCCAGCGGGTGGTCGTGTACCCGGGCGAGGCCGCGTTTCCGTTGGACTACCGGGTCGCCGTGGATTTCCTCGCTTTCGAGGGCGTCGGTGGAGATGCGCTGGTGCTGCGCGCGAACTGGGTGATTCGCGCGCCGGGCTCCGAAGCCGGGCCCTGGAGCGGGCAGTCGGCGATTCGCAGCGCGATCGCAAACGCTGGACGCGAGGGGCTCGTGGCCGCCCACAACGAGGCGCTGGATCGGCTCGCCGACGCGATCGCGTCGCGGATCGCGGACATCGAGCGGAACCGAGCGCGCGGCGCGGCGCCCGGCGATTCCTCGCCGGAGTGAGGTCGCGCGATCGCTCGGGCGGGGTGGGCCCGAGCCCGCTCAGCTCTCCGGGATCGCGAGCACCGGGCAATTCGCGCCGCGCACGACCTGCTCGGTCCGCGTGCCGCGCAGCCGGTCGAAGAACCCGTCGCGTCCCGTCGTGGTCATGACGATCAGCTCGGCGTTGTATTTGTCGGCCACGCGCAGGATCGCGGAGACGACGTCGCCGCTCTCGTAGTGCTTCTCGAACGCCCAGCCCGCCTCGTCGGCGAGCTCGACGGCGGGCGCCCTGCCGCGCTCGCCGACGTGCAGCAGGTCGAATACGCCCCCGTCCTCGTCGAGCGCGCGCGCGAACGCCCGGGCGAGGTTGATCGCGGGGCGCGGGCGCGGCCGGTGGTCGATCGGAATCAGGATCCGGTCGAGCGTGACCCGCCCGGTTTCCGCGTCGACGAATCCGCTGGAATGGCTCGGCACGAAGAGCGTCATCGCGCGCGTCTTGCGCGCGATCGGCTCCGCGAACGAGGGCTTCAGGAAGCGCGGTACTCCCTCGCGCCCCTCGCTCGACAACACCACGAGCTGCGCCGGGTTCTCCTGGAGATAGCTCGTGACCGTCTTGACCGGTTTGCGCCCGCGGCCGGCGATCTTCTCCACCCGCATGCCGAGCTCCGCGATTGCGCGCCCGGAGCTTCCGCTGGGAATTTCACCCCAGCGTTCGAGCGTCTGGCGAACACCCGGGAAGTCCTTCCAGCTCACGCGGTCCTCGGAAGAACCCGTGGCGTGGAGGATCTTCAGCTCCGACCGCGCGAGCAGCGCGAGCTTGAGCGCGTGCGCGAAGGCCACGAAGCTGGCCTCGGAGAGATCCGTCGGGTGGAAGATCGAATCGATCGGAATCGTCGCCTTCTCACGCGCGGTCATGACGACGCCTCCCGGGCCGAAGGATCACGCGGTGTGCCCGTCGCCGCCGCGGCGTCCGCGGGTGTGGGCGAGGGGCGCCCGGATCACCGGGATCAGCGGCCCGCGGAGGACGCACTGCGGTCCTCGAAGTACGACCACGGGAACTCCGGCTCGATGATCGGCACGAAACCCGCGGGTGCCTCGAACGGCGCGGTCACGAACTCGTAGACCCCGACGAGCTCCCGCACCACGAGCTTGCCGAGCCCGAACACGAAGCCGAGTGGAACGCCCGCGCCTGCACCGTGCTCGCGAGTCTCGGCCACGATGTTGCCCGGAATCTCCAGGAAGCCGGTCGTCATCGCCGCGAAGCCCCGCCCGAACTTGCGGGCCGCGGTGTACTCGGTCGCCTGGACGAGTGCGGGGGTCGAGAGCGCACCGATGAGCGCGGCGCAGATCGAGAGCTGCCGGAAGATCGGCCTTCCCGCGGTGGATCGCGGTTTGGATCGACGCATTTCTGGACTCCTCGCTGGTTCCGAGCCGCTATCCCACCACGGCCCGGCGCTGCGTTCAAGTGCCTCTTGCGATTCCCCCGACCGCCGGTCCGCAAGAGCCCGCCCAGAGCGCGCACGGCCGTCGAGCGGGGGCGAGGATCGCAAATCGCGGCGGTCTTCGCGAACCTGTCTAGCAGGAGCGCCGGGCCGCGGCCGCGCGTTGCGGGCGCGCGCTGGCGCCCGGATCTGGACGGAGGAGAATTCGCGATGGCGAGCTGGAAATCGAAGCTTTGCTCGCCCGAGGAGGCGGCCGCGCGGGTCGGCTCGCGGGACACGATGGGTGTGCCGCTGGGCACCGGGCAGCCCGCCGCATTCCTCCACGCGCTCGGTGAGCGGGACGATTTCGAAGAGCTGATCGTCTTCAGCGGCCTGCTGAGCGACCTGTTCCGCGTGTTCACCCGGCGCGGCGTTCAGTTGCGCAGCGGGTTCTACGGGCCCATCGAGCGCGGACTCCGCGCCGCGGGCCACGACGTCCGTTTCCTGCCCGCCGACTTCCGCCGATTCGCGTCGATCGCCAGCGATCTGTGTCCGCGCATCATGGCGACCGCAGCGGCGCCGCCCGATGCGCAGGGACAGATGAGCCTGTCGCTTCACGCGGGCGCGACCGTCGAGGCGCTGCACCGCGCGGGTCGAGATCCCGAGCGCTTGCTCGTGGTGGAGGTGAATCCCGCGCTGCCGCGCACATCGGGTCTGCCACCCGAATTCCCGCACACGCTCCTCGTCGAGGAGGCGGACGTGATCGTCGAGAGCGATCGGCCGCCGCTCGTGCTCCCCGACCCGCCGAGCACACCCATCGATCGGGCGATCGCCGAGCACGCGCTGCCGTTCGTCGAAAGCGGCGCGACGCTCCAGGTTGGAATTGGAGGCGTGCCGAGCGAGATCGTCGATCTGCTGGTCGATCGCCCCGGCGACGGCTACGGGATCCACACCGAGATGTTCCCGACCGCGCTCATGCACCTGCACGAGGCGGGGAAGGTCTCGAACCGCAAGGGGATCCACGACGGATACTCGGTCACCACGTTCTCCGCGGGAACGCGCGAGCTCTACGATTGGCTCGACGGCCGCGACGATGTGCGATTCCTGCCCGTCGATCAGGTGAATCCCCCTTTCATCGTCGCGCGCAATCGCAAGTTCGTCTCGATCAACGGCGCGCTCGCCGTGGACCTGTTCGGTCAGGTCGTCGCGGATCGCGTCAGCGGACGCCAGCACTCGGGCATCGGCGGCCACCTGGATTTCGTCTCCGGAGCCGCGTTCTCGGAGGGCGGCCAGTCGTTGATCTGTCTGCCCTCGACGGTGGAAGTCCAGGGCGAGCGCGCGTCGCGCATCTCCGGGCTGCTGAGGCCCGGCGCGTGCATCACGACGCCGCGTCACGAGGTGGACGTGGTGGTGACCGAATACGGCGCCGCCGAGCTCGCCTACCGGAGCGAAGAGGAGCGCGCGGAGGCGCTGATCGCCATCGCGCATCCCGAGTTTCGAGATGCGCTTCGGAAGGAGTGGGAGCAGATCGCCCGCTAGGGGCGCGATTCCAGCATGGGGTCTTCCAGATTTTTCGCCTCGAGGAGTGCGGGGCGACGCATTCCATACCACGCCGCGTGGTGGACGGCGGCGAGGCCTTCGCGCAGGCTCCCGAGCGGCGCCACGCCGTTTTCGCAGAGCCGCTCGGCGATCTTCTCGGGAACGGTCTTCCCGAAGTTGCTGATCATCACGGCCGCCTTGCCGACGTTGCCGTGCGCCTCGATGAACGAGTTGCAGACGCTCTCCCAGCCGGCGAGGTCGCTGTACTGGGGCAGTGGGAAGTCGTGGATCAGGGCGACCGCATCGTACTGCTCGCCGCGCAGCATGTCTTCGAAGCAGCGAACCTCGAGATCCGGCTTGCTCCAGATCTGGGTGTTGAAGTCGAACGGATTGGTGAGGTTCACGAAATCGGCGATGTACTGCCGGAGCTTCGACTGCTGGGCGGGCGAGAGCGGTGGGAGCTCCAGGGCGAGCTCGGACGCGCGGTCGGCGACCATCGCGGAGTCCGCACCCGAACAGGTCAAGACACCCAGGCGGTTGCCCGCAAGCGGGCCGGACGTGCAGAACACCTTGAGGGTTTCGAGCATCTCGGGGATCGATCGAACGCGAACGATGCCCAGTCGATCGAACATCGCCTGGTAGAGGGCGTCCGAGCCCGCCGAGCAGCCCGTGTGGTGCAGGGTCATCTGGCTGCCGATCTCGGAAGCGCCGCTCTTGAGCGCGACGATCGGCTTGCCGGCGCGCAGCGCGCGCACCGCCGTGTGCCAGAACCGCGGAACGTCGCTGAGCCCTTCGATGTAGAGGCCCATCGCG
>JBFGGA010000148.1:0-8920 GCA_041579295.1 Myxococcota bacterium | reverse complement strand
TCCCGTGGCTCTCGACGGAGGATCAGGAGAAGATCCGCGCGGGCGGGATCGTCCACGAGGACGTGGTGCTGAACGACGTCTACTGCCGCCCGCGGCCGAGCGAGCGCTGTTGGATCGTCGGTGAGTTCGGAACGGTCTTCCGCTCCGAGGACCTCGGGGCGAGCTGGGCGCGGGGGGTCATCGAGCGCTCGCAAGCGCGCGGCCGCGACCGCGAATCGGAGGCGAGCGAAGCCCCCCAGCTGTTCGCGGTGCGCTTTGCGGACGAGCGCGAGGGCTGGGTCGCGGGCCTCGGGGGCGTGGTGCTGCGCAGCGCGGATGCCGGCCGCCGCTGGCGCCGCGCACAGACGGGGGTTCGCCGCAGCTTCTTCGCGATTGCGCGCAGCGCGGATCGAGTCGTCGCGGTCGGCGAGAGGGGGCTCGTCCGATTCTCGTCCGACGGCGGCGAAACCTGGGCCGAGCCCGCAGACGGCGACCAGCCGGACGTCTTCTCGTTCCTGCGCGACCTCGACTTCGACGCGGCGGGCAAGGTCGGTTACATGGTCGGCCGGGGAGGGCTGATCTTGCGGACCGACGACGCCGGGCGGCGCTGGAGGGCAGTGCTGCCGCCCGAACGCGCAGGTCGGGCCTTTTTGCCTACAGCAGTTGTGCTCCTCAAGCGCGCAACTCCGGCCGCCGATTCGAACGGGTCGAGGAGGGTGAAATGAGCGCTGGGCACGACGCGCGCGCCCGCGTGATCGTGGTCGACGACGATCGGCTGATCCTCGAGATGGTGCGCGACGCGATCGGCGAGCTCGCCCGCGTCGAATGCTGCGAGTCCGCGGAGCTGGCCCTCGAGGCGCTGCACCGCGAGCCCGCGGATCTGATCGTCTCGGACCTCGCGATGTCGGGCCTCTCCGGCATCGAGCTGCTCGAAGAGGTGCGCCGCAGCCATCCGGCCACCGACTTCATGTTGCTCACGGGCAACGCGACGATCGAGAGCGCGGTCGGCGCGTTGCGCATGGGTGCGGTCGATTATCTCCTCAAGCCGGTGAACGGCGAGGAACTCGCGCTCGTGGTGAAGCGCATTCTCGCACAGCGCCGCCTGATCGAGGAGAACGAGAAGCTCCGCGAGAATCTGCTCACGGCAGAGTCGTGCCGGACCCTCCTTCGCTGTCTCGAGCCCGCCGAGATCTACACGGCCACACTCGACCTGCTGCTCCAGATGCTCCCGCGTCAGCGCGGTATCGCTCTGTTTCGTCGGCGCTCGATTCCGACCGACGGCATCGCGTTTCGCGGCTTTTCGGAGCTGGAGGCGCGATCGCTGCGACAGGTGCTCGTCGGCGAGAAGCCGATCGACATCGACGCGATTTCGCGCATCGAGCTCCTCGCGGAGGGACCCCTGCACGACACCCTGCGCGACGTCGGGGTCGAATGCGGGACGGTGGCCGCGGTGCCACTGCGCGGCGGCGACAAGGAGGTCGGCGTGCTCTGGCTGTTCGAAGACGGCCGCCCGTTCGACGCCAGCGAACTCGATCGCGCGAAGCTGGTCGCAGGGCACACCGAGCTCGCGCTGCGCAACGCCGAGCGATACAACCAGGCGAAGGACCGCGCGTTCATCGACGACGTGACCGAGGTCTACAACGCCCGCTACCTGCTGCAGGCCACGGATCGCGAGATCCACCGCGCCGATCGCTACGGCAATCCGATGACGGTCCTGTTCCTCGACCTCGACCGTTTCAAGCTCGTGAACGATCGGTACGGGCACCTCGTCGGTTCGCGCGCGCTCCGCCGGCTGAGCGAAGTCCTGCTGACCTGCATTCGCCAGGTCGACACGCTGGCGCGTTACGGGGGTGACGAATTCACGATCTTGCTCCCTGATACACCGCACGACGTCGCGCTCGACATCGCCGAACGGATCCGCAAGCTCGTCGCGGAGACCTCGTTCGAGGCGGGCCGGAATACGCCGTTTCGCCTGAGCATCAGCATCGGCGTCGGGACCTTTCCCCAGCACGGCCGGAACCGGACCGCGCTGCTCGACGTGGCCGACAAGGCGATGTACCGGGCCAAGTCGCTCGGTCGAAACTGCGTCTGCTCGGCCGGGGATCTCTGATCCCGAGATCCGCCGGAAAGCCCGGGGCGAATTGGCAATCGGCGCCGGGCTCTGCTAAGCAAGTCCGCGATTTCACTCGCCTTTTCTTTTGAATCGAGCACTTCGAGGAGCGCGGTGACGCGAGCGGGTCCCGAACTCGACCGAATGGGAAGCCTGCGCCGCAGCCACATGTGCGGCGAGCTGCGCGGCGCCGACGTGGGCCGCGAGGTCGTCGTCGCGGGCTGGGTCCAGCGCCGGCGCGATCACGGCGGCGTGATCTTCGTCGACCTTCGCGATCACCGGGGCGTCGTCCAGGTCGTGTTCCGACCCGAGGAGTCGCCCGAGAGCCACGAGCGCGCCGGCGAGATCCGCTCCGAGTACGTGATCCTCGCGCGCGGGGTCGTCCAGCGGCGCACGCCGGACACCGTCAACCCGAAGATGGCCACCGGGGAGATCGAAGTGGTCGCGCAGGAGCTGCGCCTGCTCAATCGCGCGACGCCCCCGCCGTTTCCGTTGGAGGACCAGCCCGGCGTCGATGAATCGACCCGGTTGCGCTACCGGATCCACGACCTGCGCCGCGCGCCGCTACAGCGCAACCTGCGCGTGCGCCACGCGCTCTACCAGGCGACCCGACGGATCCTCTGCGAAGAGGACTTCCTCGAGATCGAGACGCCCATGCTCACGAAGTCGACGCCCGAAGGGGCGCGCGACTTCCTCGTTCCCAGCCGGCTCCAACCCGGCGAGTTCTACGCGCTCCCGCAGTCGCCGCAGATCATGAAGCAGCTGCTGATGATCGCGGGGCTCGACCGCTACTTCCAGATCGTGCGCTGCTTTCGCGACGAGGACCAACGCGCCGACCGACAGCTCGAATTCACGCAGATCGATCTCGAGATGGCCTTCGTGGGCGTCGACGACGTGCTCGACGTGCTCGAGAAGCTCACCGCGGGTGTGTTCGCACAGGTGGTTGGCGTCGAGATTCCGCGGCCGTTCGCGCGGATCTCCCACGCGGAGGCGCTCGCGCGCTACGGCTCCGACCGCCCCGACACGCGGATCCAGCTCGAGCTCGTCGACCTGAGCGACGCGTTCCGGGAGAGCGATTTCCGGGCGTTTCGCGCCGCCGTCGACGCGGGCGGGATCGTGAAGTGCCTGCCGATCCACGACGCTCAGGAGCTCGGTCGGGGCGCGGTCGATCGCCTCGAGAAGTTCGCGAAGAAGGAGCTCGGCGCGAAGGGGCTCGCGTGGATCCGGGTCGGCGACGACGGCTCGTGGCAGTCGCCGATCGTGAAGTTCTTCTCCGACGCGGAGCGCGAGACCATCGCGCAGCAGACCGGCGCGCGACCCGGCTCGCTGCTCTTCTTCCAGGCCGACGCAGCGGATCGCGCCAACGGGGTGCTCGCCCGCCTGCGCAGCGACCTCGGGCGCCAGCTCGGCCGGCTGGACGATCGGCCGTGGGACGTGCTCTTCGTGCTCGATTTTCCGCTCTTCGAGCGCGACGAGAACGGCGCGCTGACCTACGTCCACCAGCCCTTCGTCGCGCCGGTCGACGAGGACATCCCGCTGCTCGCGACGCAGCCCGAGCGCGTGCGCGGAACCCATTACGACGTGGTGGTCAACGGCGTCGAGCTCGGCTCGGGCAGCCTGCGCAACCACCGCTCGGACGTGCAGCGGCGCATTCTCGAGCTCATGGGGTATTCGAAGCAGGCGTCCGAGTCGCGCTTCGGCTTCCTGCTCAACGCGCTCGACGCGGGTGCACCACCCCACGGCGGCTTCGCGTACGGCCTCGACCGCTGGGTCATGGTGCTCGCGGACGTCGACAACCTGCGCGACGTGATCGCGTTCCCGAAGACCCAGCGCGGTCAGGACCTGCTGATGGACGCGCCCACCGCGGTGGAGCCCGAGCAGCTCGAAGAGCTCGCGCTCCGGCTCGCGCCGCGCAAGCGGGGTCGCTGAAGACGGCCGCGCGGCGGCTCGCGGCCCGCCGTCCGGGATGGCGAGTTCGACGAGGATTGCTTATATCGCTTCCCCCATGCCGAAGTACACCCATCTAGCGCCCCCCACGTCGGGGTCCCGGATCGAGCGAGACGCGAACGGCGATCTCCGCGTCCCCGATCACCCGATCGCCCCGTTCATCGAAGGCGACGGCACCGGGCCCGACATCTGGGCCGCGGCGGTGCGGGTCTTCGACGCCGCGGTCGCGGCCGCCTACGGCGGCGAGCGGAAGATCGCCTGGTACGAGATCTACGCCGGAGAGAAGGCCAACGAGATCTACGGGCCGAACACCTGGCTCCCCGAGGACACCACCAACGCGATCCTCGACTACGGGCTGGCCATCAAGGGGCCGCTCACGACGCCGGTCGGCGGCGGGATCCGATCGATCAACGTGCGCCTGCGCCAGGTGCTCGACCTCTACGCCTGCGTCCGACCGGTGCGCTGGTACCAGGGGGTGCCGTCGCCGATGAAGGAGCCCGGCCGGCTCGACGTTGTGATCTTTCGCGAGAACACCGAGGACGTCTATTCCGGGATCGAGTTCGAGCAGGGGACGGCCGAAGCCGGCGAGGTGATCGACTTCCTCAACCGCAAGATGGGCGCGTCGATTCGCGAGGATTCGGGCATCGGCATCAAGCCGATCAGCGTGGCGGGCACCGAGCGCATCGTCCGCCGGGCGATCCGCTACGCGCTCGATCACGGCCGCGCGAGCGTAACCCTCGTCCACAAGGGAAACATCATGAAGTTCACCGAGGGGGCATTCCGCGATTGGGGCTACGCGCTCGCCAAGCGGGAGTTCCGCGACCGGATCGTCACGGAGCGCGAGCTGTGGGACGAGTATGCCGGCGAGCTTCCGAGCGGCAGGATCTTGATCAAGGACCGGATCGCCGACGCGATGTTCCAGCAGCTGCTCTTGCGCCCGGATGAGTACGAAGTCATCGCGACGCCGAACCTGAACGGCGACTACCTCTCCGACGCCTGCGCGGCCCAGGTCGGCGGACTCGGCATCGCACCCGGCGCCAACATCGGCGATCGCGCGGCGCTCTTCGAGGCGACCCACGGAACGGCGCCGAAATACGCCGGGCAGGACAAGGTCAATCCGGGTTCCGTGGTACTGTCTGGCGTGATGATGCTCGACTACATGGGCTGGAACGAAGCCGGGCAGCTGATCGAACGCGCCATCGAATCCGCCATCCAGCAGAAGCGCGTGACCTACGACTTCGAGCGCCAGATGGAGGGCGCCACCCTGGTCTCGTGCAGCGGCTTCGGCGACGTGCTGATCGAAAACATCGAGAGAATGTAGGGGTCCGGCCCTGGTCGGCCGGATCCAATCGAATGGAGAATCCCCCATGCGCAACAAGATCGCCTTGATCGGCGGCGGAAACATCGGCGGCGTGCTCGCCGAGCGGATTGCCTATCGCGAACTCGGTGACGTCGTGATCTTCGATGTGGTCGAGGGACTGCCCCAGGGCAAGGCTCTCGACATGGCCGAGGGGGCTCCGATCATCGGATCGGACGCGCGGATCAGCGGCACGAACCGCTACGAGGACATCGCCGGTGCGAACGTCGTGATCATCACGGCCGGCCTGCCCCGCAAGCCCGGCATGTCTCGCGACGACCTGCTCGCGACGAATCTCGAGATCATGAAGCAGGTTGCCGAGGGCGTCCGCGACAACGCGCCCGACGCCCACGTGATCGTGGTCTCCAACCCGCTCGACGCGATGGTCTACACCTTCAAGGAGATCTCCGGCTTTCCCAAGAACCGCGTGGTCGGCATGGCGGGCGTGCTCGACTCGACGCGCTTCCGGAGCTTCGTCGCCTGGGAGCTCGGGGTGTCGGTGCAGGACGTGACAGCGCTGGTGCTCGGCGGGCACGGAGACACCATGGTGCCGCTCGTCGGCTACTGCACGGTCGCCGGGATTCCGGTGAGCCACCTGCTCTCCGCCGAGAAGATCGACGCGATCGTCGAGCGCACCAAGGGCGCGGGGGGCGAGGTCGTGGCGCTGCTCAAGACCGGCTCGGCGTTCGTGTCCCCCGCGATCGCGGCGATCGAGATGGCCGAGTCGATCCTCAAGGACAAGAAGCGGGTGATGGCCTGCGCGTGCCTCTGTGAGGGCGAGTACGGGGTCGATGGTCTGTACGTGGGCGTTCCTTGCGTGCTCGGCGCAGATGGGGTCGAGCGGATCATCGAGGTGGAGCTCAACGCCGAGGAGCAGAAGATGTTCGACGCCTCGGTCGAACACGTGAGGACGCTCGTCGAGCAAATCGAGCTGTGAACGTCCACGAGTACCAGGCGAAGCAGCTGCTCCGCGAGTACGGCGTGCCCGTTCCGGCCGGCGAGCTGGCGACGACGCCCGGCGAGGCAGAGGCGGCGGCCCGCGCGCTGCCGGGCGACGTCTGCGTCGTGAAGGCACAGATCCACGCGGGCGGGCGCGGCAAGGCGGGCGGCATCAAGCTCGCCAAGTCCCCCAAGGAGGCCAAGCACGTCGCGAGCGAGATCCTCGGCATGACGCTGCGGTCCCGGCAGACCGGGCCCGAGGGCAAGGTCGTCCGCAAGGTCTACGTCGAGGCGGGCTGCGAGATCGCGTCGGAGCTCTACCTGGCGATCGTGTTGGATCGATCCGCCGAGAAGCTCGCGATCATCGCCTCCACCGAGGGCGGGATGGAGATCGAGGAGGTCGCCGCCCGCAGCCCGGAGAAGATCGTCACGCTGCTCGTCGATCCGAACGTCGGGCTCGCGGCGTATCAGGTGCGCGAGATCGGCTTCAGTCTGGGCTTCGAGATGGAGCGGATCGCGAAGCTCGAGCCCTTCCTCCGCGCGCTGGTGCGGCTGTTCGTCGAGAAGGACGCGTCGTTGGTCGAGATCAACCCGCTCGTCGTCATGCCGAGCGGCGACCTGATCGCACTCGACGCCAAGCTCAACTTCGACGACAACGCGCTCTACCGCCACCCGGAGGTCGCGGGTCTGCGCGACCCCGACGAAGAGGATCCACGAGAACGCGAGGCCCGGGAGATCGACCTCGCCTACGTGGGCCTCGATGGGAACATCGGCTGCATGGTCAACGGGGCCGGGCTCGCGATGGCGACCCTCGACGTGATCTCCGTGTGCGGCGGAAGCCCGGCCAACTTCCTGGATGCGGGCGGTGACGCCGACGAGGAAAAGGTGCGCGACGCGTTCAAGCTGATCCTGCGCGACCCCAAGGTGAAGGCGATCCTGGTGAACATCTTCGGGGGGATCGTGCGCTGCGACCTGATCGCCGAGGGCGTCGCGGCCGCCGCGAGCGAGATCGGGCTCGAGGTGCCGCTGGTCGTGCGACTGCAGGGCAACAGCGCGGCCGAGGGGCGCGCGATCCTCGCGAAGTCGGGCCTGAACGTCACCCCGGTCGAGACCCTGCGCGAGGCGGCCGAGGCCGCGGTGGCGGCCGTCGGCGGCCCCGGGAGGTAGGCGTTGTCGATCCTCTGCGACCAGTCGACCAGGCTGCTCGTCCAGGGCCTCGGGCGGATGGGCCGCCTGCACGCGCGGCTGTCGATCGAATACGGAACCCCGGTCGTCGCGGGCGTCGCGCCCGGCAAGGGCGGTCGGGTGATCGAGGGGATTCCCGTCTTCGACACCGCGCGCGCGGCGGTGAAGCAGACCGGCGCGAATGCGTCGGTGATCTTCGTCCCGCCCCCCGGCGCGGCGGACGCGGTGCTCGAGGCCGCGGCGGCCGGGCTCGAGCTCGCGGTCTGCATCACCGAGGGGATTCCCGCGCTCGACATGCTGCGCGCCAAGCGGGCGCTCGACGGCTGCCCGATGCGGCTGGTCGGCCCGAACTGTCCGGGGGTGGTGACGCCCGATCAGTGTCGGATCGGCATCATGCCCGCCGAGATCACGCGGCCGGGGCCGGTCGGCGTCGTCTCGCGCTCGGGGACGCTCACCTACGAGGCGGTCGACCAGCTCTCGCGGCTCGGCATCGGCCAGTCGACCTGCCTCGGGATCGGCGGCGATCCGATCACCGGGACGACCTTCCTCGACGCGCTCGCTTTGTTCGAGGCCGATCCCGAAACCAGGGCCGTCGTGCTGATCGGCGAGATCGGAGGCAGCGCCGAGGAAGAGGCCGCCGAGTTCATCCAGGGGCAGATGAAGACGCCCGTCGTCGCGTTCATCGCGGGGCAGAACGCCCCGCCTGGCAAGCGGATGGGCCACGCGGGCGCGATCATCGCGGGCGGCAAGGGGCGCGCCGCCGACAAGATCGCCGCGCTCGAGCGCGCGGGCGTGGTGGTGGCGCGCTCGCCCGCCGAGATCGGATCCACGCTCGCCGAGAGCGTTCCGAGCTTGCGGCCCTGACCGGCCAATCCCGCGGATTCACTCGAGGCGCCGCGGCCCAGCCCGGCCCGGCGCGCGCCACCGCGCGGCGGGATTGCCGAAAAACGCCAGCGAAACGGCCGGTTGGCCTCCGGCTGACCGCTCGGGCATCCTAGCGTCGAGCGTCGACGGGAGGCCGCGCTTTGGCTGAGATCGTTCGCGAATTGACACGCCTGCAGCAGCGGGACGGCTGGTTGAGCGAGCCCGAGCTCCAGGCGCTCGCCAAGCGGCTGGGCGAGCCGCTGCACCGGATCGAGAGCGTCTCGACCTTCTACACGAGCTTTCGGCGCACGCCCCCGAAGCGCGTGGAGCTGAAGGTCTGCCGCGACCTCTCGTGCGCGATGGCGCGCGGCGCCGAGGCGGCCGAGCGGCTGCGCGCCGCGCTGGCCGGGCGCGACGACGTCGAGATCCGCGAGATCTCGTGCATCGGCCGCTGCGAGCGCGCGCCCGTGGCGTTCGTCGGCCACGACGTCGTGTCGACGACCGACGCGGACGAGGTCGTCGCGGTCGTCGACGGGCGC
>JBFGGA010000147.1:0-9001 GCA_041579295.1 Myxococcota bacterium | reverse complement strand
GGACTGCCCTCCGCGTAGAGCGTCCCCACCGTGGTCGAGATGTTGGGCTTGAAGAAGCCGTTTCCGCAGATCAGCAGCGCGAGCGCGGTGAAGAACGTCGTTTCGTGCTGAAGCGTCATCAGCAGGTGGCCCGCGGACATCAGCAGGCCGCCGAGGATCACCGCGCGGCGCGTTCCGAGCAGCCGGTCGGCGAGCATCCCGCCGACGAAGGGCGTCGCGTAGACGAGCGCCGTGTAGGCGCCGTAGACCGCGTAGGCTTCGGCGTCCCCGTAGCCGAGGAAGCCCTTGATCATGTAGAAGACGAGCAGCGCCCGCATCCCGTAGTACGAGAAGCGCTCCCACATCTCCGCGAAGAAGAGCGTGAACAGGCCGGTCGGATGCCCGAACAACGTGGCGGACGCGGGCGGGGCGCTCGGGGCGGTCATGGACCTCCGTGAAGCGGGGGCGCGTTCGCGCGGGGCCGGGCGAGCGACGAGTAGCACCCGCGAGCGCCATTTCGCACCTCCGGGCGGCCGCCCCGTGAGTTCGCGAACCCGGGCCCCGGGGTCGTTCGAGCCGCGCGCGGCGCGGCAAGAAGAGATTGACTGCGGGCCGCTCGCCGGGCGATCATGCTGAATCGGCGGCCGCCGAGCCGCTGTGCCGCCCGGTGCGGCCCGCGAGGCGGTGCGCCGGGCAGCCGCGGGCCGGCCCACCCGACCCCGGGCGAGCGGGTGATCGGGCGACCGCGGCGAAGCTGGAGCGATGCATGTCGGTATCTCTCGTGTTGACGGTGAGTGGCCCCGATCGGCCGGGGCTGGTCGAGACCCTCTCCGAAGCGGTTGCGAAGCACGAGGGCAGCTGGCTCGAGAGCCGGATGGCGCGACTCGCGGGACATTTCGCGGGCGTGCTGCGCGTGAGCGTGCCCGAAGCGCAGGTCGACGCGCTCACCCGCGCGCTCCAGACCCTCGGCCCCGAGAGCCTTCAGATCGGCGTGGTGCGCAGCGAGCCCAAGCCCGCGGCCGACGTGCGACCGCTCCGGCTCGAGATCCTCGGCAGCGATCGGCCCGGAATCGTCCACGAGATCTCCGAGGCGCTCGCGGATCGCGGCATCAACGTCGACGATCTGCGCACGGAGATCATGAGCGCGCCGATGTCGGGCGAGCTGCTGTTCATCGCGACCGCCGAACTCGAGATTCCCGCCGAGCTCAGCCTCGAGGCCCTGCGCAAGGATCTCGAGGCGCTCGCCCACGAGCTCATGGTCGACATCGATCTCGACGAGCCCCTCTGAGGGCCGGAAGCACCGGATCGTGGGCCAGAGAGCCGCGGAATGCGCGCGCCACTGGACGCTCGATCCCGAGATCACCTTCCTGAATCACGGCTCGTTCGGCGCCTGCCCCTCGCCGGTGCTCGAAGCGCAGCGCGGCATTCGCGAGCGGATGGAGCGCGAGCCCGTGCGCTTCCTGACCCGGGATGCGCCGTCGCTGCTCGCGGAGGCCCGCCGAGTGCTGGCGCGGTTCATCGGTGCCTCGCCCGACGATCTGGCGTTCGTGCCGAATGCGACCACGGGCCTGAACGCGGTGCTGCGATCGCTCCCGCTCGCGGCGGGCGACGAGCTGCTCGTCACCGATCACGCGTACAACGCGTCCCGCAACGCGCTCGAATACGTGGCCGACCGGTGCGCGGCGCGGGTCGTCGTGGTCGCGATCCCGTTTCCGATCGCCGCGGCCGAAGCGGTCGTCGAAGCCGTCGCGCGCGCCGTCACGCCGAGAACGCGGCTCGCGCTGCTCGATCACGTGACGAGTCACACGGCGCTCGTGCTGCCCATTCGGGAAGTGATCCGCGCGCTCGAGGCGCGCGGCGTCGCGGTGTTGGTGGACGGCGCCCACGCGCCCGGCATGCTCGATCTCGACGTCGGCGCGCTGGCGCCCTCCTTCTACGCCGGCAACTGCCACAAGTGGATCTGCGCGCCGAAGGGCGCGGGCTTCCTCTGGGTGCGCGAGGATCGGCGCGAGGGCGTGCGGCCGGCCGTGATCAGCCACGGCGCCAACGCCCCGGTGGCGCGCTCCGAGCGCTTCCGGGCCGAGTTCGACTGGATGGGGACCGCGGATCCCAGCGCGGCGCTGGCGGTGCCCGAAGCCCTGCGCTTCTTCGAGACCCTGCTGCCGGGCGGCTGGGCCGAGGTGCGCGCGCGCAACCGCGCACTGGCGCTCGAGGCGCGCCGACTGCTGGCCGACGCGTTGGGCGTCGAGCTTCCGTGTCCGGACGAGATGATCGGAAGCATGGCGGCGGTCCCGCTGCCGGCCTCCGGAAGGTTTCCGATCCCCGAAGGCGCCCATTTCTTCGCGGCCAATCCGCTGCACGACGCGCTCTTCGAGCAGCACCGGATCGAGGTCCCGCTGCCGCTCGACCCGAGCGGCAAGACGCGGCTGGTTCGCATCTCCGCCCAGCTCTACAACACGCGAGACGACTACGAGAGGCTCGCGGCGGCGCTCTTGACCCTGCTGTGACCCTGCTGCCACTCGAGCAGCGCGGGCAGCAC
The DNA here is from genome assembly GCA_041579295.1 of Myxococcota bacterium. GTDB lineage: Bacteria > Myxococcota_A > UBA9160 > UBA9160 > SMWR01 > JACZVU01. The sequence continues at coordinate 6,483 of JBFGGA010000147.1, read as the reverse complement.
GACCAGCGTGCAGACGATGGTCCACGTCATGCCGATCGTGAGGACGATTCCCAGGCTCGCCAGACCGCGATGGGAGGAGAGCGCCAGCGTGCCGAAGCTGACCGCCGTGGTGAGCGCGCTGTAGAAGACCGCGCGGGCGGTGGTCGTCGCGAGCAGCTCTTCGCCACTGCTGGCGGTGTACTTGGAGCGATGGACGAGGTGGATTCCGCTGTTTGCGCCGACGCCGATCAGCAGCGGGATGACGATCACGTTGGCGAAATTGAAGGGTAGGTCGAGCAGGACCATCGCCGCGCAGGTCAGCAGCGAGCTCAAGATCAGCGGCGTGAGCACGAGCAGGACGTCGGAGCCCCGCCGCCAGAGCAGCCAGAGCAGCGCGGCGATCGCGATCAGCGCCGAGAGCAGCGCCTGTCGAAAGGACGATTTCGTGGCGTTTGCGAAGCCGACGAGGTTGATCGGGACCCCCGCCGCCTGCGGCGCGACTTCCTGCACGTCGGCGACGAATCGCGAGAAGGCCATCGCGTCGACCAGCGACTCGCGCGGGTACACCTGGACCCGGGCGCTTCCATTCTTTGCGACCATCCTCGCGACGAGCGGCGCCGGGAGATCGGCGAGCGCAATCTCGCCCGGATCGAGCGCGTTGCGCAGCCGCTTCATCTGATCCGGAAAGCCCGACAACAGCACCGCCTCCAGGTTCGCGAGCGCAGCCTCGGCGTCGCCGTTCTCCTCGACCTTCCGGAGGAAGCGCGCGAGCTCTTCGCGCAGCAGCCGCATGCTGGCCCGAAGCGGTGAATCGCCGCTCACGGCTCCCGGACGGCCCAGGTACGCGTACAGTCCGCGCAGCGCGGCGATCTGTTCCTCGACCGGTCGCGGCGCGGATGCCTCGGCAGCCTCGGTGGGCGGCGGAAAGAAGTATCCGATGTCCGCGAGGATCGCGCGCTTCTCCGCCTGTTCGGTCGGGACGTAGTCGGCCAGCGTCACGGTGCTCGCGACGCTCTCGAAATCGTCCAGGCGATCGGCGAGCCGTCGGGCGGACTCGAGGTCTTCGGCGACCACGTTGATGAACCAGGGCGAGGCCATGCCCGCCTGGTCGAGCAGGTCGTTGAAGGCCTGCACGGATTCGGTCGTGGGATCGCGCATGTTGATGACGTTCTCGTCGAAGCGCGCGCTCGGCAGCAGCGCGAGGGCGCCGATGCCCGCGAGCGCCGCGCCGCGCCGCACCCAGGTGCCGTAGCGATCGAGGTGGGTCCACCAGCGATCGCGAAACCTCAGCTTGCTCACCTCGGTTTCGCGCCTTTCGGGAGTCAGCCAGGTCTGGAGCAGGGCGGGCATCAGCGTGAGGGTGAGGAAGAGGATGATGAACATCCCCGCCCCCGCGATCAATCCGAGCTCCGCGACGCCCCGGTAATCGGTGGGGATGAAGACGAAGAAGCCGATGGCCGTCGTCACCGTACAGAGCACGAGCGAGCTCCCCACGCTGCGCACCGCCCCTTCCAGCGCGGGGAGGTTGCGCCGGCCCGTGTGGAGCAGGTCCGCGTAGCTCATGCCGAGGTGGATCGCGAAATCGACCCCCAGGCCGATGAACAGCACCGCGAAGGTCACCGACACCAGATTCAGGTAGCCGATCGCAAACGCCGCGAACGCGAGCGTCCAAATCAGGCCCGACAGCAGCGCGATCACCGCCGCGAAGACGAGCTTCACGGAGCGCAGCGCGACGACGAGGATGCCCACCACGAGCGCGAAGCAGAAGACGCCGGCCCCGCCGACATCCCAGGCGATCCCGATCATCTCCTCGTAGTTGAGGGCCGGGTTGCCGGTGATGCGGACCGCAACGCCGTGCGCGGGCGTGTAGCCGAGATCGCCGGCCAGCTGCCGGACGATCGCCATGGGATGCGCCGCCGCGAACACGCTCGAGAAATCGAGCACGGGCTCCGCGACGATGACGCGCCGCTTCGCCACCTCGAGGGGGGATCCCTGGACGAGCATTTCCTCCCACGAGATCGCGAGCGGATACTCGCCGTAGACCTCGACGGTGGCGTGGCTGATCTGGTCGAGCACCCGGACCCACTGGCGGACCTGTTCGGGATCGTCGCCGACGGCATCGAGCCCCTGCTGCACGAGCGCGGTGAGGTTGGCGATGCTGGATTCGCGCTCGAGCTCGGCGAGCAGGGGCTGCACCCGGGCCATCTGGTCTGCGAACTCTTCGAGCTCCGCCACGCTGCGGTAGAGCAGGCCCGCGCGTTCGAAGAAGCTCCCGCTGCCCGGGATGTAGGCTTCGCGGAACGCATCCGGCCGCGCGCGGAGCTCCCGCGTCAGCGCGTCCGCGGCGTCGCGCGCGAGCTCGGGCGTGTCGCCGTCCACGACGATCAGCAGCGCGTTCTCGAGGTTCGGAAACAGCGCCGCGAACGCCTCGTGGTTCTTGCGCGACGGAAGATCTTCGGCGACCAGCCGCACGTTGTCCGAGTTGATGCCGAGGTGGGTGGCGGCGTAGAGGGCCAGGCCGAGCGTCAGCGCGCCGATCGCGCCGACCACGGCGTGGGGTCGGCGCGAAACCGCGTGGACCCAGCCCGTCAATGCGACCGTGAGCACTTCGTTGGCACGAGACACGCGGCGCGAGGGATAGCAAAAGCGCCCGAGCCGCGGCTATCGGGCCCGGAGCGCGCCCGCGGGGGAGGTTGCGAGCCGCTCGCGATCGGGCCGACAATGGAAGTCCTGCCGCTCATCGACGAGCGCGCAAACGGGTTGGGGAGAACGATGTCGGGCGCTGTGGATGCGGAGCTCGAAGCGCTGATCGAGCGGGTGCGCCACTGGATCGAAGCGAGCGATCGCGTGGTGGTGCTGACGGGCGCGGGCATCTCGACGGACTCCGGCATCCCGGACTTTCGCGGGCCCAAGGGCGTCTGGACCCGCAACCCGTCCGCGGAGAAGCTCGCGACCTACGACCACTACGTGAGCGATCCCGAGGTGCGCAAGCTCGCGTGGCAGAGCCGGCTCGAGCTCGCGGATGCGCTCGGCGCTCCCAACGCCGGGCATCGCGCGATCGTCGAGCTCGAAAGGCGGGGGAAGCTGCAGCTGCTGATCACCCAGAACATTGACGGATTGCACCTGGATGCGGGATCGACGCGCGAGCGCACGGTCGAGATCCACGGGACGTTTCGCGAGTTTGGCTGTCTCGCGTGCGCGCAGCGCGGCCCGATCGCCGAGGTGCTCGATCGGATTCGCGCGGGCGAGGCGGATCCCGCGTGTCGAAGCTGCGGGGGCATCCTGAAGGCCGCCACGATCTCGTTCGGTCAGGGCCTGGTGGTGGAGGACCTCGAGCGCTCGGAAACGGCCGCTCGGCAGTGCGATCTGATGCTCGCGGTGGGCTCCACGCTCGCCGTCTACCCGATAGCGGCCGTCGTTCCGATCGCCAAGGCCGCGGGTGCGCGCGTCGCGATCTTGAACGAACAGTCGACGGAGATGGACTCGCTCGCGAACGCCGTGCTCCGTGGGTCGATCAGCGAGATCCTGCCGCGCCTGGTCGCGCCGTTGGATCGGGCCTAGCCGAGCCGTTCACACCCGACGATTGGGAGGCGCTCGCCTCCGTGCTAGTTTCTCGGCTTCGCGTACGAGCTGGAGGTCCTGTGGCGAGAACGAAGAATTGGCCCGCGATCATCGAGCGCCTGAACAACAGTCCAAAGGGCGAGGTTCGCATCCGCATGGGTTCGCCCGGGAGCGCACAGGTGACGCGCTGTCGCCTGCTGGCCGAATGGGCGAACCTCGAGGCCACGACGGTCGGCCCGACGCTGATCCTGCGCCTGCCTCCAAACCGTTGAAGGAATTCTCCCGTCGAGCGATTGAAATCGTCGGGACCCCCATCGATCGATCACCAGGAGCGGCGGATTCAACGGAGGCTCATGTGCAGGCGAGAATCCGTTCCGGTTGGGTCGGCGCGCTTCTCGTGGCACTGGGATTGGCGGCGTCGACACCGGCCCACGGGGCTGGCGCCGCGCCCGCGCACGGCATCGCGATGCACGGGGACCTCGCCTACCCGGCCGACTTTGCCCACTTCGCCTACGTCAATCCCGATGCGCCGAAGGGCGGTGTGCTGCGGCATGCCGCCATCGGAACCTTCGACAGCTTCAATCCGTTCATCGTGAAGGGAAATCCCGCGGCGGGCTTTTCCGGGCTCGGCCAGAGCCTGATCTACGACAGCCTGATGGTTCCCTCGGCCGACGAGCCGTTCAGCCAGTACGGGTTGCTGGCGGAGACGATCGAGACGCCCGCGGACCGCTCGTGGGTCGCCTTTACGCTGCGCGAGGGTGCGCGCTGGCACGATGGACGGCCCGTCACGGTCGAAGACGTGATCTGGACCTTCCGGGTGCTCGTGGAGAAGGGCTCTCCGCTCTACGGGCTGTATTACGACGGTGTGGAACGAGTCGAGCAGACCGGTGATCGGAGGGTCCAGTTCAGCTTCAAGCCCGGCGACAACCGCGAATTGCCGTTGATCGTCGGTCAGCTCCCCGTCCTGCCCAAGCACTACTGGGAGACCCGAGCCTTCGACGAGACGACCCTCGATCCGCCGCTAGGCGGCGGCGCGTACGAGATCGACACCTTCGAAGCGGGTCGATTCGTGCACTACAAGCGGCGCGCTGATTACTGGGCGGCCGACCTGCCGGCAAACCGCGGAAAGAACAACTTCGATTCGATCCGTTACGACTACTACCGGGACATGGACGTCGCCGTGGAAGCCCTCAAGGCGGACGCGTACGACATTCGCGCCGAGAACATCTCGAAGAAATGGGCCACCGCCTACGACATCCCCGATGTCCGCGAGGGCAGGCTCCGCATGGAGCTGATCCCACACGAGCGAAACCAGGGCATCCAGGGCTTTGGCTACAACCTGCGTCGCGCGAAGTTCCGGGATCGGCGGGTGCGGGAGGCGCTCGCCTACGCGTTCGACTTCGAGTGGTCGAATCGAGCGCTCTTCTACGGCCAGTACAAGCGCAGCCGGAGCTATTTCGAGAATTCGGAGCTCGCCGCTCGGGGCCTGCCGAGCTCCGCGGAGCTCGCGATCCTGGAGCGCTTCAAGGGACGCATTCCGCAAGAGGTCTTCACGCGAGAATACCGGCCGCCCGCGACGGACGGCTCGGGAAGGATCCGCGGCAACCTGAAGATCGCGAGCGAGCGGTTGGCCGAGGCCGGCTGGAAGGTGAAGGACGGCAAGCTCCGGCACGTCGAGACGGGAGAGCCGATGGATTTCGAGATTCTCCTCGTGATGCCGAGCTTCGAGCGCGTCGCGCTTCCATTCAAGAAGAACCTCGAGCGCCTCGGCATCGACGTCGCGATCCGGACCGTGGACACCTCCCAGTATCGGCGTCGCATGGACACCTTCGATTTCGACATGACGGTCGTGCGGATCGCGCAGTCCGATTCTCCTGGCAACGAGCAGCGCGACTTCTGGATGAGCGAGACCGCGGATCGCGAGGGCGGGCGCAACGCGATGGGGATCAAGGATCCCGCGATCGACGAGCTCATCGAGCTCGTGATCGCCGCGCCGACCCGCGAGGACCTCGTCACGCGCGTTCGAGCACTCGATCGCGTGTTGCAGTGGGGCTTTTATCTGATTCCTCACTGGTACATTTCCGCTGACCGACTGCTCTACTGGGATCGCTTCGGGAGGCCCGAGATCACGCCAAGCAACGGCGTCGTGATCAACGCCTGGTGGTACGACGCCGCGAAGGCGGCTCGTCTGGAGCAGCCCCGGGGTGAGGACAAGCGATGAACGGATCGCGACGCGGCCGAGGCGAATCGCCGTAAGATGACGTCCTACATCATCCGGCGGCTTCTCCTGATCGTTCCCACGCTGTTCGCGATCATGCTCTTGAATTTCCTCATCGTGCAGGTCGTGCCCGGGGGGCCGATCGAGCGGATCATCTCGCAGCTCCATCACACCTCGGTCTCGGCGACGGCTCGGGTTTCGGGCGAGGGCGGCGAGATCTCACTGGGCGGGAGTGCGGAAGGAAGCGGCGGCACGGGATACCGGGGTGCGCAGGGGCTGCCACCCGAGTTCATCGAACGGCTGGAGAAGCAGTTCGGCTTCGACAAGCCGCTCCACGAGCGGTTCCTGTTGATGATGCGGAATTTCGCGGTCTTCGACTTCGGCAAGAGCTACTACCGCGATCGCAGCGTCGCACAGCTCGTGATCGACAAGATGCCGGTGTCGATCTCGCTCGGCCTCTGGACGACACTGCTCGTCTACCTGATCTCGATTCCGCTCGGCATCGCAAAGGCGATTCGCGATGGCTCGCGCTTCGACGTCGCCACGAGCACCGCGGTGGTGATCGGCAACGCGGTGCCTTCCTTCTTGTTCGCGATCCTGCTGATCGTCGTCTTCGCGGGCGGTCAATATCTCGACTGGTTCCCGCTTCGGGGTCTCCATTCCGACAACTGGAGAGAGCTCGGCTGGTTCGATCAGGTGAAGGACTACTTCTGGCACATTGCGCT
>JBFGGA010000146.1:0-9060 GCA_041579295.1 Myxococcota bacterium | reverse complement strand
TGCTGGTGCTCGAGCTCGCCGAGCTCCAGGAGGAGGCCTGGCGCGAGTTCCGCCGCCGCGACGCCCGGACCACCGCGACCCGCGAGCGCGTGCGGCGCTTCTTCGAGTTCCAGCACGAGCTGCTCGCGCGGCACCCCGATCTCACGGTCATCGCGATCCGCGCCACCACGTACCCCGATTCGCGCGTGGCGAGCCGCGCGCTCGCGCTCAACGACCGCAGCATCGGGCTGCTCGCGGAGATCCTCCAGCGCGGGCGCGCGCGCGGCGATCTCGATCCCGGCGTCGACGTGCTGGTCGCCGCGCGCGCGCTGTTCCACGGCGCGAGCGGCGCGCGGATCTCCTGGGCGAACGGCCTGCTGTCCGAGGGCGCCTGCCGCACGGCCATCGAGGACACCGTCGAGCTGCTGTTCCGCGGCCTCGGCCGCGCGCCGGCCTCCCGCTAGAGGCGCGATCGCAAAGGGATCGCAGATCGTCGCGGGCGAATCCTTCGGGTTCGCCCGCTGGCGGCCGCGGCGCCTCAGAGGTCCGCGTCCCGCTCGACCTCCGCGCGCTTCGCGGCCACCCAGGCCTCGAACTCCGGACCCGTCCAGGCCCCGTGGTCGCCCCGGCGCGTGCACTCCACGTTGCGCTGGTATAGCCAGGCGTTCATCCGGTTGGCGCGCGCGCTGTCGCGCTCGCCGATCTGCTTGGCGGGAATGCCCGCGACGATCGAGCGCGGGGGGAAGACGCTCCCCTCGGTCACGAACGCGCCCCCGGCGACGATCGAGCCCTCGCCGATCACCGCGTGGTCCATCAGCACCGCGCCGACGCCCACCAGGCAGTGATCGCGAACCGTGCAGCCGTGCAGCGTCGCGCGGTGGGCGATCGAGCAGAACTCGCCGATCCGCGTCGGGTTGTCGTAGGCGACGTGGACCATCGCGAAGTCCTGGAGGTTGGTCATGCGCCCGATCACGATCCGCTCGCACTCCGCGCGCAGCACGGCGTTGTGCCAGATCGAGGCGCCCGGCCCGACCTCGATCGCCCCGTAGAGCTGCGCGCTCGGCGCGATCCACGCGCTCGGGTCGATCCTCGGCTTGCGCTGGGAGCCGCCCTTCCCGCTCATCGACCGACGCTCTGCTCGAAGCGCTCGCGCACCCGGCGCCGCAGCTCGGGATCGCAGAGGTAGTCGATGGCCGTCATCGCGAGCGCCTTGGCTCCGTCGACGACGGCCGCGTCGCCCATCTCCCCCCCCGCCCACTTCTCGAACTCCGCGTGGTGGATCGCGCAGTGGATCGGCGCGGACTCGATCATCGGGTGGATCGACGGCACGCGATAGCTCACGTTTCCCATGTCGGAGCTGCCCGCGAGTCGCGGCGGCACCTGGTCGATCGGGAAGAACGCGCGCCCGAGCGCCTCCGCGTTCGCGCGGTAGCGCTCCGCGAGCGGCTCGTTGTAGCGGATTTCGAGGTAATCGACCTCGTTCCAAGTGAGCTCCAGCTCGGCGCCGCTCGCGCGCGCGCCCGCCTCGAAGCAGCCCTCGACGCGCGTCTTGAGCGCCGCGAGCGCGTCCGCGTCGGCGGCCCGCACGTAGAAGCGCCCGGCCGCGCGCTCCGGGACCACGTTGGGCGCCTGCCCGCCGTCGCTGATGATGCCGTGGACGCGCTCGAAGACGCCGATGTGCTGGCGCAGCGCGGCGATCGCCTGGTAGGCGATCACGAGCGCGTCGAGCGCGTTGATCCCCTGCTCGGGCATCGCCGACGCGTGCGCGGCGCGGCCCCGGTAGCAGACGCCCACCTCCGAGCACGCCAGGCTCGGCATGTTCACCAGGTTCGCGCCGGCCGGGTGCACCATCATCGCCGCGTCGACGCCGTCGAACGCGCCCTCGCGGGCCATCAGCTCCTTGCCGCCTCCGCGCTCCTCCGCGGGCGTGCCGAGCAGCCTCACCCGGCCGGGCAGCCGGTCGGCCAGCGCGTGCAACGCGAGCCCCGCGCCGACGGCCGCGCTCGCGATGATGTTGTGCCCGCAGGCGTGGCCGATCTCCGGCAGCGCGTCGTACTCGGCGAGCAGCGCCACGCAGCCCGCCTCGCCGGATCCGAACTCCGCCGCGAACGCGGTCTCCAGCCCGTAGGCGCCCGCCTCGACGTCGAGCCCGGCCCGGCGGATCGACGCGCCGAGCAGCGCCGCGGCTTCGCGCTCCTCGAACGCGAGCTCGGGCTTGGCGTGGATGCCGTGGGAGAGCCGCAGCAGCTCGTCGCGCATCCCGTCGACGGCCGCGCAGGCGGCTCGCTTGAGCTCGGCGGCATCCATCCCGCAATACTAACCCGCGCCGCGTCGCCCGTGCCCCCCGCAGCGGCGCGCGCGCCGCGGAGGGTTAGAATGGCGCGCTCGGGGCCGGGGCTGACGGCGCCCGTCTCGAGATCCGGGAGGTGGCCCGCGTGCGCGCAATCGCAGTCGAGCGTTGGATGGAGCCCTCGGAGCTGCGGGTCTCGGAGATCGACGAGCCCGAGACCCGACCCGGCACGCTCAAGGTCGACGTGCGCGCGGCCGGCTGCAACTTCTTCGACATCCTGATCGTGAAGGGCCAGTACCAGGTGAGGCCGGAATTTCCGTTCACGCCGGGCGGCGAGATCGCGGGCGTCGTGCGGGAGGTCGGCGAGGGCGTCGCGGGATTTTCGGTCGGCGACCGCGTGCTCGCCTCGCTGCAGACCGGCGGCTTCGCGCAGACCGCCGTCGTCGCGGCCGAGTATGCGCACCGGCTTCCCGACGGGATGTCGTTCGAGGAGGGCGCGGCGATCCCGATCATCTACCCGACCGGTTACGCGGCGCTCGTCTACCGCGCAAACCTGCAGCCGGGCGAGTGGCTGCTCGTTCACGCCGCCGTCGGCGGCGTGGGCAGCGCGGCGCTGCAGATCGGCAAGGCGCTCGGCGCGCGCGCGATCGCGACCGTCGGCGGCAAGGAGAAGGTCGAGATTGCGCGCGATCTCGGGGCCGACGAGGTGATCGACTACCGGGAGGAGGATTTCGTCGCGCGCGTGCGCGAGATCACGGACGGCCGCGGCGCCGACGTGATCTACGACCCCGTCGGCGGCGACGTCTGCGACCGATCGCTGAAGTGCATCGCGTGGAACGGGCGCCACGTGATCGTCGGCTTTGCGAGCGGACGCATCCCGGAGCTTCGGGCGAACCGCATCCTGCTCAAGAACATCGCGGTGACCGGCGTGCATTGGGGGGCCTATCGCGCCAACGAGCCCGCGCGCGTGCCCGAGACCTTCGAGCGCCTGTTCGCGCTCTACCGCGACGGGAAGATCGAGCCGCTGATCTTCAACACCTACGCGCTCGAAGACCTCCCCTCGGCGCTCGCGGAGCTCGCCTCTCGCAAGACCCACGGCAAGCTCGTGATCACACCCTGATCGGTGTCGCGCGACGGGCCCGTCCGGCGCCGCCGACGTGATACCCTCGCCTTGGTATGGGTCGCTTCGCGCCATGGATCGCCGCCCTGCTGTCCGCGGCCCTCGCAGCGCCGCGCCCCGCAACGGCGGACGAGATTCAGTGCCCGGAAGGCGCCGTCGCGCGCGGAAAATCCCCTCCCGAGGGCCTGCGGGCCTGGTGCGAGCTGGCCGACGGAACCCAGCACGGCCCGAGCCTCTCGTGGTACGCATCGGGCAAGCCGAAGGCCGAGGCGCACTTCGACCAGGGCAGGCTGAACGGCGCCTTCAAGCTCTGGCATCCGAACGGCCAGCTCGCGGAGCAGGGCTTCTACGCCGCCGATCAGCGCAACGGGGTCTTCTCCACCTTCCGTGAAGACGGCGTCCAGCGGCTCGAGCAGCACTTCGCGAACGGCAAGCGCAATGGCGAGGTCAGGCGCTGGCACGCCAACGGGCAGCTCCAGTTCGTCGAGCACTACGTCGACGGAAAGAAGCACGGCCCCGCGGTCGCGTACTTCGAGAACGGGCAGAAGGAAGCCGAGGGGGCGTTTCGCAACGGCAACTTCCACGGGGTCTGGAGGGGTTGGTATCCCAGCGGGCGCAAGCGCAAGCTGGCCGAATTCGTCGACGGCGACCGCATCTCGAACGAGGAATTCCCCGACGAAGATTGAGGCACCGGTAGCAGCCGCGCACGTCGGGCGCGAAGGCGAGCAGCGGTCGCGCATGTCCAGCGCGAAAGCGCCGGCGCTCCGACTCGCGTCGACGACGGCGTCCGCGTCGCGCGGCCATACGTCGCCGCCCCGTCACTCAGCTGGGCGAGTGGCGATCTCGCCGCGTCACGGTGTTTCGGGGGAGGGGGTCTGGGTCAGCGCAATCGCCGCAACGCCTGCGCGATGATCCGGTAGGCGGCCGTTCCCAGCGGCAGCTTCTGCCGCCTCGCGTACGCCTGCAGGACCTTCAGCTCGTCGTTGCTGAGCATCGCGACGACGCGATTGATCCGCGCGTGCTTGGACGGTCCGGTCCCCGTTCCCGGCGGACGGCCCGCGCCCTTGCGGCGCCCGCCCCACGTGGTCTTCTTCTTCCTGCGTGCGGTCTTCTTCTTGGAAGTCTTCCTTCGTGCGCCCATTTCATGCACTCGTGCACTGTCTGTAGGGTTGCGCGGGCCACTGGAACGGACCCATTCAGCACCAATGGACCGCTACCGATCGATATTGTGCGCGATTTTCCGGCGACGGAAAGTCCGCACCGTCCGAAAAACGAGGTTTCCATGCAAATGCACGTGAAAACCCCACACTCGCGCGCTCCTATTCGCCCGAGAGAACGCCAATCGCGAGAAGCAGCGCGATTCCCGCGAGGAACGAGCAGAAATGGAGCACGTTCACGCCGACCTGATGATGTCGGTTCACCTCCGGGACCAGGTCCGAGGCGGCGATGTACAGGAAGTTTCCCGCAGCGAACGGCACCAGGAATCCGACGTCCAACTGGAACGAAACCAGATAGGCGAAGACCCCGCCGACCAGGAAGGTCAGCGACGACAGGAAGCTCACGAAGATCGCCCTCCCGCGGCTCCAGCCGCCGTGGACCAGCACGCCGTACTTGCCGAGCTCCTGCGGAACCTCGTGGGCCGCGGCGACGATCCAGGTGGTGATGCCGAGTCGGATGTCCGCGATGAACGCGCCGGCCACCGCGACGCCTCCGATGAAGTTGTGCACGCTGTCGCCGATCACCATCATGTGTCCGAGCGGGCTCTTGATCTCGGGCGCGTCGCTGTGCCAGTGATGCCAGTGCAGGAACTGCTCGAACGCGAGAAATGCCGTGAAGCCGACCAACACCCAGAGATAGACCGAGATCGCGCCGCCGCCCTGCGAGACGGCCTCCGGAATCATGTGAAGCAGCGCGCCGCCGAGCAGCGATCCCGCCGAGAACGCGACGAGCGGCAGGATCAGTCGCTCGCGCAGGCGCTCGGGCAGCGCGAGGGTGACGGCGCCCACGAGCGCGATGACGCTCATCAGGAGGCTGCCGCAGAGGATCCAGCCGAGTGCACCCATGCGCGTCATCGACCGATCGCGAAGCCGGCGCGCCGCGCCGCGCCGGCTGGCGCCGGGCCTACCAACTGATCTCCACCTGGCGCTTTCCCCAGGCGAGCGCCGCTTCGACGTCGTGCCCCATGTAGATGTCGATTCGCATCTCCCAGCGGTGGTGCATCTTGTCGAGCACGAGGAACTCGCCGGGCAGCCCCTCGATCTTCACCGGGGTGTGTCGATCGAGGCCCTCGTCGATGAGGTCGTGCGAGACCGCGATCACCTTCATCCCCGGCGCGAGCGAATCGCCCCAGGCGGCGAGGTGCGGATCCGCGTCGGTCTGCTCGGGAACCGAGTTGTAGGCCGTCGCGGTGACGCGCAGCGAGCGATCGGTCGAGTCGGCGCTTGCGGTCACCGCCAGCGCGCAGACGATCGCGGCCCAGCAGCTGAGATCCGATCGCTTCATGGCCTTCGGGCCCCGTTTTGCGCAGCGTCCGCGGTCTGGATGACGTCGGGCCACGAGCGAAAGGGCCTCTCGCGACGTCCGGGGCGACCGGTTCTCGCGCCCCGGCAGAGCTTATCCCGCCCGGAGCGCTTGCGCACGAGGGTCGCGCGGATTCCGGGCCGCGCGGCTTTTCCTACACTGCGGCCGTGGTTGCAGACCTCGTCTTCATCAGCGGCGGCTCGAGCGGGATCGGCGCCGCGCTGGCGCGAGCCTTCCCCGATCCGGACGCGCGCGTGGTGAACATCAGCCGGCGCGCGCTCGCGGGCTGCGAGCACCATCGGGCCGACCTCTCGGACCCGGCCGCGTGGTCGGGGGTCGCCGAGCTGTTCGCACGGGAAATCAACGGCTTTGCGGGCAAGCGCGTCGTCTTCGTCCACTCCGCGGGAACCCTCACACCGATCGGTTTCGCGGGCGAGGTTCCCACGGACGCCTACGTTCGCCAGGTGCTGCTCAACAGCGCCGCGCCGCAGGTGCTCGGGGATGCGTTCCTGCGCGCCGCCCGCGAGACCGACGCCGCGTGCCACCTCGTTCTGATCAGCTCCGGGGCGGCCTTCAACGTCTACGAGGGCTGGAGCGCGTACTGCGCGGGCAAGGCCGCCGTCGACCACTGGGTGCGCACCGCGGGCGCCGAGCAGGCGCGCCGCGGCGGCCGCTGCCGGCTGATCGCGGTGGCGCCCGGAATCGTCGAGACCGCGATGCAGAAGGAAATCCGCGCGACGTCGAGTGAAGACTTCCCGAGCGTCGGGCGCTTCGTCGAGATTCACGAGCAGGGCCGGGCGCGCACCCCCGAGGAGGCCGCGCGCGAGATCTGGTCGCTGCTCGACCGCGAGCTCGAGAACGGCGCGGTGGTCGATCTCCACGTGCCCGCCGACTGACGGCGGCGTGGCGCGCAGCGCGCGCGCGCGTTCTTGAGCCCGAGGACGAAGCTGCGCTAGCCTGCGCGGCTCGCGTGCGGTGGCGGTGGCGGGCCGCGCGGCGAGCGGGGAGCTCTGCACCGACGATGGCGGACTACGAAGCAGCGGGCGTCTCGGAGGCGGACTGGCGCGCCGCGACGCAGCCCTGCGTCGAGCTTCGCGTCGCGCGGGTGATCGACGAGACGCCCGACGCGCGCTCGCTGGTGCTCGAGATTCCCGCCGCGCACGCCGAGCGCTTCCGCTATCGGGCCGGCCAGTTCCTGAGCTTCAAGATCCCTTACGAGAAGCAGGTGTTGACGCGCAGCTACTCGCTCTCGAGCGCTCCGGAAACGGACCCCGAGCACAAGGTGACCGTCAAGCGCATCGACGGCGGCCGCATCTCCAACTGGATCAAAGATCGCGTCGGGGTGGGATCCCGCCTGATGGTCGCGCCACCCGCGGGCTCCTTCGTGCTCGACGGCGCCGATCGCAGGACCATCCTGTTCGCCGCGGGCAGCGGCATCACGCCGATCATCTCGATCGCAAAGTCCGCGCTCGCGAGCTCCGGCCGCTCGCTCACGCTCTTCTACGCGAACCGCGACGAGCGCTCGATCATCTTCCGGGACGAGCTCGACGCGCTCGCGCGCGCGCATCCGGATCGGCTCGAGGTCGTCCACCGACTCGACGCCGTGGACGGCCTCGTCGAGCGCGACGACGTCAAGCGACTGGTCGGCGCGCAGGTCGAGTCGGACTTCTACCTCTGCGGTCCGGGCCCGTTCATGGCGATCGTCGAGGAGGCGCTGCGCGAGCTGCACGTCGACCGCGAGCGCGTGCACGTGGAGCGCTTCGTCTCGCCGCCCGATCCGGGCCCGCACCCCGAAGAGGCGCGGCCGGAGGTCGCGGACGCATCGGTGCCAAACGCAATCACGGTCGTTCTCGACGGCGAAACGGTCGAGGTCCCGTACGCGAAGGGCGAGAAGATCCTGCGGGCCGTGCGCGCCGCGGGCCTCGACGCGCCGTACTCGTGCGAGGAGGGCTACTGCTCCTGCTGCATGGCGAAGCTCACCGCGGGAGAGGTAAAGATGGACGCCAACGACTGCCTGTCGCAGGCGCTGCTCGACGAGGGCTGGGTGCTCACCTGCCAGGCGCGCTGCGTGAGCGGCAAGGCCAGGGTCGAGTACCCCGACTGAGGGGCGCTGCGCGGCGCGGAGGAGACGTGCCCCGACGCGATCAGATCCGCATGAGCGACGCGGAGATCCGCGACTTCCTCGCGGCGCACAAGACGATCATCCTGTGCACGATCGGCCCCGGCGGCGTGCCCCATCCGATGCCGATGTGGTTCGTGGCCGACGACGACCTCACGATCTCGATGGCGACCTTCCGCGGGACCCAGAAGATCGCGAACCTGCGGCGCGATCCGCGGGTGAGCCTGCTCGTCGAGTCCGGCCGCGAGTACGCGCAGCTGCGCGGCGTGGTGCTCTACGGCACGGCCGAGCTCAGCGACGACACCGACGCGATCATCGCCACGCTGGTGGCCGCGTCGCAGAAGGAGACCGGGGCGGGCGAGCCCGAGCAGCTCACCTCGGTGAACGAGAGCATGCGGCAGTCCGCCGCGAAGCGGATCCTGATCCGCGTGCGCCCCGAGCGCATCGTCTCCTGGGACCACTCCAAGCTCGGCGGCGCGTACTAGCCCGCGCAGACCGTTTACTCCTGAGAGGGCTGCGCTGGCGGGAACCCAGTTGGACGGACAGTCCGTGTTTGCGGCATCTGCGTGTCGTCTGTTCGCGTGCCCGGTGGGTGCGCTTTCGTCTCGGTGCGCGCGGGGATCGGGGCGGACGGGGTCGCCGTGCTCAGAGAAGCATTCCGCGCGGCGACCCCGTCCGCCCCGATCCCCGCGGTTCGTCTCTACCCGTTACCTGTTCCCCGTGACTTTGGACTCGGAAGCCGCAGAGTCCGACGGGCAGCGGGCGCGCGATCAGTCGTCGTCTTCCGACGCTGGGGAATCGCGTTCGATCACGCCGGACGAGAAGATGGCGCGGATGAACATCGCGACGGCCACGGCCAGCGGGAACAGCACGCCCACCAGGTAGGCGGAAAAGCGCGACTCGAAGAGCACGCCGAGGCAGTTGAGGATCAGCGTGATCTCGACGAGCACGGCCGTGATGACCACGGAGGTGTCGAAGAGGATGGTCTCGCGGATCAGGCCGCTGCCGAACAGCCGCCGCTGGCGCACGTAG
>JBFGGA010000145.1:0-9251 GCA_041579295.1 Myxococcota bacterium | reverse complement strand
GAGGGGATTTTGCGCCGCACGCTGAGGGTGATCGGCCACTTCCGCCGCAAGACGCACAGCGCCCGCACGCCCTGGCCCGAGGCGGGCGCGGGCGAGATCGCGCTGCTCGAGACGCTCGACCGCGCCCCGCTCGTCGACCAGATCCGGCCCGAAGACATCCTCGTCGAGGCGCGGATCGAAAAGCCCCTCGACGTCGCGATGATGATCGACACGAGCCTCTCGATGAACGGGCGCAAGATCGCGCTGTGCGCGGTCGGGGCCGCCGTGCTCGCGCTGCGGCTGCGCGCCGACGCCTACTCGCTGGTGGCCTTCGGCTCCACGGCGCGCGTGCTCAAACCGATGGGCGCCAAGGCCACGCTGCGCGAGACCATCGTCGCGATCCTCGACGCCCCGGTGCTCGGCTACACGAACATCGAGGCCGCGCTCGCCACCGGCCTCGCCCAGCTGCGGCGCGGCCGCGCCGCGCTGAAGGTCGGCATCCTGCTGACCGACGGCAAGCACACCGCGGGCGGCGACCCCGAGCCGACCGCGCGCCGCTACCGCCGCCTCGAGGTGCTGATGACCGAGGACTACAACATGGACCGCGACGCCTGCCAGCGCCTGGCCGCGGCCGGCCACGGCCACGTCACCGAGGTGCGCCGCTACCGCCACCTGCCCGACCGCCTGCTCGAGCTGCTGCGCAGCCTGCAGCGCTAGGAGCGCCGATCCGCGCAGCGGGTCGGTGCGACGACGCGGAAGCTTTGGCCGAAGGCCAACGCGCAGCTAGCCGTTCGCGCGGTCGGCGTTCTAGAATGGTCGGCGAGATGACGGGGGGTCGCGTCGACAGGAGGTACGCCAATGGCGCGCAAGGTCAAAGTCGCAGCGGCTCAGCTCGCTCCGGCCTTCCTCGATCGAGACGCGACGGTCGAGAAGGCTTGCCGCGTCATCCGCGAAGTCGGAAGGGCGGGCGCGGAACTCGTGGCCTTCCCCGAGACGTTCGTTCCCGGCTACCCGTACTTTGCCGTCTACCTCCCGCCAACGCAGATCGAACGCTACCTGCTGCGGGTCTACGACCAGGCTGTGTCGATTCCGTCCGATGCCACGCGGGCGCTCGCCGCCGCGGCGCGCGAGGCGGGCTGCACGGTCGTGATGGGTCTGAACGAACGCGACGGCGGCACGATCTTCAACAGCCAGCTCTTCATCGGCTCGGACGGCGAGATCATGGGCAATCGGCGAAAGCTGGTGCCCACCTTCGAAGAGCGCATGGTCTGGGGCCGCGGTGACGGCTCGGACATCCAGCTCTACGACACACCGTTTGGCAAGCTGGGTGCGCTGATCTGCTACGAGCACACCAACCCGCTGTTTCGCTACGCCGTGCAGGCGCAGGGCGAGCAGGTCCACGTCGCGAACTGGCCCGGCGGCTTCCCCGAGATCAATCGCGTGATCGACGCGGCCTGCCGACACTACGCATTCGAAGCACAGGCGTTCGTCGTGAACGTCACGTCCGTGCTCACCGAGGAAATGATCCGCTCCGTCGATCCCGAGCTCGCGAAACACCTGGCTGCGGGAGGCGGGTACTCGTCCATCATTTCACCGCTCGGCGAGCTGCTCGCGGGGCCGCTCGAAGACGAGGAGGGCATCCTCTACGCGGAACTCGACTTTGGCGAGATCGACCGCGCAAAGGCAGTCGTGGACAGCTCCGGGCACTACGCGCGACCGGACGTCGTGCGGCTCGAGCTGGACCGCACGAAACGCAGGCCGCTCAAACTCTGAGCCGGAAACGGCTTCTCGATGGCATCGGTTGCTTCGGCGACGTCGAGCTGGGCTGGTACGTCCAGAGCGACACGCTTCCGAGCCCGGAAGACATGCGGGCACAGCGCGATGGTTTCGTTCGCGCGCTCCGCGACCAGGGCGTCGAGGTCGTGCCGCTCGAGGGCGAGATCGGCAACCGCTTCAAGGCCTGGTACACGCGCGATTCATCGTCCGCGATCCGGATTGACGGCGCGATCCTGATGGTCGACGTCGATCTCACACTCGTCAACGCCCAACAGCTGACGTTCAGCTTTCTCGAGAAAGTCGAGGACTGAAGATCCGCAAGTCGAGATCACGCCCGAAGACGACCCCCGGATCATCAATGGACTCGCGGTGAACCCCGGCCGCCTGCTCGTGCCCCGGCATCTCGGAGCGCACGCGTGAAGCACTCGACAAGAACAAGGTGCAGATCATCGAGCTCCCTTACGACGAGATGCACCGAAACGGTGGCAGAATTCACTGTTCGACCTCTCCGTTGATCCGGGATTCGCTCGACTGATACGCATCGAGATCCTCGGCGTGCCAGTGCGATTCGCCCAGGTCTCTGCGCGGCTGCTTGAACGGCGTGTGGTGGAAGGCCGACGCGTAGCGGCGCTTGCGGAGCACATCGTCGGGCAGCTTCTCGAGCGGTCGGACGGCGCGCTCGGCCGGTGTGATGTTCATGAACGCACCCTCTTCGTTCGCGCCCTGAGCACCTGGCACGGGCCCGTTCGAGACGGCGTTGTAAGACGAGAAGAACAGGGGTCGGGGCGTATCCGATTCGTTCGCCCCCGAGCCGTGCAGCAGGTTGCAGTGGAAGAAGATCGCGTCGCCGACCTCGAGCTCGCCGTGGACCAGGCCGAGCGCTTCCCTCGCCTTCTCCAGGCGCGCGTAGAATTGCTTGAACTCACCATCGACGGCGCCGTGGTCGATGCGACCCATCCGGTGCGAGCCGGGAATGAACTGCGTGCAGCCGTTCGCCTTGGTGGCGGGCTCGAGAGCGATCGAAACCGTGAGCATGTCGGGAAACAGCACGCCGTCGTCGTACCAGCTGCCGTAGTCCTGGTGCCAGTCCACCCTCGCGCGGCAGCCCGGGGGCTTGATGGTGAGCTTCGAGTGCCAGTGGTAGCAGCGCTCGCCGAGCAGCGCTTCGACCGCGTCGACCACGCGCGCCATGCGCGGAATCGCGCCGACGATGTCGTCGCCGAACTCGGTCCAGATGCAGATGGGATGGGGCCTGCCCTCTTCGTCCACCATCCCGTATGCCGATCCGTTGACCGACGGATCCTCGCGGAGCGCGCGCCGCAGCGGTTCGAGCTCCTGGGCTTCGAACAGTCCCGGGATTCGAAGCAGCCCGTCGCGTCGGTATACTTCGACCTGCTCTGCGCGGATCCGGTGTCCTGCATGGGATTGCGAAGTGGTTTGGGTCACGGCGCGCCCTCCCTCGATCGAATGTCCACCCGGCATGACACGATACCATGCCGGATCGCGGGAGCGGGAGCCAATGCCAGGGCACGTTTCGAGAGGCGTGGGAGGCGCGCGTGATCCTCGACGAGCAGCTCGCCGATGGGCGCGTGATCGTGCTCGACGGCGCGACGGGCACGGAGATCCGGCGGCGCGGCGGCCAGATCGACGGCGCCGCGTGGAGCGCGGTCGCGAATTTGAGCGACCCCGAGACCGTGCAGTCGATTCACGAGTCCTACATCCGCGCGGGCGCGCAGGTGATCACCACCAACACCTTTGCGACCGCGCGCCACGTGCTCGCCGCAGCCGGACTCGCCAACCAGACTGTCGCGCTCAACCGGCTCGCCGTCGAGCTCGCGCAACGCGCGCGTGACCGCGCCCGCGGCGATCGCCCCATCGCGATCGCGGGATCGATCTCCACGATGCACGCCTTCGACCCGGCGACCGAGCGCTTCGATCCGCGCTACCACCCGACGCCGGAAGCAGAAGCCGCGAACTACCGCGAGCTCGCCGAGACGCTCGCGGAGGCGGGCGTCGACCTGCTGCTGCTCGAGATGATGCTCGACCTCGATCGCGCGCCGCGCGCGGTCCCGGCCGCCGTCGCCACCGGGCTGCCCGGGTGGGTGGGAATGAGCTGCACGCGCCGCGCCGACGGCAGCCTCGTGGGCTGGGACATCGCGGCCGAGACCGGGGGCGAGCCCTCCGCGCACGGCCCGCCTTCCGCGACACCGCCGCTCGCCGAGCTGATCGACGCGCTGACGGGCATGGGCGGGCAGGCCGCGGGCATCATGCACAGCTCGATCGCGAGCACGACGCCCGGGCTCGAGCTGCTCTTCGAGCGCTGGGACGGCCCGGTGATGGCCTACCCGGAGACGAGCTACGGCGGTGGCCCGGACGGCGCGCGCGGCGCGACCGTGCCACCCGAGCAGTTCGCGGCCGCCGCGCGCGCGTGGGTGGAGCGCGGCGTGCAGATCGTCGGCGGCTGCTGCGGCACGACCGTCGAGCACATCGCCGCGCTCGCGGCCGCGGTCCCTGCGCACGTCGGAAAGCGACCCGCGGGCTAACGCCCGCTATTGGATCTGCGGTCTCCCTGGCTCACGCCCTCCGCCGGCTCGTGCGACAGCGCGGAGCCGTAGTGGCGCTTGAACTCGGTGGCCGAGTACTTCGCGAGCTTCCACTCCGGCACGCGGCACGCACCGCACACGCCCTTGAACCACTTGTTGCGCAGCCAGCGGGCCGCGCGGCTGCTCCTGGAGTTGGTGACCAGGAAGGTCTTGTTGCAGTGGGTCGTGATGCTGGCTTGATCGCCGCTCGCGTCGACCGCCTTGATTCCGTGCAGCAGCCCCCGCCGCGACGGCCAGAGCTTGATCTTGTCGATCAGGCGAAAGAGCTCGACGCGCTTCCGATAGTAACGCTTGACCGGCTCCTTGGTCGTCTTCCCGTCGGCCAAGATTCAAGAACCCCCAAATTGGCGAAGCGTGTGCTCCGTTCCCACGCGCCGCATCCGAGCGAAGGCCTGCGGATCCGATGCGCGACCCGAAACGTCACTCGATCGGAGGCGGAACATCGCTCGACCCAAGTCGCCTGGCGAGCTCGGCGACGCTGCGGTTGCGCGCTTCGCAGGCCTCTCGCCGGTCGGACCCGCAGAAGATCAGCGTCGCCACCCAGGAATCCAGTTCGGGCTCGAAATCGGTGATCGCCTCGTCGGCGCCGAAGAAGTCTTCGAGCCGCTCGAGCGGGCCCGCCTGCGCCATGATCCGCTCTCCGCGAATCTCGAGCCGCTCTCCGGATACGCGGATGTGCTCGTAGACGGCGCCGCGCGAGTCGGCCGCGATCGCTGGGAAATCGCACTTGTGCGCGACGAAGAGCTCCCCGAGCAGCTCGACGATGTTTCGGCTCGCCGACCAGTAGACCGCCGTCGGCGTCTGGCTGGGCAGCCGCGCGTCGATCTCGAGCACCTTGAACTCCCCCTCGGAGAAGATCGCCTCCACGTCCATGATCCCGCGCAGCCCCAGCGCTTCGGCGATCGCGAGCGACAGGCGCTCGAACTCCGCGATCGCATGCGGTGGCAGGCTAGACGGCGCGATGACCCGCTCGCAGTCGAAGTCGCGATCGACGTGGAGATCGGTCACCTGCAGTGCGCGATGCGCACCGGGCCGACCGATCACCTCGAGCGAGTGCTGGCTGCCCTCGACGAACTCTTCCAGGATCCAGTCCGGCGGCGGAAGCTCGGACGCAAAGCGGCGCGTCAGCGCGTCGAGATCCCGAAATACCACCACTCCCTTGCTGCCGCTGCCGCGACCGGGTTTGGCCAGCACGGGGAACGCGCACTGCGGCCACGCGATCGGAACCGGAAACCCGATCTCGTCGAAGAAGCGCGCCGACGCCAGCTTGGAGGAGGAGACCGCGTAGGCGTCCGGGTCGAAGGCCAGGGGCTTACCCGCGGTGCGGCTCCAGCGCGTCAGGCTCCGCAGCGCGTCGTCGGCCTCGAGCGCGGGAAGGATCAGGTCGACATCCCCGAGGATGCCGTCCAGATCCCTTTCGCGTGTCACGTCGGCCTGCACGAACGCATCGCAGAGCTTCGCTGCGGGCGCCCGGAAATTCCGGTCGACGACCCGGGTCTCCCAGCCCGCCTTACGAGCCAGGTAGGCGGCTTCGACGCCCTGCAGCTTCCCACCGATGATTCCCAGCAACAAGCGACGCTCTCCCCTGGTGTTGCGCGCGATCGCGGTCGCTGCGCCGGTGGCGCGCTTCGACCCAGCCCGCATAGTCCTCCGGCGACGCCGCCTGCAGGCCGAGCTTCTCGAGCTCCGGAACGATGCGGGCGACCGTTCGCCGCGCGTCCGCGATGTCCAGCGAGCTCTGGGCCACGCCGGCCAGACCGAAGCCCGGCGGCACCAGCGACGTGACCACGTTGGCCCCGGCCGCGAGCCTGCCGCGCAGCCCGCTCAACCCCTCGACGTCCAGGCTCGCCGGGATCAGCCGGTCGGGGAAGGCCAGCCGCAGCGCGGCGATGGTGAGGATCTCGCGCCGCGAATCGGCCGCTTCCCAGGACTCGAGCGGGGTTCCCCGCTGCGGAACGAAGCTCATGGCCCTCACCTGCGCGCAATCCAACGCGCGCATCGCCTCGATGGATACCGCGATGTCGCGCGCGGACTCGCCCACCCCGCAGAGCAGGCCTTCCTCGACGAGCAGCCCGAGCTCGGCGGCGCGCAGCTTGTTCTCCCAGCGCGCATCGTAACACTGCCCGGGCCGGAGCCGCCGAAAGCGCTCCCGGTCGTGGGTCTCCTGGTAGCACGCGTACCAGCTCGCGCCCGCGCGCGCGAAGTCGAGCAGCACCTCCGCGGGAACGACGCCCGGCGAAACCATGACGGGCAGGCCGGTCGCCCGCCGCACCGCCTCGACCAGCGCGATCAACGAATCGAAGCCCCGATCGCGAAAATATCGGGGGTCTTCGCCGAGCGTCAGATCGATCAGGTGAACGCCGGACTGCGCGAGGTTGCGCGCGGCCCGAAGGATGTCGGACGTGTCGCGGCGGTAGCGCTCGGCGAGCTCGTTGGAATTTCGGAAATGACAGAACGTGCAGTGGTTGCGACAGAACGTGCTGACGTACAGGAATCCGTACAGGAAGACCCGGTCGCCGAAGTGCCGATACCTCGATTTCCTCGCGGCTTCGAAGACCGCGTCGATCTGGCCCTGGTTCGTCAGACTCAACAGGAGCTCGATCTCGCCCCGCTCGAGGACCTCCTCGCGCTCCGCCTTTTCGAGGATCTTCGCCAATCTGTCATCGAAGTCGTTCATTTCGACCACCGAGCGCGCGACGCGCGCGCCGCACGAGCGGGAGGCGCGCCTAGATGTTGAGCCGGATCCCGTCGAGGTATCCCAGGCTCCTGCCGAGCTTCCCCATGCTATCGATGTTTTCGGCCGCCATCAGCAGGCGTTCGAGCCCGAAGCCGATCCCCACCCAGGCGTCGCGAATCCGCCAGGCCCCGTCGAGCGCGTGGGGGCCCATGGCCGAGGAGCCGATCTCCAGTCGGTTCGCGCCCGCCACCAGATCGATCGTCTCGCCGTAGACGGTCGAGTCGACCTTCTCGAAGCGGAACTCCTTCACGCCCGCGGCTTTCGTGATCAGAGCGGCCAGCTCCTCGAGCCTCTTTTGGCGGACGTCGCCGTCGAGGCCCATCTCCACGAGGTTCAACATGGTGAACTCGCTCGCGTGCTGCGCGCCGCGCGATTCCCTGCGGAAACACGAGCCGACTTCGAAGATGCGCACCGGCTTCTCCCAGAGGCGCAAGAGGTCCTTCAAGACGTAGTACAGGTGCGGCGCGAGCATCGGTCGCAGGCAGCGATCTTCGCCGAGCCAGAAGATCTGCGAGGCCAGCGGGTGGCCATCGTCGATCGACATCTTTGCGAGCAACGCCTTGGACATGATGGTCGGCGTCGTCACCTGGACGAAGTCGTGCGCAATCAGGGCTTCCGTCAAGCGGCTCTCCAGCGCGCACACGCGGGGGCGACGCGGACCGCCGCGAAGCGCCTCGAGCCTCCGACGCCCGCTTCGCACGAGCTCCTTTTCCAGCATCTGGAAGGCCTCGTCGCGCTGCGCTTCCGTCTCGAACGTTTGGGCGAGGTCCTCCTCGCCCGCCCCGAGCTCCCTCGATCGCTCCAGCTGCGTTGCGGTCCACGGAATCGTCAAAGCGGTGGCTCCATCATCGGATCGGCGACTGCACAAGGAGTGATGGCGGGAGGCCCCGGAGTTGCACCGAGCTACGTGGATTTAGAGTCCACGCGATCTCATTTCGATCCGCCCCCCGCAGCATTCCAGAGCTCCGTGGGAAGAGACCGGGCTGGTATCCTCGTGTCAATGACATAGACTCCGAAATTATAGGCCGAATATCAATCTGAATCGCAGGGCCGATCCGCCACAGAACTCGAACGGAGCGACCGGATGGCGCGAGAAATACGCACGCGCATGGGCGACGGCGAGTCGGTTCGGCTGTCTCCCGAGCAGCTCCGGGAAGACATCGCGGCCGCCACGCGCGAGGCGGCTCAACGCGCCAGGATCCCCGAGCTCAGCGCGGGTGAAACCGAGCAGCTGTTCGAAATCATCGCCGAACCCTCTCGCGCGGTCAGCGTGGCGCCCGGCGAAGAGGTGATCGTCACCGACGACGGTTGCTCGATGAGCTTCTACTCCGGGCAGGACGGCGGCGGAGTCGGCGTCCCGATGAGCCGCCTGCAGGCCGTGCTGACCTACGAGCGCGCGTGCTCGGCCGACACGACCTCGATGGGGCACAGCGATTACAGCTTCAAGCCCGTGAAGCCCATCGTCAACTTCGAGATGAACGAGTACTACAACGCCTCGATGGTGACGACCGCGCCGTTCTTGTACGGCGCGCAACCCAACATGGGCGCGTACTTTCAACCCGACGGCCCCCACACGAACCCCGCCGACCTCCTGCCAGAGGGCAAGATGAAGGAAGCCCAGGAGGTGCAGGAGGCCGCCGCCGAGCAGCTGCGCGAGGACCTCGTGTTCGTCGGCAAGAAGATGAACAGCGTCGGTTGCGAGGGCCTGAACTTCGACACGGCGGGCTCGGCGGGCGACGCCGACTACTGGGCCGCGCTGCAGGCGATCCGCGACCTGAAGGAGCTAGCCCCCAAGCTACCCATCGTCATGGGAGGTTCCGGGGAGTTCGTGCTGGGCATGCACGGAAAAGTGACGTTCGACGGCAAGCAGCTGGCCGGAATGTACCCCCACGAGCAGGCCAAGATCGCCGAAGCCGCGGGCGCGAGCATCTACGGGATCGCGGTCGGCACCAACCCGAACAAGTCCGTGGCCTGGAACATCGCGCGCGCCGTGACCTTCGCGAAGGAAGCCGTCGCCGCGGTCGACATCCCGGTGCACGCGAACGTCGGCATGGGCGTGGGCGGCGTGCCCATGATGGAAGCGCCACCGATCGACAGCGTCACGCGAGCCTCCAAATCACTGGTCCAGATCGGCGGCCTCGACGGTTTGTAGATCG
>JBFGGA010000144.1:0-9275 GCA_041579295.1 Myxococcota bacterium | reverse complement strand
GGCTACGTCTGCTACGTCTGGTTCGACGCGCTGATCAACTACCTGACCGGCGTCGGCTACCCGAACGGGCCCGATTTCGGGCGCTACTGGGATGTGGTCGAGCACTTCGTCGCGAAGGACATCCTCAAACCGCACGCGATCTTCTGGCCGATCATGCTCAAGGCGATGGGCGTTCCGGTCTACCGGCATCTCAACGTGCACGGATATTGGACGGTGGAAGGCCGAAAGATCTCCAAATCCCTGGGCAACGCGGTCTCACCGATCGACATGAAGGAGCGCTACGGCTTCGACGCGTTCCGCTACTTCCTGCTGCGCGAAATGGTCTTCGGACTCGACTCGGATTTCAGCGAAGCCGCGCTGATCCGCCGCACCAACGGGGACCTCGCGAACAACCTCGGAAACCTCGTGAGCCGCACGCTGAACATGACCGCGCGCTACGCGGACGGCGCGGTCCCGAAGGCCGGCGAGCCGGGCGATCTCGAGCGCGAGATCCAGGCCGCGGCACCCGAGGCGGCCGCGCGCGTGGACCGCTTCATCCGCAGCTACGAGTTCCACCGCGCGCTCGAGGCGATCTTCGAGTTCCTCGATCGCGTCAACCGATATCTCGAGACCCGCGCGCCCTGGAAGGCCGCCAAGGATCCCGCGAATGCGGAGCAGGTGGCGACGACGCTCTACACCAGCTGCGAGGCGCTGCGCGTGTGCGCGCTGCTGCTCGCGGCCTTCCTGCCCGAGACGGCCGCGGAGATCCTCGCCCGCATCGGCGTGCCCGACGCGCTGCGGACCGCGCGCCTCCCCGACGACGCGGGGCGTTGGGGGCTGCTCGCGCCCGGGACCGCGACGACGAAGGGCGAGCCGCTATTTCCCCGCCTGGAAGCGCCCGCAGAGGACGGCTAGCCGTGTGGCTCGACAGCCACTGCCACCTCACGGCCGGAGAATTCGATCGCGACCGCAACGCCGTACTGGAGCGCGCGCGCGAAGCGGGCGTGGACGCGCTGATCGCGATCGGCTCGGGCTACGGGATCGCGCGCAACGCGCGGGCCGTCGAGCTCGCCGCCGCCGATTTGCGCGTGTTCGCGACGGTGGGCGTGCACCCCCACGAGGCCGACGAGTTGGACGACGCGGGGCGCGAGCTGCTCGCGCAGCTGATCGAGCGGCCGCGCGTGGTCGGCGTCGGCGAGTGCGGGCTCGACTACCACTACATGAACTCCGAGCGCGAGGTGCAGCGCGCGGTGTTCGCCGAGCAGGCCGCCATCGCGCGCGCCCGGCGCATGCCCGCGAGCATCCACGTGCGCGGCGACGAGCCCAACGCGTTCGAGGAGCTGCTCGACATCTGGCTCGCAGAGACGTCGGGCGAGACCGAGGGCGTGCTGCACTGCTACACCGGAACCCTCGATTTTGCGCGGCGCGCGATCGAGGCCGGCTTCTACATCTCGTTCTCGGGCATCCTGACCTTCAAGAACGACCGCGGCCTGCGGGAAGTCGCCAAGGCGCTCCCGCTCGAGCGCCTGATGGTCGAGACCGACGCGCCGCTGCTCGCGCCCCAGGGCTTTCGCGGCACGCGCAACGAGCCCGCGCGCGTCGTCGCGGTGGGCGAGGTGCTCGCGGCGGTGCGCGGCATGCCCGTCGAAGTCGTCGCGCACGCCACCAGCGCAAACGCGCGCGCGCTGTTTCGCCTCGACGAAGCCTGACGATGAGCGCCGAAGCCGAGCGGATCCTCGACCTCGCGACGCGCGTCGCGCGCCGCGCCGGTGAGCTCCAGCGCGAGAACTACGAGGGCGACTTCGAGATCCACACCAAGAGCGCCGCGATCGACCTCGTCACCGACGTCGACCGCGCGTGCGAGCGGGCGATCATCGAGGCGATCCGCAGCGAGCGGCCCGGGGACGCGATCGTCGCCGAAGAGGGGGGCGGCGACGACGATCCCGGCGCCGAGTGGCGCTGGGTGATCGATCCGCTCGACGGCACCTCCAACTACGCCCACGGCTATCCGCGCTTCTGCGTGTCGATCGGCGTCGAACGGCGCGGCCTCGCCACGGTCGGCGTCGTCTACGACCCGCTGCTCGACGAGCTGTTCGCGGCGCTGCGCGGCCGCGGCGCGCGGCTGAACGACCGCCCGCTGCGGGTCAGCACGGAGGCGCGGCTCGAGCGGGCGATGCTCGCGACCGGCTTCGCGTACGACGTCCACCGCTCGCCCGAGGACAACCTCGACCACTTCGCGGCCTTCGTGAAGGCCGTGCAGGCGATCCGGCGCGACGGCAGCGCCGCGCTGAACCTCTGCTACCTCGCGGCGGGCCGCTTCGACGGGTTCTGGGAGATCAAGCTCCACCCCTGGGACGTCGCCGCGGGAATCCTGCTCGTCGCAGAGGCCGGCGGGCGCGTGAGCGACTTCTCGGGTGGGACGGACTGCGCGAGCGGGCGGGAGATCGTCGCGAGCAACGGCCTCCTGCACGACGCGATGCTCGACATCCTGCGGTGCTAGCGCCCCGCGGACGCGGAGGCGTCATGCCGGCCACTCGGGCGTGAACACGTACTCGAGCTTGATGCCGTCGGGGTCGCCGAAGAAGACCGCGTAGTAGCCGGGCGCGTACTGCGGGTAGTCGGCGGGCGGATCGAAGATCAACACCTCGGCGGCCAGCAGCTTCGCATAAAATGAATCGACGGCCTCGCGCGTGGGCGCCGTGAAGGCGAGGTGGTGGAGGCCCGGAGCGCGGCGGTCGTGCACGTTCTTTGAATCGGCTCGCGCGGCCTGCAGCCCGACCTCGACCTGCGCGCCGGCCCACAGCGGCCCCTCTTCGGCGTCTTCGATCCGACGAAAGCCGATGAGCGGCAGCACGAAGTCGTAGAACGCGAGCGCCCGCTCCGGATCGCTCACGGTGATGTCGATGTGATGAATCGCCCCGAACGAATCCACGCGCGAGACCTCCATCGCGAAGCTAACACAGCCCCGATTGCGGCGATCAGCGGGCTGGAGCCGAGCTTCTACGCGACGTCTAGTCCGAGCGATCGGCCGGCATGAACGTCGAAGCCGCAAACTGGATGAAGAGAATGCCGGCCGCCGCGAGGTAGCAGAAGATCGCGAAAACGTATACCGCGCCGATGCGGGATTCGAACAGGCCGAAGAGCAGCAGCAACATCACGGCGTCCGAGAACAGGCACAGCGCCCAGTTCACGGTATTGACGTTCAAGCGATACAGCTTCATGTCCGGCATGGCCCGCGTGCGGCGCCACGCCACGACCTCGCTGGGAATCGCGATCGCGAGCCACGCGGCGGCGGCGATCCGCCAGGTGGTCGAAACCTCGAAGCCGAAAAGCGAGACCAACACCGGCAGGAACGCGGCGACCGCCACCGAGAGGCCCACCTCGAGCATCACCTGCAGCCGGAGCGCGTCGACCTCGATTTCGGATCGACCCGACCGGTGGCCGAGCAGGCCGACGATCGCGGAGAAACCCGCGAGCGCCACCGAGACCTCCGCGATCGTGAGGAGCAGATCCTTCTCGACCATCCGAACCCCGAGCGAAGCGAGACGCGGCCCGACTATAACAGCCCGGCATCCGAACGCGTTTGGAACTGACACCTAGGCGGCGCGGGAGCGAGCGCCTATCCTGATCGGGCGGGCTTCGGCTGCCGATCGCGCCGATCCGCGTCGCAAGTCCGGTGAACAGGCCGGCGGCCCCGCCGGCTCTGCGCGCAGATCAGACCAGGCTCCGCGAGAGGACGCAGGACTGTCGTGAAACCATTCGGGAGGTCGACATGCCCGCATTCGTGATCGTCGAGATCGCGGTTCGCGATCCCGAGACCTACGAGAACTACAAGAGCCTGGCCCCCGCCTCGATCGAGATGTACGGCGGCAGGTTTCTCGCGCGCGGCGGTGCGAGCGAATGTCTCGAAGGGGATCGGGTGCCCGAGCGATTGGTGATCCTCGAATTTCCGAGCCTCGAGCGCGCCCGGCAGTGGTGGGCGTCACCGGAGTACGCCGACGCGAAGGCCATCCGCATGCGCGCCGCGCAAACCCGGATGATCGCCACCGAGGGGCTCTAGCGACACCGCGTGCAGGCCGCGCGGAGCGGCGCGCGAACCCGCAGGGATCGCGGGCTAGGGCTCTGCGCCTGCCGCGGCCTCCTCGTCGCCCTGCGAATCGGTCTCCGCCGCTTCGTCGACGGGCTCGGGCTGCGCGACGAAGCGGGCGCGGAAGTCCTCGAGGTCCGCGGGCAGCGCGTCCGCGAGCGCCGCGCCGATCCGATAGATGGTCTCGCGCTCGGGGACGCGCGCCACCACGCCGTCGCCGAAGCCGACGCCGAGCTGCACCTCCGCGAGGCGCTCGCCGGGATCGCCTTCGCCGTAGACCTGCAGCACGACGCGCGCCGGGTCGAGCTCCATCCCGCGAAGCTCGTCGGGCCCGAGGGCTTCGGCGACGATGTCATCGGCGCGCAGCCGCGCGAGCGCGTCGACCAGCGCGTCGAGTCGATCGGGATCGACCGGATCGGCGCTCGACGCCCAGCTTTCGTTCGCGCGCGCGACGCTCAGCGCGACGGCCTCGCCGGCCGCGCTGTGGAAGCCCAGCTCCACGCGCGCGGCCTCCTCTGCCTCGAACTCCGCGAGTCGCCGATCGCGATACTCGACCACGCTGCGCGGAAAGTCGTCGAAGCTGCGCTGTGAGATCGTGTAGTGCGCACCCGCGGCGCGCGCGAAGCGCCCGCTTCCGCTCTCGTCCACGCCGCCGACCTCGAGGCGCGCAATCTCGGGCTCCGCGCCCTCCGCCTCGCCCGAGAGCGCGAGCTCCACGGCGAACTGCGGCGGCGCGAAGCCCATCGCCTCGTCGGAATCGGGCTCGTCGACGAAGGAAGCCGCCCGGAGGAACGACAAGCTCGAGAGCAGATCGTCGACGCTGTCCGCGTCCGCGACGGCGCGCACCGGCTCGACCATCCGCCACCCCTCGTCGCTCCGCTCCATCGCGACGCGCCCATCCGGCCAGCGCACCCCGACGCGCTCGACCGCTTGGGGATCGAAGTCGAGGATCCGCTTGTCGCGAAGATCCTCGAGCTTCTTCTTGAACGACGAGAGCTGGTAGGAGGCCACCGTGAACACGCGCCCGTCGCCTTCGATCGACGCGTAGGAGTTCGCACCGACGGGCGTCTCGCGGCCGATCCGCAGGGTCTGCTCGACGCCGCCGGCCTCGAAGCGAACGAGCGCAGCCGGCTCCTCGAGACCGTAGACCTCGGGCGGTCGCGGCTCCTCGACCACCGATTCGCTGCGCAGCTGGGCGATCGCATTCGCCGCGCCGTCGGCCGCGAACGCGTCGGCCGCAAAGTCGATCGGCCGCGCGATCCGCCAGCGGCCGTCTCGGCGCTCGAGGCGGATCTCGCGCGGATCGGAGACGCGCAGCGCGATCCACGCGATCTCTTCCGCCTCGACGTCGGGGAACAGCCGCTTCGCGGCCGCCTCGGCCTCGAGGCGCGCCGGCTCGCCCTCGATCACGTAGAAGTGGACGAAGGCCGCGAGCGCCGCGGCGATCGCGAAGAGCACCAGCGTCGTCTTCGGATTCATCGCCTGGCGGTCTGGCGGCGCGTCCACCAGATGTAGACGCCCACCACCGCGAGGAACTCGGGGATCGCGAACAGCGCGAGCATCTGGATCGCGCGCCGCTGCGAGGCGCTCATCTGGAACTGCGAAGCGCGCGCCTGATGCGGGCGAACGGAGATCGCCTCGACGTCGCCGAGCAGCCAGTTGACCGCGTTCACGAAGAGATCGCGGTTCTGGTAGGTGCCGAGCATCTGGTTGGACGCGAAGTCCGAGTCGCCGAACACCACGAGCCGCGCCTCCCGCGACGCGTCGCCCTCGCCTTCCGGCGCGCCGGCCACCGCGATCGGCACCGGCCCGGCGAGATCGTCGGAGCCGAACTCCGCCGTGCCCTCGGCGAAGAACTGCTCGAGGTTGCGCTCGGCCCAGGACTGCTGCCCGGTGAGCACGATCTCCTCGAAGCGGCCGCTCGCATCGGCGCCCGACTTCACGCTGCGCACCATGTGAAACATCGTGTACTCGCGCAGGTCCCGGGTGATCGGGTGGTCGGGCGCGTACTGCCCCGCAAACGGCGTGGTGGCCCGGCCGAAGAGCGCGAGCTCGCGATCCACCACGATGTCGTCGCCGAGCTCGACGCCCCACTCGGCGAGCTTCGAGACCAGGTCGGTGCGGACTTGCGGGTCGATCAGCGCCATGACGGCGCCGCCGCGCTCGAGGTAGCGGTCGAGCGCCTCGCGCTCTTCGTCGAGCATCAGGCGCGTCGCGCCCGCGATGATGACCACGTCCGCATCCTCGGGGACGTCGCTCTTCGCGGCGAGCAGCAGCTTCTCGATCTTGTAGTTCTCGTTGCGCAGCGCGTCGGCGGCGAGCTGGTAACCCTCCTCGGCCGCGCCCTTGTCGCCGTCGATCGGGTTTTCGCCGTGGCCTTCCAGAAAGTAGACGGTCTTGTCGCCCGTGCGGGTGAGCTTCACGATCGCGTTGGTGAGCGCCTCCTCGGTCGGCAGCTCGACGTTGACCGATTCGCCCCCATAGACGAGGTGGACGATGCCCTGACCGAGCTGCTCGGGCTTGATGCCGTAGCGCTCGAGCAGGTCGGGCTTCTCGTTGGGATCCGCGATCTCGATCACCACGAATCGCTCGCTCGCGTACGCGTAGCGATCGAGCTGCGCGCGAACCGGCTCCCACTCCAGCCTGCGGAAGAGCGCGACCGCTTCGACGTCGCGATCCAGCCCCGCCAGGATTTTCCGGGTCTGGTCGGACAGCGAGTGGACCTTCTGCTCGCTCCAGTCGAAGCGCTTCGAGTAGTGGTTGGTGAGAAACCCCCCCATGCCGAGGATCGCGATCACGAGCAGCGTCGAGATCATGCTGCTCGAACCGTACTTGCTCGCGCGGCGCGCCTCGCCCGACGCCATCCGCTCGCGCAGCCCGTCGAGGTTGATCAGCGCGGCGGCGGCGAGCAGCACGACGCCGACGATGCCGTGCAGGATGCTCCAGCCGAGCGGGGCCGCTCCCATCAGCGCGATGAAGAAGCCCGCGAGCGCGAAGAGGATCGCGACCAGGCCGAGTGCCCCGAGCAGAGCCGACATCAGTGCACACCCCTCGTCAGCGCCATCGCACCGACTCCACGGCCGCCTTCGTGACGACCAGGAAGCTCCCGATCATCACCGCGAAGTAGGCGAGGTCCGCGGTATCCACCAGGCCCTCGAGCAGCGGATCGAAATGGCGCTTCGCCGAGAGGTAGCGGAGCGCGTCGGCGGCACCGGACGCACTGCCCGCGATGCCGAGATCCGCGATGACGGATAGCAGCGCCAGCGCGACCAGCAGGACGAGCGCGATCAGGAACGCGAGGATCTGGCTGCGGGTGATCGCCGAGGCGAGACCGCCGATCGCGACGTACGTCCAGCCCGTGAGCAGCAGCCCGATCAGCCCCGACGCGGTCTTGCCGACCTCGGGGTTGCCGAAGACGAACAGCACGCTCGTGAAGACCGCGACGATTCCGATCATCATCGCGACGAAGATCGCGCCCGCCGCGAACTTCCCGAGCACGATGTCCCAGATCGAAAGCGGGCTCGTGAGCAACAGCTCCTCGGTGCCATTCGCCTTCTCGGCCGCGTAGACCCCCATCGTGATGCCGGGGATCAGGAACAGCAGCACCACCGACATCGATTCATAGAAATTGCGCAGCAGTCCATCGTTGAGGTTGAAGCTCGCGAGCTGCTCGGGGTACTGCTGCGCCTGCATGAGCACCCGCTGATACACCTGCTCGAACCAGCTCAGGTCGATGATGAAGAACAACCCGGCGAGCACCGCGAACAGGCTCAGCACCGCGTAGGCGACCGGCGAGACGAAGAGGGAGCGCAGCTCGCGGCCTGCAACCGAGGCGACGTGCTTCACGGCGCGCCTTCCGATGCCGATCCGAGCGGCGTCTTCGCGGGCGGCGGGGCGCTCTCGGCCGCGTCGTGGGCCGTGTGCTCGGTGAAGATCTGGTCGAGCGTGCGGCCGCCGCTCGTGAGCTCGGACAGCGGCGCGTCGACCACCTTGCGCCCCTGGTTGATCAGGATCACGCGGCGGCAGATGGCGTCCACCTCGGCGAGGATGTGGGTCGAGAGGATCACGGTGTGCTGGGTATCGCCCTGGGAAGGGGCCGTCAGCTCGGCGATCAGGTCGCGGATCTCGCGGATCTGGAGCGGGTCGAGCCCCGAGGTGGGCTCATCGAGAATCAGCACGGGCGGATCGTGGACGATCGCCTGCGCGAGGCCCACGCGCTGCCGGAACCCCCTCGACAGCGTGCCGATGACCTGGCGCGCGACGTCGGCCAGCGCCGTGCGCTCGAGCGCGCGGTCGACGGCAGCTCGTCGCTTCGAACGCGGTACGTCCTTGATTCTCGCTACGTACGTGAGGAAGGATCTCACCGACATCTCGGGGTACAGCGGCGGCGTCTCGGGCAGGTAGCCGATCGCGCGCCGGGCGGCGATCGGATCGCCGAAGATGTCGTGCCCGGCGATCACGGCGGTTCCGTCCGTGGGGGGCAGAAAGCCCGTGAGCATCCGAATCGTGGTGGTCTTGCCGGCCCCGTTGGGTCCCAGGAAGCCGACCACCTCGCCCTTTACGAGCGAGAAGTCGATCCCCTCCACCGCCACGAGATCGCCGTAGCGCTTGGTGAGCCCCTTCGCCTCGATCACGCGATCCGCCCCACCGCAATCGACATCGCAATCGGTTTCGACGACTCCACCAGCGACCCTCTCTCGTGGTAACCGCCCTCGCCGCGCGCGCAGCCAGCCGGAGCGGAGGGGAACTATAAGAACTCCGGGATGACCGTCAACGCCGCGGGGCGAGCTGCCCGGCGACGCGAGCGCACGATAGATACCGCCAGCGGGTATTGCGTTCGATCGCGGACGGGTGTGTCGCGATTCTTGGGCGCCCGGCGCGGGCTCAGCGGCTCACGACGATCCAGCGGAAGTAGCTGGACGAGCCCGGGACCCGGCCGCCCGTGCCCGGCTGGTAGGTCAGATCGACGCCCGCCTCGGAGCCGCTGACGATCTCCTTGAAGGCCGCGATCTTCGTCTCCGGATCCTCGGGGTTGAGGCCGTGGAAGACGATCTCGACCTTCTCCTTGGTCTCGAAGACGTTGAGGATCATCGCCGCGAGGGTGAAGAGCTTGCCGATGCCCTCCACCGCTTCGACCGAGAACCGAGGGATTTCGACCTCGGAGAGCTCGAAGCCGTATTCGAGACGCATCAATTCCCCCTAAGCCCCG
>JBFGGA010000143.1:0-9412 GCA_041579295.1 Myxococcota bacterium | reverse complement strand
GATTTCGCTGGGGAGCCGGGGGGAAGGGCTGCGAGCGACATGGGGTCGGAGCGAGTGGCCCTTCTCCCCGGCTCCCCAAGGCGGAGTTCGCGCCACGCGCCGAATTCGATCGGAAGAGTGAGTCGAGTCGAAATCGAACGCCGCGCGCAGGTGGCGGGAGCGGCGCTAGCTCAGCTCGCGCGCGGCGATCAGGCCGGACTCGCAGGCGTCGGCCACGCTGATGCCGCCGAGGTAGGCGCCCGCGAGCGCGATGCCCGGATACGCGGCGAGCCGCTCGCGGATCCGCGCGATCCGCGCGACGTGGTCGCGCTTGGGCTGCGGGATCGCCTGGCGCCAGCGCGTCACCGCGAGCACGCGCGGCGGCTCGCGCAGCCCGAGGATTCGATCGAGATCCGCGAGCACCTGCGCGACGATCTCGTCGTCGGGCAGGTCCACGACCTCGGGCCAGCGCATGCCGCCCACCAGGCACTGCAGCAGCTCGCGGCCCGCGGGCGCGCGCGACGGGAAGAGCTGGCTCATGTACAGACAGCCGAGCAGCTTGATGCCGGCGCGGCGCGGCACGAGGAAGCCGAAGCCCCCGATCTGCTCGCGCACCGCCTCGGGATCGACGCCGAGCGGGATGCCGACGATCGGCGCGTACGCGATCGCTCCGAGCTCGTCGGCCAGCCCGGGATCCACGCCGCGCAGGATCTCGCCGGCCTGGTCGGCCGGCACCGCGAGCACGACCCGTTTCGCGCGCACGCGCCGCTCGCCGCCCGGGCCCGAGGTCCGCACCAGCCAGCGGTCGCCGTCGCGCCGCACGGCCGTCACGCGGTTCTCGAGCGCGACGGGCTCGACGAGCCGCTCGGCGAGCGCGCGCGCGAACGGCCCCAACCCCTCGATGGCCGAGTGGCTGCCGCGCAGCCCGCGCGGGCGCTTGCGGAACAACCCCGCGAGCGCGCCGAAGGTGATCGATCCGCAGCTCCGCTCCATCGCGACGAGCGAGGGAAAGACCGCCTCGGCACCGAGCTCGCGCTCGTCGCCCGCGTACACCCCGGTGAGAAACGGGCCGACCAGCCCCTCCACGACCTGCGCGCCGAGCCGGCGGCCGATGAACTCCGCGACGGATTCGTCGCCCGCGCCCGAGCGGCGGACGAACGGCTCGGCGAGCATGCGCAGCTTGCCGCGCGCGCTGAGTAGCGGCGTGCGCAGCAGCGCGAGCGGCGACATCGGGACGGGCAGCAGCCGGCCGCCGTCGTAGATCCAGCGCAGGCGGCTCGCGGGCTGCGCGGCGAGCAGCGACTTCTCGGCCCCGAGCTCGCGCACGAGCTCGAGCATCGGCGCCTTGACGAAGGTCGTGTTCGGGCCGCGCTCGATCACGTAGCCCGACACGTGATCGGTTCGCATCACGCCGCCGGGGCGATCCGACGGGTCGACGACGAGCACGTCCTGGCCCACCAGCTGCAGCTGGAGTGCCGCGGCCAGGCCCGCGATCCCGGCCCCGGCGACGACGACGCCGACTTCGGGGTCGCCCATCAGACCGTCTTGCTGAACATGGGCTTCTCGGCCTTGCGCTGCTCGGCGAGGTAGGCGTCGAAGGTCATCGCGATGTTGCGCACGAGCAGCCGGCCGAGCGGGGTCACGAAGAGGCTGCCGTCGGGCGCCGGCTCGACGAGGCCGTCGTCGACGATTGCGGCGAGCTGATCGAGCTCGCGCGCGAAGCGGCGCGCGAAGGGCTCCTTGAAGGCCGCCTCGTACTCGTCGGCGCGCAGCTCGCCGTGGCACATCAGCCTCCCGATCACCCAGCGCCGCTCGATGTCGTCGCGGGTCAGTTGGTGACCGCGCATCGTCGCGAGGCCCTGCGCGTCGACGGCCTCCCACCAATCCTCGAGCTTGCGGTGCGACTGCGCGTAGCTCGCGCGCAGCTCACTGATCGCGCTCGGCCCGAAGCCGATCAAGTCCACGCCCGCCTGCGTGGTGTGCCCCATGAAGTTCCTGCGCAGGGTCCGGTCGTCGAGCGCGAGCGAGAGCTCGTCTTCGGGCTTCGCGAAGTGATCCAGCCCGATGAAGCGGTAGCCCGCATCGAGGAAACGCTCGATTGCCGTGAGCATGATCCGCAGCTTCGTCGCGGGGCCCGGCAGGTCCTTGCGCTCGAAACCGCGCTGCTGCTTGGCGATCCAGGTCACGTGCGCGTAGGAGTAGAGCGCGAGGCGGTCGGGATCGAGCTCGAGGATCCCGTCCAGGGTTCGCTGGAAGCTCTCCACGGTCTGGTAGGGCAGCCCGTAGATCAGATCGAAGTTCACGCCCGAAAACCCGTTCGCGCGCGAGACCTCGACGAGGTGCCGCGTCTGCTCGACGGGCTGGATCCGGTGAATGGCCTCCTGGACCTTGGGCTCGAGGTCTTGAACGCCCATCGAGATGCGGTTGAAGCCGCACTCGCGCAGCGCGGCGACGTGCTCGTCGGTCGTGACCCGCGGATCGACCTCGATCGAGATCTCGGCGCCCTCGCGCATCGGAAACGCATCCGTCACCGCGTGGAACAGGCGCTTGACCTGGTCGGGTGTGAGGTGGGTCGGCGTCCCGCCGCCCCAGTGCTGCTGGGTGGCGGTTCGCGGGCCGCTGGCCTCGCGCACCGCGGCGACCTCTCGATCGATGGTGTCGAGGAAGCGCGTCGGCAGCTCGGCGTCGGCGGTGATGATCCGATTGCAGGCGCAGAAGTGGCAGAGGCTGCGACAGAACGGAACGTGGACGTAGAGCGAGAGCCCGTCGCCCTCGCCGCCGACCGCCTGGCCTTCCGCGCCGCCCGCGAGCTCGGCCTCGAACTGCTCGACGCCGAAGCTCTCCTTCCAGACGGGCGCGGTCGGATAGCTGGTGTAGCGCGGGCCCTCCACCGCGTAGCGGGACAGGATCGCCTCGATGCGCGAGAAGTCGAGGCTGAACAGCTCACTCGCCACCGGGCATCTCCTCCCCGAGCGCGCGCGCGGCGTCGGTGAACGCGCGCACGCCGTCGACGGGCGTGTCCGGCAGGCAGCCGTGGCCGAGATTCAGGATCAGGCCGCGCGCGGGCCGCGCCTGTTCGGCGATGCGCCGCACGCTCGCGAAGATCGCCTCGCGGCTCTGGTGAAGCGCGCAGGGATCGAGGTTGCCCTGGAGGCTCGCGCGTCCGCCCGCGCGGCGCGCGGCCCGACCGACGTCCACCCGCCAGTCCAGCGAGAGCACGTCCGCACCGGACTCGAGCATCTCGTCGAGCACGTGCGCGCCGTTGTTCACGTAGAGGATCAGCGGCGCGCGCTCCCGATCGAGCCGCTCGGCGATCTCGCGATGGACCGGCAGCACCCACTCGCGGTACTCGGCGGGGCCGAGCAGCCCCGCCCAGGTATCGAACAGCTGGACGACCTGGGCCCCGGCCTCGATCTGCGCGTTGAGCTAGGCCACGACCATCTCCTTCAGTCGGGACTGCAACGCGCGCAGCACCTCCGGCGCGGCGTACATCATGCGCTTCAGCGATCCGAAGTCCTTGGAGCCCTTGCCTTCCACGAGGTAGGCGGCCAGCGTGAAGGGAGCGCCCGCGAAGCCGAGCAGCGGAATGCGCGCGCTCGCGAGCTTCGCGCGCAACGTCTGGAGGATCTCGAACACGAACGGCGTCGCTTCCTCCGGGTGCGGAACGCGCAGCCGCTCCACCTGGGCGATCGACCGGATCGGCTCCGCGACGGTGGGGCCGGGTTGGAAGCGCACGTCGACGCCCATCGCGGGTACCGGGATGAAGATGTCGGAGAAGAGGATCACCGCCTCGCTGCCCACGAGCTCGATGGGTTGCAGGGACACCTCGACCGCCCGCTCGACATCGCGACACATCTCGAGGAAGCCCACGCCTTCGCGCACGGCGCGGTACTCGGGCAGGTAGCGGCCGGCCTGTCGCATCAACCAGACCGGGGGGCGGTCGACCGGCTCTCCGCGGCAGCTGCGCAGCATCCGCTCGGTGGGATCGAGCTGGGCGACCGCGGGCCGAATGGTCTCCGCCGCGCCCTTCATCGGCCGCATCCGCTCATGGGGTCCTCTCTCTGCGGTCCCGCGATCCGCGGAATCCGCGCGGGCGATCGGGGGCTCGCAGCGCGCGCCGCAAGAGCGCAATTGTAGCCGCGCGCCGGGCGGCGCGCATGAACGCGCCCGCCGACGACCGCCGCCGCGAGACACCCGGCCGCGTTCGACGCGGTCGCCTTCTCAGCCCGCGGGATGCTGCTAATCTGACGCGATGCGTGTCCTCATGGCCAATCCCCGCGGCTTCTGCGCGGGTGTCGACCGCGCGATCGAGATCGTGGAGATCGCGCTGGCGCGATTCGGCAAGCCCGTCTACGTGCGCCACGAGATCGTGCACAACCGCCACGTGGTCGACGATCTGCGCGCCAAGGGCGCGATCTTCGTCGACGACCCCGCCGAGGTTCCGCGCGGCGCGCGCCTGATCTTCAGCGCGCACGGCGTATCGCCCGGGGTTCGCGCGCAGGCCGAGGAGCGCGACCTCCAGGTGATCGACGCGACCTGCCCACTCGTCACCAAGGTCCACGTCGAAACCGGCCGCATGCTCCGGCGCGGGCTCGAGATCGCGCTGATCGGCCACGCGGGTCACGTCGAGGTCGAGGGCACCCTCGGGCACGGCGGAAAGGCCATGCAGCTGGTGCAGAACGTCGAAGACGTG
This sequence comes from Myxococcota bacterium, assembly GCA_041579295.1. Classification (GTDB taxonomy): domain Bacteria; phylum Myxococcota_A; class UBA9160; order UBA9160; family SMWR01; genus JACZVU01. The sequence continues at coordinate 4,740 of JBFGGA010000143.1, read as the reverse complement.
CAGGCGCTGGAGGTGAAGGATCCGAGTCGGCTCGGCTGCGTGACGCAGACCACGCTCTCGGTCGACGACACCCGGGAGATCATGGAGGCGCTGCGCGAGCGCTTTCCCGCCATCGCGCTGCCCCGCAAGGACGACATCTGCTACGCGACCCAGAACCGCCAGGACGCGGTCAAGAAGCTCACCGCGGAGGCCACGGTGATCATCGTGGTGGGCGCGCCCGCGTCGTCCAACAGCAACCGCCTGGTCGAGCTCGCCGAGAAGCTCGGTGCCCGCTCGTATCTCGTGGAATCCGCGCACGAGCTCGATCCGGCCTGGGTCGAGGGCGTTTCGTGCGTGGGCGTCACCGCGGGTGCGTCGGCCCCGGAGTTGCTCGTCAGCGAGGTGGTCGAGCGCCTCGAGCAGCTCGCGGGCGGAGACTTCTCGATCGATTCGCTCCCGCCCGTCGACGAGGGCGTGGTCTTCCAGCTCCCCGCGGAGCTGCGCTAGCCCCACCCGAGCCAACTGGGCCCCCGCCAGTGCCCGGCCCTACTGGGCCCCCGCCAGAACTCGGCCCTACTGGGCCCCCGCCAGTACTCGGCAACGCGTCACCACCGACGGAACTGCGCGGGCGCGCGGGCGCGCGGGCGCGCGGGCTTGGAGCCGGCGACTCAACCGCGCGGCTGGACGTCGAAGCGCAGCCCCTCGCCGCCCGCGTCGACGCGCACGCGGCCGCCCGCGGCGAGGTCTCCGAAGAGCAGGTCGTCGACGATGCGGTCCTTGAGCTCGGTCTGGATCACCCGCCCGAGCGGGCGCGCGCCGAAGTCGCGGTCGTAGCCCTTCTCGGCCAGCCAGCGGCGCGCGGCGTCGCTCAGCTCGATCTCGACCTTGCGCTCGGAGAGCTGCTCGGCGACCTCGCGCACGAACTTGTCCACCACGCGGCCCATCACGTCGGGCCCGAGCGGCGCGAAGTGAACGATCTCGTCGAGCCGGTTGCGGAACTCCGGGCTGAAGAGCCGCTCGATCTCCTTGCGGCCGTCGCCCGCGCGGCCCGCCCCGAAGCCGATGCCCTGCGCGCTCATCTCCCGCGTGCCCGCGTTCGAGGTCATGATCAGGGTCACGTGGCGGAAGTCGGCCTCGCGCCCCTGGTTGTCGGTGAGCGTGGCGCGATCCATCACCTGCAGCAGGATGTCGAACAGGTCCTGGTGGGCCTTCTCGATCTCGTCGAGCAACAGAACCGTGTAGGGGCTCTTGCGAATGCGCTCGACGAGCAGCCCACCCTGGTCGTAGCCCACGTAACCGGGCGGCGCGCCGATCAGGCGGGACACGGCGTGCTTCTCCATGTACTCGCTCATGTCGAAGCGCAGGAACGGGACGCCGAGCGCGTTGGCGAGCTGCTTGGAGAGCTCGGTCTTGCCGACGCCCGTGGGCCCGGTGAACAGGAAGCTGCCGACCGGGCGGTCCACGCCCGAAAGCCCCGCCCGCCCGCGCTTGACGGCGCGCACCAGCGTTTCGATCGCGGCGTCCTGGCCGAAGACCACGCCCTTGAGCTCGGCCTCGAGGTTCGCGAGGCGATCGCGGTCGGAGCCGCTCGCGCGCAGGGTCGGGATGTTCGCCATCCGCGACACCACCTGTTCGACATCGCGAACCGAGACCGTCTTGCGCCGCTTGCCCGCGGGCCGCAGGCGGACGGCCGCGCCCGTCTCGTCCATCACGTCGATCGCCTTGTCGGGCAGGAAGTGCTCGGTCAAATGCCGGCTCGACAAATCGACCGCGCTCTTCAGCGACGGAGCGGTGAAGCGCACGCCGTGGTGCTCCTCGTAGCGCGGCGCGATCCCCTGGAGGATCCGGACCGCCTCTTCCGCGGTCGGCTCCCGGACGTCCACCTTCTGGAAGCGCCTCGCGAGCGCGCGGTCGCGCTCGAAGTGCCGGTACTCCTGATAGGTGGTGGCCCCGATGCAGCGCAGGGCTCCCTGGGCGAGCAGCGGTTTGAGCAGGCTCGAGGCGTCGACCGTCGCCCCCTGTGCGGAGCCCGCGCCGAGGATCAGGTGGATCTCGTCGATGAAGAGGATCGGACACGCGCGCTCGCCGATCGCCGCGGTGAACGCCTTGAAGCGCGCCTCGAAGTCGCCCCGGTAGCGGGTGCCCGCGAGCAGCGAGCCGAGGTCGAGCGCGAAGATCTCCGCGCCGTGCAGGTCTTCGGGGACGCGCCCCTCGTGGATCCGCAGCGCGAGCCCCTCGGCGAGCGCCGTCTTGCCCACGCCGCTCTCGCCGACGAAGATCGGGTTGTTCTTGCGCCTCCTCGCGAGGATCTGGACCGTGCGATCGAGCTCGACGCCGCGGCCGATCAGCGGATCGAGCTGGTTCGCGGCCGCGAGCTCCGAGAGGTTCGTCGAGAACGCCGCGATCGGGTCTGCGGGCAGCTCGGCGGCGTCGCCGAGGCCGGACTCGATGCCCGCGGGCGCCGCGCTGCCCTCGTAGCCGGGGTCGGAGAGCTTCGAGATCCCGTGCGAGACGTAGCGAAGCATGTCGAGCCGCGAGACGCCCTGGGATCGCAGCAGGCCGACCGCGAAGGAGTCGGGCTCCTGGAAGAGCGCGGCCAGCAGGTCGCCCGCGTCCACCTCCTCCTTCTCCGCGCGCTCGCAATGGGAGACCGCGTGCTGGAGAACCCGGTGGAAGGCGAGCGTCTGCTGCGCTTCGTAGGGCTCGTCGCCGGGGACCGTCTCGAGATCCTCGGCGAAGAAGCGGTCGAGCGCGGATTTGAGCGCGGGCAGCTGGGCGCCCGAATGCTGGAGGATCTCCGCACCGCGCGCGTCGTGGAGCAGCGCGTAGAGCAGGTGCTCGACCGTCAGGTAGGCGTGGCGCCGCGTCGTGGACTCGCGAAAGGCGGCCTGCAGCATCAGCTGGAGCTCTCTGCTGATCGGACTCATGCGCCTTCGATCACTCCTTCTCGATCCCGGCGCGCAGCGGGTAGCCCTGGCGCTCGGCCGTGCTGTGCACCGCGGCGAGCTTGGTCTCGGCGACCTCGAGCACGTAGACACCCGCGACGCCCATTCCGCTGTTGTGGATCTGGAGCATGATCTGGGTGGCCGCGGAAGGCCCCTTGCCGAAGATGTTCTCGAGGATCCTCACCACGAACTCCATGGGTGTGTAGTCGTCGTTGTAGAGCAGGACCTTGAACCGCTCGGGTCGCGAGAGCTTGCGACGCGTGCGGGTGGCGACGGCGCCCTCGCGCTGCGGGTCCCCGGGTGTCGGCGAGCCATTCCCACCGCCCGGCCGAATCGGCTGCTTCGGCATAGCGGGAAGATAGCGACGCTGCGGGAGGCCCGTCAGCGAGGGCTCGGTCGCGAGCGCCCGACGGCCTAGACTGCAGGCATGCCGAGCGTCGAATGGGCGGAGGGCGTCAGCCGCGTCGCGAGGGACGCGTGGAACGACCTCGTGCGCGAAGAGTCGCCCTTCCTCGAGTGGGATTGGCTCGCCTCGCTCGAGGACTCGGGCGCGGTGTGCGCGGAGAGCGGCTGGCTGCCGAGACCGCTCCTCCTGTGGGAGGGCACGCGCCTGATCGCCGCCTGCCCCGCCTACCTGAAGACCCACAGCGAAGGCGAGTTCGTGTTCGATTTCACATGGGCCGACGCGGCCGCGCGCGCGGGCATCCGCTACTACCCGAAGCTGCTGGTCGGGGTCCCCTTCACGCCGGTGACCGGCGCGCGCTTCCTGACCGCAGCCGATGCGGACCGCGACGACGCGATCCGACGGCTCGGCGCCGCACTGCGGGAATCCTGCGGCGATGTTGGGCTCTCGGGCGTCCACATCAACTTCTGCAGCGAGCGCGAAGTGGCGGCGCTCGCGGGCTCGCGCAGCGCCGCCCAAACGCGTGCCAGCGACTACCTGCTGCGGGTCGGCTTCCAGTATCACTGGCACAACGCGGGCTACCGGAGCTTCGACGACTACCTCGAGCAGTTTCGCAGCAAGCGGCGCAACCAGATCAAGCGCGAGCGCCGCGAGATGGAGCGCCAGGGGATCGCGATCGAAGCGCTGACGGGTGATGCCATCCCCGACGATCTCTTCGAGCGGATGTTCGCCTGCTATCTCGAGACGATCGAAAACCGCTACTGGGGGCGCCAGTACCTCAACCTGCGCTTCTTCGAGCTGCTCCGCGAGCGCTTCCGGCACCGACTCTGCGCGGTCGTCGCGCGGCGTGGAGACGAGGTCATCGCGTGTACCACGAACGTGATCAAGGGCGACGCGCTCTACGGTCGCTATTGGGGGGCTCTGCAGAACGCCCGGCACCTCCACTTCAACGTCTGCTACTACGCGGCGATCGAGCACTGCATCGCGGCGGGAATCGAGCGCTTCGAGCCCGGGGCGGGCGGCGACTACAAGTTCTTGCGCGGCTTCGACCCGCAGCCCACCTACAGCCTGCACTTTCTCGTGGAGCCGCGGCTCGCCGCCGCGGTGGCGCAGTTCCTCGAGCGCGAACGCGCGGAGGCGCGCGAAGTCATCGACTACCTCCGCGAGCGCAGCGTCCTCAAAGCCGGCTCGGGCGCCGCGAACCTCGCGGGCGAAGCGCCGGCCGGCGCACCGTCGGAGCGCTTCGTCAGACCGGATCGCGCATCGTGACGAACTCCTCGGCCGCCGTCGGATGGATGCCGAGCGTCGCGTCGAGCTGCGCCTTGGTGGCGCCGCAGCGGAGCGCGACCGCAAACCCCTGGACGATCTCGGCGGCGTCCGCGCCGACCATGTGGATGCCGACCACCCGATCGG
>JBFGGA010000142.1:0-9440 GCA_041579295.1 Myxococcota bacterium | reverse complement strand
CGCCGCCTCGGCGGCCGCCTCGGCGTCCACCCCCGACGCCAGCCGCGCGGTCCGGATCGTCGCGCGTCGCGCGGCCGCCGGGAGGAGCAGCGACGTGCGGGCCACGAGCCCATCGCGCTCCAGCGCCGCGATCCGCTTGGCGCCGCCGAGCCGGCCGAGGTCGCTGCGGGTTCTCGCGCGCCGTTCCAGCGCTGCGAGCAGCGACCGCTCGGGCGCGGCGACCGCGCCGGCGGCCAGCGCCGCGCGTCCGTTCGGCGTGATCGCGTAGCCCGCCGCGGTGCGCGGCGCGGAGCCGCTGGGCAGCGCGGTGGCGAGCGCGATCCCGAACGGGCAGAGGACCTCGTCCGCGGCCCCGCGCAGCAGCTCCAGCATGGCCTGCGAGAGTGCGGGCTCGAGATCGACGAGGCCTTCGATCGGAAGCAGACGACCTTGAAACTGCGGGTGGGCGCTGCGCTCGACGATCACGCCGGTCAGCAGGCGATCGCGGACGCGAACCCGCACGCGACAGCCCGGTTGCGCGCGGTCGTGCAGCTCGTCCGGCACCGCGTATTCGAAGAGGTCGCGCGACGGCAGCGGCAGCGCGACGCGAGCGATGTCGCCGCACGCCGGCGCGAAGAGCCCCCGATCCATGCGGGCATTCTATCGCTCGCGCGCTCGCGATGGCGAGCGCGTGCGGTCTCCGATACTCCTTGTCGCGCCAACCGCCGCCCGAGGAGACCGGATGCCCCCCCGCACCCGAAGCCATCGAGCCAACCGGGTCGAGGTCAAGCGCAGCGGCAAGGGACGCGCGCTGCGGATCGACGGGACCTTCGCCTCGTGGTACGAGCCCGGCAAGGCGGCGACGGGCTCGGTCTGGGACGCGCTCGCGGCGCCGCTGCTGCTGCTCCCCAAGCCCAGGCGGGACCGCGTGCTGATCCTCGGGTTGGGCGGCGGCAGCGCGGCGAGGGTCGCGCGCGCGCTCGCGCCCCGCGCGCGGATCACCGGCGTCGAGATCGATCCCGGCGTCGTTCGCGCGGCGCGCCGCTGGTTCGACCTCGACGGGCTCGATGTCGACGTCGTGCGGGGCGACGCGCGGCGCTACCTGGAGCGCACGCGCAGGCGCTTCGACGCCATCCTCGACGACGTCTTCGTGGGCAGCCGCAGGAACGTCCGCAAGCCCGATTGGATGCCCGATCCCGGCCTCGCCCTCGCGGCCCGCCAGCTGCGGCCCGGCGGCATCCTGATCAGCAACGCGATCGACGAAGCGGCCTGCGTGGCCCGCGCGATGCAGCGACTCTTCGCGAACACGCTGCAGATCGCCGTCGAGGACTACGACAATCGGGTCGTGGTCGGGGCCGGGTTCCCGCTCTCCGGGCGAAGTCTGCGCGCGGCGCTGACCCGCAGCCCGGTGCTCGCCTCGACGGCGCGGCGATTGCGGATCCGCAAGTCGACCGGGCCGTGACGAGAATCCCGCGGATTCGCGTTGCGGCGGCGGGAGATCCTGGAGCCCGCGCTAGGCGGTCGGCTCGGCGAGGAATTGCAGAACGGTGTTGTTGAAGTGCTCGGCCGACTCGGCCATCACGAGATGGCCGCCGTAGGGGATCGTCACGAGGTGCGCGTCGGGAATCTCGTCCGCGAGCTCGCGGTGGAAGTGGGGCGGTGTGAGGCGGTCCCGACGGCCGCAGATCACGAGCGTGGGGTGGCGGATTTCGCGCAGCCGGTCGGCGGTGTCGTGCGCGAGGCAGGCGTCGCACTGCCGCGCGAAGACCTCCCGGGTGAGCGGCGCCCCGTCCCGGATGAAGAACTCGATCATCGCCTCGATCAGATCGGTCTGCTCGAGGGTCTCGTCCTGCAGCGTCCAGAGCAGGCGCTCGCGAACCATCACCTCCACCGAGGCGCCGCCGAGCGATAGCGCCCGCCACTGCTGGATCAGCATCCGCCGCTTGGCGTCGGGGCGCGCGTAGGTACCCGCGAGGATCAGGCGCTGCAGCCGATCGGGATGTCGGAGCGCCATCTCCTGCGCGACCATGCCGCCCATGAACACCCCGAGCACGTTGGCCTGCTCGATTTCCAGGGCGTTCATCAGTCCGACCGTGTCGTCCGCGAGGCCCGCGGTGGTGAGCGCGCCGCCCGAGTCCTCGCTGCCGCCCACGCCCGGGTGGTCGAAGATCAAGGTGCGGTGATGCCGCGAGAATTCGGGGACCTGGATGGGGAGCCAGCCGCGGCAGGACCCCCCCGCACCCATGATCAGGATCAGTGGGATGCCGGCGTGCTCGCCGTGGAATTCGTAGTAGACCTTGCGCGAACGTACGGCGACGTGGGGCACCACCCGATGGTACCCCTCCCCGATTCGAATTTGAAGGATCGATCGGTCGCCGGGCGCTCCGGCGCGCCTACTTGCTCATCTGCTTGAGATCGCTCAGCACCGCGCGGGCCACAGCCTTCAGTGTCTCGAACACGCCCGTTCCCACCGTCGCGCAGGCCTCGAAGTCCGGCACCCCGGTGGGGTTGAGGAGCCGCCGGATCTCGTCGAGCGGCGCCGCGTTGGGGAGGTCGCGCTTGTTGTACTGAATGATGTAGGGCGTCTTGTCGAGCTCGTAGCCCTGCTCGGCGAGGTTGAGCCGCAGATTGTCGAGACTCTCGAGGTTCGCCTCCATGCGCTCGATCTGGCTGTCGGCCACGAACACCACGCCGTCCACGCCCTTGAGGATCAGCTTGCGGCTCGCGTCGTAGAACACCTGACCTGGAACGGTGTACAGATGGAAGCGGGTCTTGAATCCGCGAATCTGCCCCAGCGCGAGCGGCAGGAAGTCGAAGAACAGGGTGCGCTCGGTCTCGGTCGCGAGCGAGATCATCTTTCCCTTCAGATCGGGATTCGTCTTGTTGTAGATGAACTGCAGGTTGGTCGTCTTGCCACACAGGCCGGGCCCGTAGTAGACGATCTTGCAGTTGATTTCGCGCGACGAATAGTTGATGAATGACATTGGCGATCTACATCGAGAACAGGTTGTCGATGTCTTCGTCCGTGATCTCGGAGAAAGGCGCATCGCCGCCTCCCCCCGCCTGTGCCTGCTCCGAGCGCTTCTGGATCTGTTCGAAGATCTTGGCGAGCTCGAGCCCCGCCTTCTTCACCCTCAGCCGGACCAGACCGAGCGAGCTGCGGTCGTCGAAGATCACGACGAGGATGATGCGCTTCGCGACGAGCGTGATGTGCAGGTTGTCCCGCTGGCCCTGATGGAAGTGGATCGGGAACTCCTCTTCGCCGACGATCTTGGCGAGGCCCCCGGTCGCCGCGATGCAACCCGCGGTCAGCGAGGCGAGGCTCGTGGTGTCGATCCCGCGCATCTCGCCGGCTTCGCCGATGAGCTGGCCGTTGCGGTCCACGACGAAGATGCCCTTGGCATTTGCGTCCCGAACGAGCTTCTGAATGACGGCCAGGATCTTGCGATAGTCCTCGTCGTACATCACCAGCTGCGTGTCATTCATCGGCAATTGCCTCTACAAGCAGTGGGATCGCCGGGGGTTTCGCCCACGCACGTTACCGCGTACGCCAAACCCTCGGCAAGCACAAGTCCGGCGAGTGGTTCGGCTCACTCGGGATGGGTCTTTAGCCCGATGCCCGTTCAGATGGGGTTGCGATTTTCCAGTGAGCGGCCGATGGTGACGTGGTCTGCGTATTCGAGATCTCCGCCCAGGGGCATCCCGCAGGCGATCCGGCTGAACTTCACACCCGTCCCGGCGAGCAGCGCGGAGATGTGATGGGCGGTCGCGTCGCCCTCGGCGTTCGGGTTGGTGGCCAGGATGACTTCGCCCACCTCGCCGGATTTCAGGCGGGCCTCGAGCTCGGCGATCCGCAGCTGCTCGGGCCCGACCCCGTCGATCGGCGCGAGCGTCCCTCCCAACACGTGGTAGCGGCCCCGGAAGGCCCGGCTGCGCTCGATGGCCACGACGTCCGCGGGCTCCTCGACCACACAGATCACGGACGGATCCCGGCGATCGTCGCGGCAGATCGCGCAGGGGGATGCTTCTGTGAGATCGAAGCACACCTCGCACAGCACGATTTCGCTCTTGAGGCGTTCGATCGCTTCGCCCAGCTCCCGCGCGAGCGCGTCGGGGGCTCCGAGCAGGTAGAAGGCGAGGCGCGTCGCGCTTTTCTCGCCGATGCCCGGCAGCTTCTTGAGGGCGGCGATCAGTCGCTCGATCGGTGCAGGTGTGCGCTGCATCGCCTACTCGGGGTCCCCCGCGCCGATCGATCCCGGCAGCTGGATGTCGATCGAGGCGCGCTGAAATTCCTCCTGGACCATCCGCTGCGCGTTTGCGAGCGCCGCGTTGACGGCCGCCGCCGTGAGGTCCTGGATCATGTTCGCGTCGCCCGAGCTCAGCAGCGAGGGCTCGATCCGGATCTCGAGGATGCGCAGCGCCCCGGTCGCCACGACGGTCACCATCCCGCCGCCGGACTCCCCCTCGACGCGCCGCTGCGCGAGGTCGCGCTGCAGCTCGGCGATCTTCTGCTGGGCCTGCTGCGCCTTCTGGAAGAGCTCGGCGAGATTGGGGGAGGTCATCGCGCGTTTCCCGTGGGTCGGATTTCGATGATCTCTCCGTCGAGGAGCTCGATCGCGCGGTTGACCGCGGGGTTCTGGAGCGCTCGCTGCGTGATCTCTCGCAGCGCCTCTCCGTCGAGCGCAGTCTTTGCCTTCGCGGTCTCTCCGCTCTTCGCTTCGGCCTCCGCCTCGGTGGTCTCGACCCGCACCCGAATCGGCTGGCCGAAGAACTGCTCGCACGCGGCTTCGAGCGCGTCGAGTCGATCCCGCAGGCGACTGGCGGCGAAGGGCTCCTCGATGAACAACCGCATGTGTCGTTCGTCGCGCTCGATCAGCCGGGCGCCCTCGAGCGCGGCGACCAGCCCCGGCTTTTCCCGGCCGATGAATCCGCGCAGGCGGTCGAGCACCACGGCCGGGTGGGCGTCGAAGCTCCCGTCGCTCGGGGAGAAATCGGCCGGAGCCGCTTCCGGCGCGGCTGCTTCCTTCACGCCCCGAGATCCGCCTTCGGCTCCCGTCGGCGCCGCCCCCTTCGCTCGCGAGGAGCCGGAGCCCGAAGCCCCGCGGCCGCGCTTGGGGCGCGGCGCGCCGCCCCCGGACTCGCCGCCCGGGGGATCGCTGCGCAGCGCGCGCTCGAGCGCGTCGATCCGCGCGAGCAGCTGCGCGACGTCGTCGCCCGCCGGCATCGTCGCGAGCCGGACCACCGCCATCTCGAGCACCGCGAGGGGTTGGGGCGCCCAGGCGAGGTCCTCCTGCTCGACGAGGAGCGCGCGAAACATTCGCCGCAGCCGGCCTTCCTCGCAGCGCTCGGACAGCGCGCGGAGCTCCGCGATCTCCGCGTCGCCTCCCTCCACCAGGCCTTCCGCCGCGGGCGCGATGCGCAGCACGACCAGATCGCGCAGCAGCGCGAGCAGGTGCTCGCCGAGGCGCTTGGCGTCGATGCCGCTCGCGCCCGCGCGCGCGCAAGCCTCGACGGCCGCGGCGGCGTCTCCGTCGACGCAGGCCTCCGCGATCGCGAGCACGAGTCTTCGGTCGACGAGATCGAGGATCTCCGTCACCTGATCGTCCTCGATCTCGGTCCCGCCGCACGAGATGATCTGATCGAGCAGGGTCAGGGCGTCGCGCAGGGAGCCGTCCGCCTCGCGCGCGATCGCGAGCAGGCTCGGCTCCGAGATCGAAACGCCCTCCGCGCTGGCGATCGCACCCAGGCTCTCGACGATCTCGCGCACCGCGATGCGCCGCAGGTCGTGGCGCTGGCAGCGCGACAGCACGGTGGCGGGAACCTTGTCGGGATCGGTGGTCGCGAACACGAAGAGGCTGTTCGGCGGCGGCTCCTCGAGCGTCTTGAGCAGCGCGTTGAACGCCGAGGTCGACAACATGTGGACTTCATCGACGACGAAGATCCGCTGCTTGCCGGGCGAGGGCGCGTAGCGGATCGCCTCGATCAGCTCGCGCACGTCGTCGACGCCGGTCCGACTCGCCGCGTCGACTTCGCGGACGTCGGTCGAATGGCCCGCAGCGATCTCCGCGCAGGCGACGCACTCGCCGCAGGGCGTGTCCGTCGGCCCCTTCTCGCAGTTCAGGCAGCGGGCGAGGATGCGCGCGAGCGTGGTCTTGCCGGTCCCACGCGGGCCCGCCAGCAGCACCGCGTGGGGCACGCGATTCGAGCGGATCGCGTTGCGCAGCGGCGTCGTGACGTGGGCCTGGCCGTAGACCTCGTCGAAGTTTCGGGGGCGCCACTTGCGGGCGAGGACCTGGTAGCTCATGGGGCGCGCAGGGAGTGGGGGAACGCCATCGAGTCCTGTCCGTCCAGTTCGGCCGGCGCCGGCCGCAGCCCGGCGAGCGCCGACGCGCTGCGGAGAGCCGGGATCGCAGGGCGCCCCCGCTCGCAACCGAATCCCCGCTACCGCTGCTTCCTTCCGGATCTGACGGGGTTCACGAGGTTCGTGATCGAGCGGGACCCTGCGATCGCGGTTCTCGGCAAGGCGCTCTCGACTCTACTCGCCCCGCCCTGGAGGGTCAAATTCCAGCCGACGGGCCCGCCGGGGGCGCGCGCTCGGGCGCCGACCGGATGCCGCGTCGCAATTGGTCAACGCGTGACGAGGCCGGTGGGGGGTCGGGGTTGGCGCTGCGAGCGAAACGGCCTAGCGCGGATCCAGCCGGAGGAACTGCCGCGGTGCGAAGCCGGTGAAGACGTAGGCGACCAGCGGAAACCCCGGCTCCTCGAGGAGGCGCTCGCGGTCCTCGTCGCTCACCGGGGCCGCGCGGTAGTCGCTGGTCTCGCCGTTGCGGATCACGCTGACCTCCGGATTCTCGAGCGCGCGATGGTACCACGCGCGCGGCCAGTGGTTCGCGGAAACGAAGAGCCGACCGTCGTAGTCGATGGGCGACAGCACCCGCTCGTGAGACGCCCCGTCCGCGTCGGTCGTGACGAGGACGATCGTCTCCACTCCGATGTTCTCAGGCTGGAAGGCGGCGACGATCGCGGTCACGCAGCCGTTGTGTGTAGCGCTGAGAACGCAAAGACTCAGGGTGGCAACGGCTCGCTGGTTCATCGTTTCCCGTGTGGTTCCGAGACAGCCTACCGCTCGACAGGGATCTCTGGCGAGAGACCCGAGCAACCGTTGCCCACCGTAGATCCAGAACGGCGTTCTAGTTGGCCGGGCGTGGGGACGGGAGCCACCGTTGGGGCACGCGCTTCACCTTCGCGGTGTCGTAGCCGAGGCTCGCTGCGTGGCTGAGCATCCGCTGATACTCGGCTTCGCCAATCTGCGGATCTCGAGACATGATCCAGAGATTCTTCCGGTCGGGTACGCCGATGATGGTCGTCTGGTACTCCTGGTCGAGGTAGACGATCAGGTAAGCCGCCTTGAAGGGCCACAGGAACTGCATGCGCCATTCGGCGTTGGTTTCATGGTCATGCACCCATCCCTTGGGTGTAAAGCGCTTCTCCGGCCCATCGAAAGCGCCATCGCGAAAGGTGTAGGTGGTCTCGATGACCCCCTCGTCGGTGAGCCGGTAGCTTTCCACGCCATTGTGGCACCCTCCTCGCTGAAAAACGGGAGAGTGATTGGAATGAACCCGATCACGTACCAGTCTCCCATGAACTCGCGCGCGTCGTCGTAGATCCGGCGGCGCAGGTAGGCCGCCACGTTCGCGGGTTCGCGGATCTCATCGGGGCAGCGTCGGCGTGCACCGACGTAGCGGATGGCGACCTCTCGGATCAGTCGGGCGTTGTGTTGATCGGACATCGTGTTCTCGCTCCCCTGATGGGCCCGTTCTGGGCCGGCCCTCTCGCCCGACACGGAGAGCCGGCCAGGTACGGCCGCGAGGCAGAGGGCGTGAACGGACCGCAGGGGAGGGCGCGGCCTTTGCCGCAGCGCAGGTCACGGGAGCGGAGCGGCAGCCGGCAGGGGAGGACGGACGCGTGTCTGACTCGGTCCGTCGGAGAGATGCAACGAAGCTAGAGGATGGCGGGGGGCACCGACGTTCGGCCGTCGCGTAGCTTGCTGGGCGGCCGGTGGCGCTAGAGTTTCGGATGTCTTGGGACGTGGGCCGTTGGCTCCGTTAGGCGGGGGCGCTCGAACCCTCGTAAATCAGGAGCTCTCTTCCGCGGATGACTTCGACCCTAGGACGCGAGCGGAAATGACCGCCGCGCCCAGCGGCGTGGGCGAGTCGGGATGAATCAGAATCGACTAGCAGATACGGAGTTCGATCGGCTGCCGGTGGAGCTCGTGGACCGGCTGACGAAGCCGTTCGCGTGGTTCCTGCGCATCGAGGCCCTCGGCGGCGGCATTCTTCTGCTGTTCACCGTCGCCGCCCTGGCGCTGTCCAACTCGCCCTGGGCTCACTCCTTCTTGAGCGCCTGGGAGGTGCCCGTCGGGATTCGGATCGGCTCGTTCGAGTTCGCGCGATCGTCGCGAGAGTGGATCAACGACGGTCTCATGACGTTCTTCTTCTTCGTCGTCGCGTTGGAGCTCAAGCGCGAGCTGGTCCGAGGCGAGCTCCGAAGCCCGCGCATGGCGGCCTTCTCGATCGCGGCCGCCCTGGGTGGGATGCTCGTGCCCGCGGCCCTGTACCTGACGCTGCAGCTGGGTCGAGAAGGCGCGCACGGCTGGGGCACAGTCATGGCGACCGACACCGCGTTCGTCATCGGCTGCCTGGCTCTCTTGGGGCGGCGCATCCCTCAGAGCTTGCGGATCTTCATGCTGTCGCTTGCGATCGTCGATGACATCGGTGCCATTCTGGTGGTTGCGATCGGCTACGGCAGCCAGCTCGCCTGGGCAGCGCTTGCCTTGGGCGCGCTCGGCATCGCCAGCGTACGCGGGATGGCACTGCTCGGCGTCCGCAGCATACCGCTCTACTTCCTGGTGGGAGTAGTCACCTGGCTGGCTGTGGATGCCTCTGGCATCCACGCCACCATCACCGGCGTGGTGCTGGGCCTGCTGACGCCGGCCGGAAAATGGGTGAGCGACGATCGACTTCAGGCAATCCTGGATCGGGTGGTCGCCGATCCATCCGGGGACCGCCGAAGCGACATGACGAGAGGTCGCAGGGCATGGCGAGTGAGCGAGGTCGCGATCCGGGAGACGCTGTCGCCAGTCGAACGCCTGGAGATGATGCTGCATCCCTGGGTGAGCTTCGCGATCATGCCGCTCTTCGCGTTCGCCAATGCCGGAATGCCGTTGTCCTCGGCGGACGTCGGCAGCCCTGTCACGGTCGCGGTCTTCGTCGGATTCACGATCGGAAAACCCGTCGGGATCGTGACCTTCGGGTGGCTTGCCGTGCGTTCGGGGCTTGCGAGTCGCCCTACGGACATGGATTGGGGAATGCTCGCCGGAGCAGGTCTGCTCGCGGGGATCGGATTCACGATGGCGCTGTTCATCGCCGACCTGGCGTTCGACGATGCGCTGATCATAGCGG
>JBFGGA010000141.1:0-9582 GCA_041579295.1 Myxococcota bacterium | reverse complement strand
TGTCGCGGTGGGTGTCGCCGTCGGCGTCGCGGTCGGTGTGGCCGTCGGGGTCGCAGTTGGCGTGGCCGTGGGCGTCGCGGTCGGCGTCGCAGTCGGTGTCGCGGTCGGCGTGGCCGTCGGCGTCGCAGTTGGCGTGGCCGTGGGCGTCGCGGTCGGCGTCGCAGTCGGTGTCGCGGTCGGCGTCGCCGTGGGCGTGGACGTCGGCGTCGCAGTCGGCGTGGCGGTCGGTGTCGCGGTGGGCGTCGCCGTGGGTGTGGCTGTCGGCGTCGCGGTGGGTGTCGCGCTAGGCGTAGCCGTGGGTGTCGGTGTGGGTGTGGCTGTCGGGGTCGAGGTGGGCGTCGCGGTCGGGGTCGCGGTGGGTGTCGGAGTCGGCGTGGGCGTCGGAAGCGCAGTCGGGGTCGCGGTGGGTGTCGCGGTCGGAGTTGCGGTCGGCGTCGCCGTCGGGGTCGCGGTCGGCGTGGGCGTCGGGGTGGCCTCGCAGTCATCCGGGATGCCGTTTTCGTTCACGTCGGAGCTGCCGCCCGCGCCGGGAACCTCTGCGCAGACCTCTCCGAAGCCGAAGGGTTCGATGTCGCAGGTGTCCGCGATGCCGTTCTCGTTGCAGTCCTCGTCCCAGAACTGGAGCGCCGTGCACGAGTAGGGGAACCGCTGGCCCACCTCGTTCGTCAGCTCGCCGCTGGCCGTGATCCGATCGGCGCCGAAGTTCTGGTTGCTGAAGTAGCCGAACAGCGCCTGGCCGTTCGCGTCGGTCGTCTCGGAGCCCGAAGTCTGGTTCGCGCCCGTCACGTCGAAGTCGACGAGCGCGCCCTCCACCGGGGCGCCCGTCTCCGTCACCGTGGCGGTCACCTGGTGGGCGCCGCCCGGCGCGTTGACCGAGGTCTCCGGCTGCAGCTCGCAGGCTGGCACGACCGGCGCCCCGCCAATCCCCGAGAACGCGAAGATGAAGGTGTTGGGCTCGCCGTGGTCCTCGGGCGGCGACACGTTCGGCTGGCCGAACGAGAACGCCTCCGCACCGACGGCCGCGACGGCCGCGACCGCGGAGGGCTCGTCGAACGCGCCGCCGTAGAAGATGCTGAACACCTTCGATGCGCCGTCGGCGAGCGGCGTCGCCTCCGTGACGTCCGCGAAGTCGAAGTCGAACAGCGCGCCATGATCGGTGGGCCCATTGTCCACCGCGTCACCCGTGAAGTTGATGAAACTCGCTCCCGAGAGCGGGTTCGCGCTCGCGAAGCCGTTGTCGCTCGTGTACACGAGATCCACGGCCGTGCCGGAATCGATCGTCACGAATTCGCTGAAGGTGGTCGGTGCGATGTCCCAGTCCATCACGCGCCGGTAGCGGAGGTCGCTAATCGGTCCGCCCGAGATGTTCGTGATCGTCACCCTCACCTCGTAGAGGAACGGCGTCTCGGGGCTCGGGAAGTACTCGTGCCGCACCCGGAGTGTGGTCCCGATGTCGACCGTCGAATCCGCAGTGGTCGCGGTGCTCGCCAACTCCACGGTGCCGATGTTGACGATGCCATCGACGTCGACGTTCGCGTAGCCCGAGACGCCGTTGGCGGCCGCGCCCCAGCCTTCGCAAAGGCAGCCCGGCGCGGTGGCCTCGCTCTCGGTCCCATCGGGAAAGATCAGCCGCAAGCCCACAGCGGTCGTCGAGCTCTGGATCGACGGGATGCCGGCATTGGGGATGTTGAGGTGGCCCTGCGAGCGGACGCCGAGCTTGATCGTGCCGTTGCTGATCACGACCGGAGGGAAGGGGTCCAGCACGGTGACGGTGACCGTGTCCGGCGTGGGATCCCACGCGCCCAACGCATCCGCAACCCAGAACGTCACCACGAAGACCCCGGGCGTATCGAACGTGACGGGGCCCGGATCCTCCAAGAAGCTGTCGGGCGCACCGCCGCCGAAGAACCAGTAGAAGGTCAGCGGCGTGTCGCCTTCCGGGTCAGTGCCGCTGCCCGTGAAGCTCACCGATTCTCCGAGGTTGATCTCGACGTCTCCGGTGGGGGTATCGATCACGCCGTCCGCGGGGAGGTTGACGAAGCTCGTGAACGCGAAATCGCTGTTCGCGGAGGTGCAGGGCTGGAAGCCGCCCGGCGGCACGGGCAGAACCTGGCAGAAGCCGCGGAACTCGATGCTGGTGTCGCCCACGACCGGCGCGTTCCAGGTGAAGACGATGGTCTGCGATCCACCCTCGGCGAGGTCGTTGCAGGCCCAGAAGTCGGAGAGGCCCGGGCTGGGATCCACGATGCAGCCGCTCGCGCTGAAGTCTGGCGAACTCGCGGGCACCCGGACGCCATTGACGAGGATCTCGATTCCGACGCCGATCGTCGTCGGATCGCCGCCCGCGGCGAAGTTCTCCGTACGCACCGTGTAGTCGATCGAAGGCGTCGCGCGCGGAACCGGGTTCGGGGGGTTCTGCGAGACGAACTGGACGGAGAGTCCGTCGGCGCTCGCAGTGGTCGCGCCGAGCGCGGCGATCAGGCCGATCGCGAGAGCGAGCCGCGCGCGCCGAGATTGGAATCCCACTGCCATCGTCGATCGTGTTCCCTCAGCGCCGCGCTTCCGCAACGGGAGTTGCCAAAGCCCTGCTGGGTGGAAAATAACCCGAAGTGAATTATGCCGCGAAGGACCCGCAAAAGTCATGCATTTTCCGGCGATCGCGCGAAATTACCGGCGCCATTCCACGCGGCGCCGGCCACGGGCGTAGCTCGGAGAGCCGCACGAGCGCGCCCGCTCGGATCGCGCCGCGAAGCCGGTGCGTCTTGCACGCGAGTTGCACATGGCAAGCCCGCGCGAGCGCGGCGCTCGATCCAAATGGCCGGCGCGAAGCGGCGGCAACGCGCTACCCCCTTGAAATACTTGAAAAAGCGAGTTGACACCCCCGCCGCTCCTTGATCCAATGCAAGATGTCGCGCTCACGAACCCAGCCGCGGCGCGCTTTTCGCCTTCAGCCGTGAGCGGCGGGCCGCGCCGCGCAGTAACCTAGCGGCCCGGGCCGCGCGGCGTCTCGCGAAGAGTGGATGGAGGACCCGATCTTGCGCTCGCAGTTGCAGGCTGGGTGCGCGGCGCGCCAGTCGCTTCGAAGCCTTTGCGTCGCGAGCGCGCTCGCCATCGCGCTGGCCGCGCTCCCGCCGAGCGCCGGCGCCTCGGTGCGGTCGGAGATCGCCTTCCACCAGGGCGTCGTCGCCTACGGCCGCGGGGATTTCGACGCCGCGCAGGCGTCCTTCGAGTCCGTGCTCGCCGAGGACCCCGAGGACACCGCGGCGATCCACTACCTCGGCCTGATCGCCGCGGAGCGCGGCGACTTCGAGGCGGCGATCGCGCGCTACCGCAGCGCCCTCGAGCTCGACCCCGAGGACTCCGACTTCCGCTTCGACCTCGCGTCCGCGCTGCTCGAATCCGGCCAGACCGCCGAGGCGAGGCGCGAGCTGGACCGGGTGCTCGCCGCCGCGCCCGACGACGCGCGCGCGCAGCTGTTCGCGGGCATCGCGGCGTTTCGCGCGGGCGACCACCGCGACGCACTGCCGTTCCTGCGGCGCGCCGTCGAGCTCGACGACGAGCTGCGCGCGCAGGCCCTCTACTACACGGGGCTCGCGCAGGCGCACCTGCAGGACTTCCCGGCGGCCGCGGGGGCGTTCGCGGAGGTCGAGCAGTCGCCGATCTCGCCCCTCTCGGACTCCGCGCGCAACCTCGCGAAGCAGGTCGCGCGCGCCGCGGAGCCCGCGCGGCGCTGGTCGCTCGCGATGACGGCCGGGCTCGATTACGACAGCAACCCGACGCTCGCGGGGCGCACGCTTGACGGCCACAAGGACGGCCGCGGCGTCTACCGGATCCGCGGCAGCTATCGGCTCTACGACGACCAGCGCTTCTCGGCCACCGCGGGCTACGACGGCTACCTGAGCTCGCACTTCGACGAGACCTTCGTCGACCTGATGACCCACGTGGGCTACCTCACCACCGCCGCGGAGTTCGACCCGCTGACCTTCAACCTCCGCTACGACTACGCGTACACCTGGATCGACGCGTTCGACACGCGGAAGTTTCGCGAGCTCCACCGCGTGACGCCGTCCGTCTCGTACCGCGCGAGCGGCTGGGGGTTCAGCCAGCTCTACTTTCAGTTCTACGAGGAGGACTTCAAACGGTCGCTGCTGGTCCCGGCATTCACACCCGCTGGAATACCCGGCAGCGCGCTCGACCGCGACGGCCAGCGCTACGTCGTCGGCTTCAATCAGTTCCTGTTTCCGGAAGCCCATCTTCCAGGCTTCCTGCCCTTCACCTACTTCCGGATCGGCGCTCTGGGAGACTTCCGCGACACGGAGGGCACCGAGTTCGCCTACCACTCCTGGGAATTCTCCATCGGCTTCGGCGCAGAGCTCCCGGGGGAAGTCGATCTGTCGGTCCTGTATCGGCTGACGGACCGCGACTACCGAAACGACAGCATCGCCACCGCGGACGCGGACGGCCCGCCGCCGACGCCCTACGAGCGCGACGATTTCCAGCACCGCGTGACCTTCGAGGCCAACAAGGCGCTCGGCGATCACTGGCAGGTGTCGATCGCGGGCTCGTTCACCTTCAACGAATCGAACGTCCCGCTCTACGAATACGACCGCGAAATCGTGGGCGGATATTTGACGTATCGTTTCTAGCGCGAAGCGTGTAAGCTGAAGCAACAGGAGAGAGGATGAGGAACATGCTGATCGGAGCTCTCGAGAACGGAAGGACCCTGCTCTGCGCAATCCTCGCGGGCGCGCTCGCGCTCGCGACGCAGAGCGCGGGGGCGGCCCAGGAAGCGCGCTTGACGTCGGTCAAGGGGCAGGCCTCGAGCTCGGCGGGCGCGCTCGGCAGCCACACCGCGCTCGCCGACGACGACAGGCTCGAGACCGCCGACCAGAGCGGCTGCTCGATCCTGCTGGACGAAAGCGCCGTCGTGGAGCTCTGCGGCCAGACGCGGATCTCGTTCGCGACCAACCCGAGGCGCGGCAACCGGATCGTGAACGTCGAGTCCGGCACGCTGCGCATGGTCGTCGAGCCGCGCGAGCCCGGCGAGCGCATCGAGATCCACACGCCCGCGGCGATCGCGACGATCCTCGGCACGATCGTCTACGTGACGGTGGATCCGGCCACCGGCGAGGCGACCTTCACCTCCTCGGACAGCCGCGTCAACATCCGCGAGCGCGACGGCGTGGACTGCACCCCGTTCGGGCTGCCCGCGGAGCCCGGCATTCCGCAGTGCGCGGAGGGTACGACGATCGGCGCGCTCGAGCAGCTCACCGTCGCGCCAACTGGAGCGCCGCGCGAGAAGCAGCAGGTCAGCGAGCAGGACCTCGCGCTGCTCGGCGGCTGCCTGTTCGACTTCCACGACATCGCGGCGCAGATCGACCGCACCGCCCAGGCCAACCGCGCGACGGAGCGGGTGGTGGCGGTCGACGTCGCGGCCGTCGAGCTGCCGCCGGTCTCGATCGACGCGGGGCCCGCGATCGAGACCACCAAGGGCGGTGAGGGCGTCGACGTCGTGCTCGACCCGTTCGACGACCCCTCGCAGGAGGAGCAGCTCCGCGAGACGTTCGAGCTGGAAGTGCCCGACTGCGGCGGCGGCATCCCGGGCGAGCACTGCAACTTCTGACCTACAGCACGCCCGAGAAGATGAAGTTCGACCAGATCAGCGGGCGGCGGATGCCGAGGCGCGTCTCGCTCGCGAGCTGCGCGAGCTTCGCGCTGCGCAGCGCCTCGGCGCCGCGCAGCGCGTCGGCCCGCAGCTCGTCGGAGGTCAGCGCCGCGTAGAAGCCGCGCATCATGCGGCTCGTCGCGGCGTCGTTGCTGCGCCACAGGCTCGTCACCAACGCCTGCGCGCCGGC
Organism: Myxococcota bacterium; assembly: GCA_041579295.1. Lineage (GTDB taxonomy): Bacteria > Myxococcota_A > UBA9160 > UBA9160 > SMWR01 > JACZVU01. The sequence continues at coordinate 3,727 of JBFGGA010000141.1, read as the reverse complement.
CGCGCGAAAGCCCCAGCGCAGACCGAGCACTTCCTGACCGCGCAGCGCGAGCCCCGTCCCGGTATCGCAGGCCGAGAGCACCACGAGGTCCGCGGCCTCGAGGTCGAGCCCCGCGACCTCGTACGCGGTGAGGATCCCGCTCTCGCCCTCGGACTCGACGCGGGTGGGCCGATTCGCGCCCGCGAGCACGATGCCCGAGAGCAGCAGCGGGTTGGGCGCGATGGGCCGCTCGCGCAGCCCCTCGTCCTGGCTGACCCGCGCGCAGCCCGCGTTGCCCGCGAAGTACGCGTGCGTCGCGAAGTGGATCAGGCGGGGCCGCTTGGCGAGCTCCCCCTCGATCCGGCTCTTGGTCACCTCGGCGCCGAGCAGCCGCTGCGGCTGCGCGAGCAGCTCGGTGATCTCGTCGAGCTCGCGGCGCGTGGCGGGCAGCGGCTCGAACGGCGGCAGCTGACAGGGGCCGGTGTCGGTCAGCACCACCGGGCCGCCGCTCTCCTGGCCGCCGAACTCGGGTGCTCCCACGAGCAGCGAGCGGTCGAGCGCCCCGGCGCGGCCCTGCTGAATCGACGCGTCCGCGAGCTCGTAGGTCGAGGTGAGGTAGCCGATCGTCACGCGCTCGAGCAGGTAGCGGTTCGGATCCTCGGGGTCGGGCAACACGCCGATCGGGATGCCCCAGAGCGCGCCGTCGGGAACCACGAGCCAGCGGGTCGCGCCGGCCAGTGGAGCCGCCAGCGGCTCGAGCACGAGGCGAGCGAGCTCCACCCGCGCCACGGGCTCGTCCATCAGCTGGTTGCGCATCGCGGTCGCGAAGTCCTCCGCGAACTGCTGCAGCGCGGCGCCGTCGCCGAGCTCGACGCGGCTCACCCGGCAGCCCTCGCCGCGGACCACGAAGGCCGCGTAGGCGGGCTGGGTCGCGAACGCGTCGCCGCGCGAGGTCCGGTCGTAGGCGACGAACTTGACCAGTGCCGCGTCGGAGGGGAGGTTGCGGCAGGCGCCGCGCAGCACGTTCGCGGGATCGTCGGCCGGCCGCGCCGCGCCGCGCGCACCCTGCAGCACCTCGAGGTTCTCGATCGACGCGGCGAGCGCCTTCACGCGCTCGGCGGTGCCCGGACCGCTGCCGAGCACCGCCGCCACGTAACGCCGTCGCAGCTCGTCGAGCTCGGCCGCAAATTGAACCTTGCCGCGCGAGCCCGCGCGCCGCGCGGCGGTGCTCCGCAGCACCGAATCGCGGTGCGGGAGCAGGTCGAGGTACAGCGTCTCGGCGTCGATGCCGCGCGTCGAGAGCAGCGCGCCGAGCACCTCGTGGCTGTCCTGCGAGAGCAGCGCGCGCTGGCGGTCCGAGATCGCGCCGAAGGTGCGCTGCGAGAACACGACGATCGAGCGCGACGCCGCCTGCGCGTGCGCCACCGCGGCGGCGTCGTCGCCGCGGGCGAGCGCGGTCTTCGCGCGCGCGGTGCGCGCGCGCGCCACCACCGGGTGCTCCGCGCCGAGCGAGCGCAGCAACACCCCGAGCGCGCGATCGGTCTCCGAGGCGGCCTCGTCGAGCTTGCCGCGCTTGGCGAGCAGGCGCGCCATCGCGAGGCGAGTCGGCGCGAGGTCGGGATGCTCGGCGCCCAGCGCGCTGCGCTGCGCGGCAAGCGCGGCTTCGAGCAGTTGCTGCGCGCGCTCGGGCTCGCCGAGATCGAACTCCATCCGCGCGCGGTTGCGCGTCGCCGCCGCGACGCCCGGGTGATCGTCGCCGAGCGCGGCGCTCAGGTCCGCGACCGCGGCCGCGTACTGATCGGCCGCCGCGCGGTCCTGCGCCGAGCCCCAACGCGCGAGCGCCCGATTGGTGCGAACCGTGATGGTGTCGACCCGTTCTTCGCCGCCGGGGGTCTCGCGGAGGATCTCGTACGCCGCCGCAAACGCGCGGTCCGCGCTCTCCCAATCCCCGATGTCCGCCTGCAGCACGCCGATCGCGTTCTGGGTTCGCGCGCTCTCGGCGTGTGTGGGCCCGAGCGCCGCGCGCCGCAGGCGAAGCGTCTCCCGGTAGGCGGCGATCGCCGCGGGGAAGTCGCCCGCCATCCGGTGGGCGTCGCCCTGCAGCTGCAGCACGGCCGCCGTCGACGGGTGCTCGGCCCCGTAGCTGCGGCGATGGCCGTCGAGCGCGTCCTCGAGCTGCGCGAGCGCGTCGCGCGGCGAACCGAGCAGCAGGTCCGCGTAGCCCCGCACCTCGGCGTACTCGGCGCGGTCCGCGGGCTGCTTCACCTCGGACTTCAGGCGATCGAGCTGCACCTCGGCCTTCTCGAGGTCTCCCGCGTCCGCGTACAGGCGCGCGTAGTCGATGCGGTTTGCGATCGCGCCGACCTGCGCGGCGAGCTGCTCCGCGGCGTCCGCCTGGCGGATCGCCGCGTCGCGATCGCCGAGCTGGAGCTGGATCTTCGCGAGCAGGTCGTGGAGCTGCAGCCGTTCGGCGGGCGCGGAGGGCGCGTCGGCGTGCTCGCGCGCGAGCTGCGCGGACGCGAGCGCCTGGCGGTAGAGCGCGCGCTCGTAGAGCTTCCGCGCGACGGAGAGGTGCTGCTCGTAGCCGATCTCCGGGAGGATCTCGCGCTCTTCCGCGGGCGCGGGCGTGCAGGCACGCAGCTTCTTGAGCGCGCGACCGACGGCCGGGTCGATCGGCCGATCGGCCGGTCCGGCGTCTGCGGGCGGCGGGCCCGAATCCCCCGCGTACAGGCGCACGAGCTGCGCGGCTTCGTGGCCCGGCCCGTACTCGACCTCGACGGCGACGAGCAGCGCGCGCAGCGCCTCGCTCGCATCGGCGCCCGACGCGCAGAGCTCCGCGGCGCGGCGCGCCTTCGCGATCAGGTCTGCGGGCTCCGCGTCGGCCCGCAGCGGGGCGGCGCAGAGCGCGAGCAGGAGCGGCGCGAAGCGGCGCAACAACGGGGTTACGGCTGCGCGCCGAGGTTGATGAGCTCCACGCGCCGGTTGCGCTGCCGCCCCGCCGAGCTCTCGTTGCTCGCAACCGGGTCGGACTCGCCGCGCCCGACGACCTCGAGCCGCTCGCCCGGAACGTCCGCGTTGGCGAGGAAGCGCCGCACCGCGGCGGCCCGGCGCAGCGAGAGTCCGTCGTTGTACTCGGTCGGGCCCACGCTGTCGGTGTGCCCCTCGACGGAGAAGCGGAACCCCGCGAGCTCGTCGGCCGAGAGCGCGGTGCCCACCCGCTCCAGAAGAACGACCGCGTCGGGCTCGAGCCGGTCCGAGTCGAACTCGAAGTACACCGGAAGGCGCACGGTCGGCGGCGCCCCGGGATCGATCTGCGCGCCGCGCGCCGGGGCGAGGGCCTCGATGATGTCGCGGGTCTGGATCGACAGCACCTCGGTCCGCGTGAGATCGGTCACGCCAGGGACATTCGGTTGCGACCCTGCGACGGACGCAAAACCGAACGAGACGGTGGCGCCCAGCAGCCAGACGAGTCGGAATCGCATCGGCACCTCTTCGCGCGTGGCCGGCTGCGCGGCCGCCGCGGCCGCGATTGTACTCTAGCTTTCGAGTTCCGGGAGCGCGGCGAACAGATCCAGCGCCTCGGGGTTGGCGAGCGCCTCGCGATTGGCGACCGCGCGCCCGTGGACGACGTCGCGCACCGCGAGCTCGACGATCTTTCCGCTGCGGGTCCGCGGAATGTCCGACACCTGCACGATGCGCGCGGGCACGTGTCGCGGGCTCGCCTGCTCGCGGATGCGCGCGCGGATCC